>CAYTFG010000014.1:0-29867 GCA_964436925.1 uncultured Bacteroides sp. | reverse complement strand
ATATCTTATTTCACCATCACTTTCTTGCCGTTGATGATATAGATGCCCGGTGTGAGCGAATTTGCATTTACGCGCACGCCTTGCAAGTTGTAGCAATTGCCATCACCGTTTTCGCTATCAATAATGGCGTCTTGCAGCGACGTTGTGGCATCGACTTCAATGGCTTCCGTCCTCGAATATTTACCCGCTGTCGCTTTCATGATGATACTGCCTTTATAGTTCGCATTGAACGTCACATTTTGGCCGTCGATGGTCAATGCGCTGTTCTCTGAGCTCCACGTCACTCCACCATGTGTGCCCACGTGGAACGGCTTCGTGATTGTCGCTCCGCTTTCGTCATCTGATGGAATTATCATTACGGCATACACTGCAGTCGCATCATCATTGGCAAATGTCTCGGTTATGGGTAGCGTATAATCATCGGTTGTTGTCCATCCATCTCCCATTTTTGTCTTGCACAGCTCGGCTTTAGTGATGGCTGTGCCCACCGATGCAAGATTTGTCGTTACCGCATCGCCCACATAGTATGTGTTTGAAACAACATTGTTTGCGCCCCACACTTTGTAATATCCAGGATTTACTCCGATTATACCTCCACAAGTGTCGGCGGGTGCGGTGATTACCCCCGCATTATAACTATCGTATATGCTCGTGCGATTAACGATGGGCATTCCCACGAGTCCGCCCACTTTGCTATATCCTGTTACAGCTCCCACATTATAGCAACGCTGGATTTTCCCTGCCATGATGCCTACAAGACCGCCAACGGCATATCCGCTCGTTGACTCGGTCCCGCCTATGGTGTTGCTGCAAGTTACTGCTCCTGAATTCCATGAGTCACTGAATTGCGCATCATTGATGTTGGCACCGCCCACAAGGCCGCCCACACTGTTGAGCGTGCACTCTATCGGTGCAATATTCCATGATTCCGTCAACGCGCTGTGTGAGCCGCTGAAATAGCCCACGATTCCGCCAACAAGTTGTCCGCCTGTAACAGCTCCTTCATTGTAGCATTTCTCAACCGTGGTGTACGGCCCGGTCATTGCGGTTATACCGGCTGCCGGCCCATATTTTGTCGAAATTTTGCCGTTATTGATGCATCCTGTGATTAACACCGGATTGGCTTCGGTGGGCATAATTGCCGACATTCCCACCAGTCCTCCGCAAAATCCATTACATTCCGATGTGATTTCGCCGTTGTTTACACACTCGCTCAGAGTTGTGCCCGGTGCAGTGTAGGCTAGAAGTCCTGCAGTTGGGGTGTATTGCTCGGTCGTTGATGTGGTCGATATGTTGCCGTTATTGATACACTTTGTCAATTTTAATCGGCTATAACCTTCAACCGTGCTCACTGAGGCCACAAGCCCTGCTGCGCTTGACACGCAACTGATGTCGCTATTGTTTACGCAGTCTTTGAGTGTAAATTCACCGCAGTTGGCGCTACCGTTTGCGAGTCCTATTAGACCTGATACAATGGTAGTTTCCTCAGGTTTGGCGAGGCTTATTTTGCCGCTGTTATAGCATGAGATATATGTCGACGGCATGGAGATTGCCACCAAGCCTGCCGTGCGGTTGCCTGTGCCTGAATTGTATATCTCTCCTTCATTGCCACACTTCTCAAAGTATGACCCTTCTTCGGCGTATGCAACAACGCCGCCAATGCTCTCGGCCGAACCGCTGATTTTACCGCGATTGACACAATTTATCAGCTTGGAACCGCTATAGGTGCGCGCTGCAAATCCTCCAACTCTCGCTCTACTGCTCGTCACCGCAAGTTTATTGACGCAGCCTTCCAGCGTGCCGTAGAGTTTCCCTACCCAGCCGCCTAAGTCAAGATAACTACCGCTCACGCTGCCCTCAAGGGTGAGATTCTTTACTTCTCCGAGTTTGCCGATGATTCCAAAGCATCCGCTGTAGCCGTCGCTCGCTGTGTAGCTGATGCCTTTAATTGTCTTGCCGTTGCCGTCAAGGCTTGCTTGGAAGTAGTTGAGCCCGTCGGCGGCAATAGGGCTGAACGTTGTGCCGTTAAAGTCAATATCATTCATGACGATGATGTATGAGCCGGCCAGTTCGTCGTTATTGTCCGCGATATGTTTTGCCAATGTGTTCCAATCTTGGGCTGTGGATAGCTGATATGGATTCTGTTTTGTGCCGTCTCCGTTGAGTGCAACTGCCGGGATGGCCTTCAACAGTATTGGCTTGCTGTATGTGCCCAATTGGGCATATAGCGTGTCTACGCTCAGTTGGCTCACTGTTGTAGGTACTTTCAATTTGCCGTCGCTCAGTTGGAATATTTTTCCGTCTGCAAGTTTGTAGCTTATCCCGTCAGGTAATGTTACGTCTTGTTTGAGCGAATAGACATTTGAATTGGCGGGCAAGTTGATGACGATGTTGCGCGCCTCGTTGAGCTTAGTTTCATCGGCAAATTGCTTCAAAATCGGGTATTTGCCGTTGTCAAATTGCCATTTCTCGCTGTCAAATCCCTCAATCGCTGTGCCCGCTGTGAGCTCTGTGGTGCCTACGCCATTGGTGCCGGCAGGGCTCTCCGAACCGAGTCCCGAAATGGGAAGCGTCTGTGAATCCCAATAGCAATTGGTAACTTCTCCGGTTGTCCCGCTTCCTCCGGCAATGCCGCCGGTGAGGTTTGCCTTTGAGCTATACACTTGACCGTAGTTGATGGCATTTTTAATTGAATTATCACCCACGCTTGTCAATGAGCTTGATTTGGCAGCCAATAGCCCTGAAATGCCTCCTGCTTGGCTGTATTCGGCTGTTACAGTCCCCGCGTTGACTACATCGGTGATAATGGCACCGCCAACGTTCCCCACGATACCGCCGGCATGAACTATGGTTGTTGCTCCCGGTTTGCGGAAGGTTGAGATGCTTTTGGCTGCAATGTTACCGGCATTTGCGCAATTCTCAATAATTCCGAGGCTATATCCGGCGATTCCGCCCACATTCATGTAGCCAGTCGTGATATTTCCGGCGTTGTAGCAATTTCTCACTACCGATGTCGCTGTGCCGTAACCCATTATTCCTGACACCCAACCGCTGTAACCGATGACGTCAGCATAGTTGCGACAGTTTTCAATCGTTCCGTAATTGTAACCTACAATTGCTCCGAGATATTGATAACCAATCACTTTGCAGTCATTGGCGATGTTGAGGTTTGCAATCTTTCCGCTCGTCCCCAGACGGCCCACAAATCCAATGTAGTTTTTGCTACCGCTTGCCGAGGGCGTTCCCATGCCGTCATCAGTGTTTTCGGGCTCTGTTGTCCACGCAATGCCGTTGATGTTCATGTTGTGGATTGTGTGCCCGTCACCATCAATTGTTCCGCCAAAACAGAACGATGATGTGCTCGATGGCGAACAGATACCCATGAAGTCTTCGCTATTCTCGAGGTCTATGTCGGCTGTTATTTTAAAATACACATTATCAAATGTTTGTTTGGCGACATTGGTCATCGTCCCCAGATTTACCAAGTCTTCTTTGTTAGTTATCAAGAACGGGCTGTCGGCTGTTCCACTTCCTGAATATGGCAGCGGTGCTATGTTCATTGGTAGATGAATAGACATTTCGCCGTTAATTATTGATAACGTATCTTGTCCTATCGAATTGAGAACGAGCTTATTGCTGGCGATTTTGGCGTTCGCGCCGGTCTCTGAGTCTTTACCTTTGAGTCGGAGCATGAATTTTGTTGCGCCTGCAGCATTTAATGTTGCGTCGGTCTTGACGCTCGCTAGATTGTCACTCTCGACCATCACAATTGCCGATGATGCCAAGTCGTTGATTCCCTTTCCTGACAAGTTGCGCAGTGCGGGGTAGTATCCTTCGCTGAATGTCCATGTGTCGTTGCTGAACCCTTCCGGCCCGTTGGCTGACGTCAATTTGGCAGTGGTTGCGCCACCCGTTGCCGAACCGAAGTTGGTAATTTGGCTGTCATAGTACACATTGCTAAGCTGTGGCGTTGTGCCTGTGCCGATTACGCCCAGTGTCTCGCGCATTTCTGTTGTCTTGTCGTATGCCAGCGTATAGGCTTGAACATACGCCGTGGTGAACGTGTTTTTGATGCTTGACTGGAACACCGTGCCTTCTGCGTTTTTATATGTCGAAATATATCCCGTCAAACCTCCCGTTGCCTTGCTCAACAAGCCGTTGACTATGCCTGCCGAGTGGCTGTCCTCAATTGTCCCGTGGAGATTACCCACGAGCCCGCCGGTCATGCCTTCCGCCCCGCTGCCTTTGATTTCAGCAGCGCTGATGCATCGCTCTATTTTTGCTCCGTCTGATGCTGCTCCGGCTATTCCGCCTATTAGCATCCCGTACTCTGAATATGAGCCGTTGATTTTGCCGTTGAAGCTACAATCACTTGCCGTCGCGCCGTATAGCGTTGCCACAAGTCCGCCGGTTGGTGACGCTGATGATGTGCCATAGCACTCGATATTGGCGCCTTCCACATGGCAATCAGCTATTTTTACGTCTACCTGTGCTGCTATTCCTGCGCCGAATCCGCCTTGAGCAACAACGGTGTTGTTTGTTGAGCTGCACCCCGTTATCGTTTGTACCAATGATGCCAAACAACCGGCTCCGGCTTTTGTGTTGGATATGTAGGAATTGCTCACATGGCAATTGCTCACTCCGCCCTCGGTATAGGCCACCAATATTCCGGCAACGGTGCTCGTTGAGACAACTTTCGCGCCGTCAATCTTGATGTTGGCGATTGTGCTGTAGTCGGTTGCTCGCCCGAATAATCCCGTGTAACCTGTCGGTTGTATCAGGCTTAGGTTGCTTATCGTGTGCCCGCCACCGTCAATGTTGCCGTTGAACGGGTGAAGCTCGTCAATGCCGATTGGCTCAAATCGGTATGCGCCCATGTCTATATCCGCCGTGATTTTGTAGTACGTTCCGCGCCCTTCAGTTGACGGTGAGCTACCGTTGGCCGATGCGTTATTGACTGTCGATGCGAGAAGTCTCAAGTCTGATGCGTTATTGATGAGGTAGGGGCTTGCTTGAGTGCCGTCGCCTTGAAATCCCGCAGATATTGCCGTTGGCAGTTGTATGTCGCTTGTTGTTGTGAGTGTGGTGTTGGTCAGCAGGCCATAATAGTAAGTGCTTGAGTTGTATGTTGCTATCATTGACCAGTTTGTCCATGATAGTTGGCGATTGGAGTCAACGGTAACGGCTATTGAGTTGTCGTAGGTAATGCCATCAGTGCGTTCGGTGACATTTCCCACTGTCTTCCAGTCGCCGTAATTGTTTTGTAGTGCAGTTTGCGTTGCTATGGTGCCCGCCGTGCCCGAGTATAGCTCAATATCGCAGGACAGACCTCCGTTTGCAAAGTTTTTTACGCTGAGAATGTTTTGGTAGGGTTGAGTTATAATGACGTTGTATGATTGCTTAGACCCGTTTGAGGCAGTAAAGTTTAATCGCCCGTTGGAAATTTCTAATATTGTTTCATAGTTGGCTGTTACAAAGCGATTTGCATAATCACCGCTCCTTACAAATATCGCCCACCAGCTATTGATTTCAATTGTCCCGTCGCTGTTTACTTGTCCTTGAATAGTCGCATCGCGGTCGGGGAGGGCATCTGATGTGATGACCGCCAAGTCCATTTCTCCATAATCACTTGATGTGTAGGCCAATTGTGACGGAATTGCTATCGTTCCGCTGCTCTCATCATATTTTGCCTTGATTTTTGTGCCCTCTTGGTAGAAGTTCTCAATAACGATGCTGTCACTACCGCTTTTTGAGATTTTTACCGAGCATCCTCCATCATACGCACTGGAAATGAGCGTTTTATAGGTCATTACATATTCGCCTGAAGCGTCTATCGCTCCCGGTGATTGTAGCCTTGCTCGCACACTTCTTGTCGAAGCTGTATTTACACGTATGTCGCTGAATGTTAGGACGCTACCTGCGTCATCGGCACGGCTGACCTTGCATTGCTGATGTGTATCTTGTCTTGTGATAAATTGATGTAAATCAGTGTTTTGTGAGATAATTGGTACTACTGTCGTGATGATTGAACATAGTATCGTAAGGACTCTTTTTATCATAAATCTTTAGATTATAGGTGATTATGCACAAAGTTAAGCATTTATTTTGTTTTTTCAATCAGCTGACTTTCATAAAAAACAAAATCGACAGCGGGCTATTTTCGCAAATGGCGCTCACTGTCGTTTATTGTATAAAGCAATAGAGATGCATCTATGTGGTTAAAAGTAAAATAGAATACATTTCTCCGGGATATTTGTGCCTCCCGGACAGGGCGTTTGGTAAAACAAATTTCGTATAATTATCTGATGCAAAATTACAACCTTTTTAAGGCTCTCAAAATACCTAAAACATGGTAATTATTAGCCTTTTTTTGCCTCAAATCTAATTACTTTTGATTATTTCTCCGGTTTTACCACCCTGAATCGCCCGTTTATGTATTGAAATTCCAGTATTTCCAGCGAGCATAAATTTGTTATCATTTCCTCGGCCATGCCTCTGGACACATGGGCCTTTACCATCACTTCTTCTACGTCTACACTCTCGCTGTCGTCAATGGCGTTGAGCAAGCGTGACTCGGTGTCGGTAAATGACATACAGATGTGGCTGTTGTCTCGCTGGCGCTTCCATGCCTCGGCCATCAATGGGTGGCACACTATGTTCTCGTCTTTCACGCGATAATATGCGCGCCAACGGCCGTCGGCCTCTTGCGCTTCTACCGGTCGTGTCTCCGACTTGGCGACAGTCGCTATGATTACAACTGCTCCATCTTCCACTTTGTATGCTTGAAACTCAATTTGTTGGGCCGGGCGGCAATACATTGTCGCTGCTTGCTCAACAACATAAATATCTTCTTCATTCCTCACTCCGGCCACTACACCGTTGTCCTTTACGCCTATCAACAAGCGCCCGCCGTCATTGTTGGCAAACGCTGATATCGAGTGCGCTATCTTGCGGGCATCCGATATGGAGAATTTGAAATCTTGATGAACATGTTCCCCCTCCTCGATGAGCCTGGTGATGTAGAAGCGTCCTTTGCGCGCTTGTATATCTTTCATCGCTCTATGTTATAAGTAGTTACTGCGGATATACCAGGTTTTCTTCCTTGATGACGTTGAGCACTTCATCGAGATAGCGACGTGCTTCTCGCTTTGCTCCCGCTAGGTCCATATATGTGTAATTGCCACAGTCTCTGGCTGTTGCGCCGGGAACGTCTCCTTCATAGCCAGCTATGAAATTGAAGGTCTCTTTCATCAAATCAACAACATCGGCCGATTCATATTCACCCATTACCAGTAGGTAATTACCTGTACAGCAGCCCATTGGTCCCCAATAAACTATCTTTGATGACCATTCGGCATGATTTCTCAAGTAGGTCGCTGCCAAGTGCTCTATTGTGTGAAGCACCTTTCCGTCAAGCGCTTCCATGCGGTTGGGCTCGGTCATGCGCACATCAAACGTTGTGATTACGTCGCCCGATGGCGTTACATCGCGACGTGAAACATAGATACCTCTCAGTAAATCAAGGTGATTGACCGTGAAACTTGCTATCTTTTTCATAGGGCTTGGAGTACTTGGGTGAGTATGTCAAAGGTGTGACGTGGTGCGTCTTCCCAGAAATTCTCGTATTGTGAGATGTTGTCTTCGGCTCCCGGGGTGTCGCTGATTACTCGTATCGCGCAGAACGGCACTTTCTTCAAATAGCACACTTGGGCAATTGATGCTGATTCCATGTCCACAGCCATTACTTCAGGATAGATTGAGCGTATGTGCTCAACTTCTTCAGGGCGTGACACAAAGATATCTCCCGATGCGATAAGGCCTTTTTTGACGGTCTTGTTATTGTTGATGCAATCGAGATTGAGGATTGACATGGGCGCTTCAAAGTAGCGGGGACAGCCTGCTGCATCGCCCCATTCGGTGCCCGGTCCGCACCACACATCGTGATAAGCAACTTTTTCTCCCACAACTACGTCAAGAATGCCTGCTTCGCCACCGGCTCCGCCTGCAACGCCTGTGTTTATCATCAATTGGGGCTGATAATTTTCTATCATTGTCAATGTGCCGATAGCCGAATTTACTTTGCCTATCCCGCACTGCATTGCAACAACCTCATGTCCGCGCAGGGTTCCCACGTGGAATGTTATATCGTTTATAACTAATTCTTTACAGTCTTCAATCAATGGCAATAGTAAATTCAACTCCTTGCTCATTGCAACAATAATACCTATCTTCATCTTCGTTGGAATTTTGGACTTACAAAAGTAGTGAAAAACTTCCACAAAATGAAATATGCCGTCGTTAGAGATGTCCCGTGGCGCGTAAATATTCGCTTTGATAGATTTTGTATTGTGCTTGTGCCTCAATGAGATTGCTCTTGGATTGCTGCCATTGTGATTGTGCGTCAAGCAAGTCGATTATCGGACACATTGCCACTTTGTAGCGCGCTTGTACGCTCGACAAGTTCTCTTCGGCTTGGGTCAGCGCTATTTCGGCCGATTTTACCATCTCATACCCGTCGCTGACGTTTAGGATTGCTTGGCGTGTCTGCAAATCGAGCAATCTGCGGTTCTTTGACAAGTCGAGTTCTGATTTTGTCAAGTCTAGTTGAGCCTTCTTTACCTTTTTCCCTGTCGTGCCCCAGTTGAAAATGGGAATTTTCACTGCAAGCATGGCGAGTCCAAGGCCGTCATTTGTCGTGTTGCTATATTTCCCTGCAGTGCCGTCTTCAAGTTGATAGGAGGTGACCGTCTTGATGTTGCCATATCTGAAGTAACCAAGGCTTAAGCCAACGGTCGGCAGATAGTCGGCTTTTGCCATCTTCACTTGTTGCTTGTTGGCGTCAATTGAGAGGTTTAGCAACTCTAGTTCGGGACGATTTGAAATGTCGTTTGACAGTATTCCGGGCTCTTGAACATTGATTTTTGTGTCGGTGAGCTCGAGTGGCGTTTCTGCGTCAACACCGATTATGCGGCATAAAGATAAGCGACACAGCTCTTTACCGTTGTTTGCCTTCTTGAGATTGTATTTTATTTCGCTGCGACGAGCCTCAATTCTCAGCAAGTCGTTGCGCGTTACCATTCCCACCTTCAATGCTCGCTCCGTTTGGTTGTAAAGTGAGTCCATCTGCTCGAGATAGCTGTTGAGCATATTTACCTTGCCGTCAACGGCCACAAGTGTCCAGTAAGCGTTGTCAGCGTTTACAATCACGTCCATGCGTGACAAGCGCTCTTGGCTGCGTGCTACGTCATATCCTATCGCTGCAAGTTTCTTCCCTGCGGTGATTTTGCCACCGGTGTATATGGGCTGTGTCAGGCTAAGTCCTGCAATATAAGCGCCACGCATTTGCATCTCAATTGACCCCATTTCCATGTCGGGAGTGAGATATTCAAGCACTGCGGTACCGTCAACAGTGGGTAATGCCGCATTTCGGGCTATCTCCTTGTTTAACTGTGACTTTTGCGTCTCAATTACTGATTCCTGCAAGTCTTCATTGGTGGCAAGTGCGCGCTCGCGACAATTCTCAAGACTCAATTTTAGTGGCTCGGCATTCAGCCCTAGAGCTGTCATGCCTGCCATTAGTATGATTATATATAGCTTTTTCATTGTTATTCAGTTGGTTTCTTAATGCGGAAGAATGAAGCATAGAATAGCGGGAGGAGTACTAGTGTTACCAGTGTTCCCATTGTGAGTCCGCCCATAATTGTCAGTGCCATAGATTTATACATCGGGTCGCCCAAGAGTGGTAGCATACCCACAATAGTTGTCAATGATGCCATCAACACTGGGCGCACACGTGATATTGTTGCTGTCACGATTGCGTTGTAGGGGTGCATCTTCTCAACATCAATGAGGCGAGTTATCTCGTCTACCAGCACGATGGCATTCTTAATCATCATGCCCACAAGTCCGAGCATACCTAGAACGGCCATAAACGTGAACGGTGTGTTGGTGAATAGTAGCGCCGGCGTGATTCCCACAAATACAAACGGTACACACAGCAATATCATCACCACTTTTCTCCACTTGTTGAACAGTAGCAACAATACCACGAGTATCAACATGAAGATTACCGGCGTGTAGGCCATTAAGTTGCCTATTGCTTCGCCTTGTATTTCACCTTCGCCTACCCATCTCATTGAGTAACCCTCGGGGAGCGGTATGTTCTCGATGTCTTCTGTGATTTCTTGAACAACCTTGGCAGGTGTTGCTGCGTCGATGTTAAAGTTGGGGTCACATTCGGCTTCAATCACTCGGCGTCCGTTGTAGCGCAAAATTACTTGTTCGTCGGTGCCGATTGAGGTCTTACCGCTGACACTGCTCAAGAGTGTTGAACGGGTCATCTTGTCCTCGAGCTTATCGGCCGATGTGGCGCCTGTCATGAGCCCCATCATGTCGCTGTTGTCAACATTCAGGTTCAATGTGCTCCACACGGGGATGGTGTTGAGGTCTTCAATGCGTGAGCCGTCGGCGTTGCGCATTTGCAGATTTATCATCACCATGTTGTCTTGGTCTGTGAGTACGCCCACGGTCATTCCGTCACCTGCAGCATTAAGAGCGTTTCCTATATCGCTACGGCTGATTCCGGCGCGTTGAGCGTCGTTCTCGTTGTAGTTCACAACCACCGACTTACCCATCGCTTTCCAGTTGTTTTCCACTGAATATGGGTCTACATACGGGCATTTGCGCATAATTGCTTCTGCCTTTGCACTCAACTGTCTCAACACTGCCGGGTCGGGGCCTGCAAATTCCACTTCGACGGTGTGTGAACTGGTGATTGAGAAATTGTATTTGCGTATGCGGATATATGCGTCGGGATATTCTTCACGGAGCTTCTTGCGAACACCCGGAATTACCTTCATCACTGTGTTGTAGTCTTTACAGTCGACCATCAATTCGCCGTAGCAGTCTCCACCGTTGGTCATCGGTCTCACCAAGCAGTAGTGGGCGGGTGCTGCACCCATGCTCACTGCCACGCGGTCAATGTCTTTGTTGTGGCTCAATGTGTCGCTCATTACCAGCAATTGGTCGCGCACATCGTCGGGGTTGGTTTGTGACGGGAAGTAACATTCAACCACAAATTGCTTATAGTCAAAGTCGGGGAAGAATAAGTTCTTTACTTTTGAGACACCATACATGCACAATGCCAAGATGAAGAATGCCGTTAATGAAGATATGATTTTATGGTTGATAACGGCTGTTGTTACTTTGCGTATGAAACGGTGGGCCGGTGAGTTCATCACTTGTTTTGGCTCTCCGTTATCAGCTTTTTTATCGTGTTTTGGAAGCCACAATTTAGCGCAGAATGGCACTTGTGTCAATGCTAATACCCAGCTGGCGAGCAAACTAACACACAATACCAAGAACAAGTCGCGTGAATATTCACCGGTTGAGTCGGGTGACAGATAGCTGGCCAAGAATGTTGAGGCTGCAATTATTGTAGCTCCGAGTAGTGGTAATGCTGTGTTTTGACCTATGCGGAACAAGTAGGTTGACTGCGGTAGCCCTCGTTGGCGGTCTATGAGAATACCGTCCATGATTACCACGGCGTTATCAACAAGCATACCCATTGCCACGATAAATGCGCCCAAGGAAATGCGTTGCAGTGTCGTGCCCATCATCAGCAATATCGGGAAGGAAACAGCCACTGTCAATACCAACCCAAATCCGATAATGACACCGCTGCGGAATCCCATCGTGAACACAAGCATTATTATCACAATCAACACTGATTCAAGCAGATTGAGCATAAATGCCGATACTGCATCGGTAACTTTATCGGGTTGGTTGAATATCTTTTCGGTTTTGAAGCCAACGGGCACATTTTCCATGACTTTGCTCAGTTTTTCATCAATTGCTTTGCCCACGTCAGGAACGATTGCGCTGGTTTCCAATGCAATACACATGGCTATCGCGGGCTTGCCGTCAACAAAGAAGCCGTTGCGTTGCGGTTCTGAGTAAGTACGCTCTATTTTAGCGATATCACCGAGCCTAACTTGCTTTCCACCAACGGTTTTGATTATCATGTTGGCAATGTCGTCCTCGTCTTTTATGCTGGAGTCAACTCTGATTGACAGTCTATCATCTCCACTTTCATATTTTCCTGCCGAAATTGTTTTGTTGGCACCTTGCAATGCCATCATTATCTCGGTGGGTATCATGCCGTTGCGTGCAATGAGGTCTTTGTCAATGATGATGTTGATAACTTCGTCGCGGTTGCCAACCAGATTGATGCGCTTAACTCCTTTTACATCAAGTAATTCGCGTCGTATGTATTTGGCATATTTGTTCATCTCGGGGTAGTCATATCCATCGGCGGTGATGCCTATGAATATGCCATATACATCCATCATATCATCCACTACAATAGGCGAATAGCACCCTTGTGGAAGCTTTGTTGCTGCCTCGCTAACTTTGCGTCGCAGTAAGTCAAAATGTTGCTCAAGGTCTTCGATGAGCACTGTCATTTGAAATTCGACAGTAAACATCGCCATCCCGTTTTGACACTCGGTTTTGATTTTCTTCACGTCGGGGAGTGTGCGCAATTCGTCCTCAACTGCTTGTGCCACATCTAGTTCTACCTGGTGCGCGCTTGCGCCGGGGTAGGGCACAACGACCATTGCTTGCTTCACAGCTACCGCAGGGTCTTCCAGCTTGGGCATCCTCACAAACGACAGGACTCCCAATATCAATATGCCCGCCATTAACGACCAAAACAAGGTCGGGCGGTTCATGAAAAACTTGGCTAAACGATTCATAATAAGTTTCCTACGTTGGTTGACTTGCCGTCTTCGATTACTCTAACTTTTTCTCCTGCTTTCAGCGAATTCACGCCGGCGCGTATGATTGTTTCGCTACCGTTGAGTCCGCTCACTTCAACATTTCCTTTGCCTGTTGTTGAACCCATTGTTACGGGTGTTGCAACGACTGTTGAATCTTTGCCCAGCACCCACACACATGGTTGTTGCTCTCCGTTGTAAAATACTGAGTGCAAGGGGATTTCGTATGTCGCAACTTCGCTTTCGCTTGCATCGCTTTTGTCGCTGCGGTCAATGATTACTTCAATGCTTTGACCGGCAGTGAGATGTGAACGTGATGCCGCGGGCACGGCGAGTCTCATGCTGTAAAGTTGAGTGTTGTCAACTTTTGGGGTAATGTTGATAAGGGCGAGTGAGAATGTTTCGCCGTCGGCTGTTTTGCCGTGATAGCCGATGAAGCCTTCACGATTTCGGTATGCAGCTGCCGGGAGGTCAACCACCACCTCGAGTGATGAATTGTCCATCAATTCGATTACCGGAGTTCCGGCATCAACCATTTCGGCATTCTCAAAGTTTAGTTTGGTCACATATCCCGATGTCGGGGCGTATAGACGTGTGTATTTTATGCGGTTTTTGGCGTTTTGGAGTTGAACTTTGAGGCGTTCAAGACCGGCAACGCTTTTCTCGTAATCGTTGTCTGATAGATTATTGGTTGAGTGCAGATAGTCAAGGCGTTTCTTTTCATTAGCCATTTGCTCATATTGAATTTGAGCATCGTTAAGTGCCAATTGGTAATCTACATCATCAAGAATTGCTATCAATTGACCTTGCTTGACATAGTCGCCTTCTTTGACCATTGTCTTTTTTATTTGTCCTGCCGTTTTGAATCCAAGACTGATAGTTTTGCTTTCTTGAACAACGCCTGAATAGCTTTTTGCTATAACTTGTGATGAAAGTTGAGGTTGAACCACCAATACGCTGTGTATGGTTTCTGTCTGTTCCTCAGGCGTGCTTTTGCAGCCTGACGCAAGCATTAGTGTTGCCAGCGCCAATAAGTAAACGTTACGCTTCATTTATGTGAGATGAATATGTATGATATTTTGTCGTTTTTGAGATAGCAAAATTACAAATAATCTCACCCAAAGTGTTAACCTATTTTGCGATAAAATTGGTTATATTGTCTAAAATTCAGCCTTTCTACCAAGTTTTTGACAATGTGTATCGGTAAGTTATGCCTTCGGTGCTCACATATTGCAGTATCAGCGATTTGCTGCTTTGGCTGATTATGTCGAGGTCAGTACTCGCATTTTGTGGAATGTGGAGCTGATTGGGAATGTAATATTGACCTGAACCTGCCTCGTAGTTGTTGTCGCTGTGATTGAAATTGAGACGCAAGGTCTTGCCTGAAATTTCTTCCCACGAGCCGATGGTTGCCGAATAGTCGTGACGCTCGTTTACGGTCATTATTTGAATGGTTTGGTTTTGGAATGACCAAGTGTATGATTGGGGCTCATATTCTGCATCTTCTGAGCCGTTTATCTCTATTTTGTCGAGTGACCATGTGCCGAAATATACGCCTATATCGCCGTTATTGTGTGTACAACTTGATAGCACGACGATGGTTGTCAAAAATATGAATATCTGTTTAATCATTTCTTTCCGAGTTTAAAAATTCCTGAATATGACGCACTTAGCAAGAATCCCAAGTTATCGCCTCGCAGTGTGCCGTGGTCTGCGCCTATTTGCGCTTTTAGCTTCAGCCCGCGACAGAATGTGTGGTCGGCATCATATCTGAATTCTGCCATGAATGATGTGTTATCAAGCGATTTTGCTGAATGTATGCGCCCTGAGCCCCATGCCTGTTGATGAGAGAATTTAATCGTGTAGCTTAGCGCGTTGGATATATCGCCTTTTATCGCTGCGTGGATGCCTCTTGTGCGGTTGTTGGCGTATGCTGAATATCCGTCCATATTGTAGAATGGCGATTTGAGAAACGGCGAACCGATTGACATTCCGTAGTGCGCATAAGGATTGTAAAACGCATTGTTGTAGTAGTCGTCACCGCCGGTGGCCTCGTAGTTCAAGTCAGTGCCGGGATTGTCGTGTGTAGCCCAGTGTGTTGGCCCGCTTTGATTGGTAAAGTCGAGGTACTCGATGACTGCTCCGCTGATGAAGCCTTTTTTGCAGAAGTCATATTCCAAGCCCCATAAACCGTCCCAACCGTTGCATTTGGCCATGCCTGAACCGTCTTCCCACAGCCATTGGAAATAGCCCGATAGTTGCGAGTTGTTTGGAAGTGTGTAGCGGGCTTTCAAGTCAAAGGTCCCCAGTGTGTTACCTTCGTAGAACCCTTCTTTGCCTGATTGCGTCGGTAGAAACATTTTCCAGAATGTATTAAGACTTGTGGAATATTTTTCTACTGCGGTGATAGCGCCATTTTGGTATTTCGTGTTTGTACCGCCAAAGATTCCGGCAATTTGTGCTCCCACTGTGACTGAAAATCTTTTCTCGGGATTTGTGCGGAAATAAATGCGCTTGTATGTGTAGAGGCTACCATTGTTCGTGTGGTCGTTATAGAGATTGTGGTGGTCTATAACCCAATCATTATCAGTGAATTTGCCGTAAAGTATTTCTCCGTCTACTTGTACCCAATGATTGGTCAGCGGTATGTCTTGAAAATCTATAAATCCGGCGCGAACTTCGGGAATGGGGCGTGAGTTCCCGCTCTCAATAAGATCTCCCGATGATAATTCGTTGTTAAGTATCTTTGAATCATGCTCTTTGAGCCCGACGCTTGCGTGAAGACAACGGTATTTAGCTTCGATATAAGCTTGTTGTAGCCAAATGCTTGCTGCTTTGTTGTCGTGTGTTCCCCACGTTGATGTTGTGGCATCGTAGCGCTCGTAGGTCATCTTGGCTCCATATCCGCCAATGGCTTCAACGCCATATCCATAGCTGAAACGCTTTGTCTTCTCGAGGGGCTTGTAGGCTTTGACGTCAAGTAGCACGTCGTTTTTTCTGTTGATTACTCCATGGTTGTTAGAACCGATGTAGAATGGCGCATAATCTCCTGATGAAGCGTTAGTTATAACTCCTGCCTCATAATTTATGCTTTCTTCTGAAAAAGCAACCGCTGTGAGAAATAATCCCATAGCGGTTGTCATTATGGTTGATATTATTCGTTTTCTCATCTATTTAAAAAACGAATAATATTGCAAAAAATTGTGTTTTTTCTGACTAAAATTGCATTGCTGCGTTTAGCACAACTTCCGAGAGGGTGGGGTGGCCGTGAATTGAGGTCGCTATTGCTTTGACACTCAGCCCTGAAGCCATCACTGTTGCAGGTTCTTGAACGAGGTCGGCAGCGTGCGGGCCCAAGATGTGGCATCCCAGGATTTTGCCGTTATCGGCATCGCATATCAGCTTAACCAGGCCTTGACCTTCTCCCATTGCGAGCGCTTTTCCGTTACCTCCAAACATTGCCTTGGTGACCTTGATGTTTAGCCCTTTTTCCTTGCATTGCTCTTCTGTGAGGCCCACCATTGCAACTTCGGGTGAAGTAAATACTGCCGATGGTACCACGCTCAAGTCGATGTCTTCGCCTAAAACCACGCGCCCTTGAGCTGTGGCTGCGTGTGCAAGCATACAACGGCAATTCACATCACCGATGGCATAAACGCCTGCTGCTGTGGTTTCCAGTTTGTCGTTGGTTACCACTCCGCGACGTCCCACTTCAATTCCTGCTTCGGCAGTGCCTTGAGGTACAACCGGACGACGTCCCACTGCCATCACTACAACATCGGCATGAACACTTTCGATGCCTTTTTTGCCTTGATAATCAACGGTTATGCCCGGATGAAGAGCGGTAACTCCTGCTCCGGTAATAATGTTGATACCGCGACGTGAAAGCGTTGAACGTAAGCGTTTTGCGATATCTTTGTCAAATGGAGGAAGAATTTCCTTCATAAACTCGATAACAGTTACTTCTACACCGAATGCGTTGAGTATTGAAGCAAATTCCATACCTATCACACCGCCACCAATGATGACAATGCTCTTGGGTAATTCGGTCATCTTCAATAGCTCATCACTTGTGATTGCAAGTTCTGCGCCTTCGATTGGAAGCATGGCAGGTGCCGAACCGGTAGCGATGATGATTTGTGGCGCTGTGTATTGCTCGTCGCCAACGCTAACAACATGGCTTGACTCAAATTTTGCCTCGCCTTTGACAACGGTAACGCCCTTCAATACTGATGCAACGCCATCACGCAGTTGCCCAACAACCTCGCCCATGCGTTCCACCGCCTTAGCGTAGTCATAGCTGATGCCATCAACTTGAACACCAAAGGCTTGTGATTCCTTGATGGTCGAGATGACTTCGGCTGAACGGCATAGACACTTTGTCGGGATACATCCGCGGTTGAGGCATGTGCCTCCCAGTTCATCACGCTCGATGAGCACGACTTTCTTTCCAAGATGAGCGACCTCGGCGGCTGTTTCGTAGCCACCGGGACCGGCTCCTATTATGATTACATCAACTTCAATCATGCTTTATTTTGCTTGGAGTTCGCGATATGTTACTATCGGGTGCAATGCTGCTTCGGTATCGTCAGGATGGATTACCGGAGTGTTGTGTGGCGCATCTTTCACTACATCAGGCGTTTCTGAAGCTTCGCGAGCTATATCACGCATTACTTCAATGAAGCGGTCGAGTGTTTCGCGGCTTTCCGATTCGGTAGGCTCAATCATCAATGATTCGTGGAACAGAAGCGGGAAGTAAATTGTTGGTGCGTGGAATCCATGGTCAAGCAAGCGTTTTGCAACGTTCAATGTTGTGCAGCCTGTTGACTTATCTTTCAATCCGTCAAATACAAACTCATGTTTGCATGGACCGGGAATTGGCAATTCATAGACATCCATCAGCTTGTGCATGATGTAGTTAGCGTTAAGTGTTGCAAGCGGGCCCACCATCTTTATACCTTCAGCACCGAGGGTGAGGATATAAGCAAGTGCCTTTACAACAACGCTGTAGTTGCCAAGCCATGTAGATATGCGACCGAGCGCATCTTCTCTGATTTCAACATCAAATGTTCCGTCAGCTTTCTTGTAAACGTGTGGATTTGGAAGGAATTTCTCCAAACCTTTGCGTACTCCCACAGGACCTGCACCTGGACCGCCACCTCCGTGAGGTGTTGAGAAAGTCTTGTGCAAGTTGATGTGCATCACGTCAAAGCCCATGTCACCCGGACGTGCAACGCCGAGCATCGGGTTGAGGTTTGCTCCATCATAGTACATCAAGCCGCCGGCTTCATGAACGAGCTTAGCAATTTCAGGAATATGCTTTTCAAACATACCAACGGTGTTAGGGTTGGTCATCATCATTGCTGCAACTGTGTCATCGAGCTTTGAGCGAAGGTCTTCAACATCTACCGTGCCGTCGGGAAGGCTTTGAACTTCAACGATTTCAAAGCCGGCTACCGATGCACTGGCAGGGTTGGTGCCGTGTGCTGAATTTGGTACGATAACTTTTGTGCGCTTGGTGTCGCCGTTAGCGTCGTGATAAGCGTGGATAACCATCAATCCGGTGAGCTCTCCGTGAGCCCCTGCAAATGGATTGAGTGTAAATTCGCTCATTCCGCCCAGTTCAGCGAGGTATGTTTGTAGAGTATAGTAAATTTCAAGAGCGCCTTGTATTGTTGATGCCGGTTGCAATGGGTGCAAACGTGCAATTGAAGGTGCAGCGGCAACTTCCTCATTGATTTTAGGATTGTACTTCATTGTACAAGAACCTAGAGGATAGAAACCTGTGTCAACACCAAAGTTATTGGTACTTTGGTTGTTATAGTGTCGAGCGATTGTCGGTTCGTCAACTTCGGGAAGGTCCAAAGCTGATTGACGCATCAATTCGGCGGGTAGATTGCTCAGTTGAGGCTTAAATGCATTGCGTGGCAAGCTATAACCTCTGCGACCTGCGTGTGAGTGCTCAAATATGAGTTTGTTGTATAGTTCTCTATTCATAACTTAGTTCATATTAAGAGGTTAAAACTTTTCTACAATTGAGATGAAACGATTGATTTCTTCTTCTGACTGCATTTCGGTAACAGCGAGAAGCAATGTGTCGTTATCAATTTTTACACCTGCCAAGATACCTTCTTCAGCACATTTTGCTTGAAGCTTGTCAACGTCAACATTGCATTTAACGGCAAATTCGTTGAGGTATGGCTTTTCGGGGTAAAGAAGTGACATCTTGCCTGTTGCGCAAAGCTTTTCAGCTAGATAGTGAGCGCCTGAACAGCCCAATTCGTTAACTTCCTTGAGACCTTTCGGGCCCATAACTGACAGATAGATTGACACATAAAGCGTCATCAATCCTTGGTTTGAACAGATGTTGCTGGTAGCCTTTTCGCGGCGAATGTGTTGCTCGCGAGCTTGGAGTGTCAACACAAACACGCGCTGTCCCTTAGCGTCGGTAGTGGCGCCAACGATACGGCCCGGCATCTTGCGGATAAGTGCTTTAGTTGCACACATGAAACCAAGTGATGGACCACCGAAACTCATCGGTATACCGAGTGATTGGCCGTCGCCCACTGCGATATCTGCGCCCCATTCGCCCGGAGTCTTGAGCACGCCGAGTGCCGATGCTTGGCAATTCATGATAAGAAGACCTTTTGCCGCATGGATTGCTTCTGCCCATCCGCTATAGTCCTCAATGATGCCGTAATAGTTTGGCACTGCCACGATTACGCCTGCAACATCGCCTGCTGCAAGTGCTTCTTTGACAGCGTCAAATGATGTTACACCGTCAACTGCAGGTATTGTTGTCAAGTTGATTTTGTGGTAACGAGCATAGGTCTCAACAACGCGACGCACTGCCGGGTTGACTGTCTCTGAAATCAGCACACGGTTTTTGCGACGTACTGCTGCAACTGCCATCAACATGGCTTCTGCGGTTGCTGTCGCGCCGTCATACATTGATGCGTTTGACACTTCCATGCCGGTGAGTGTAGTCATCATGCTCTGATATTCAAAGATATATTGCAGAGTACCTTGAGATATCTCAGGTTGATATGGCGTATAGGCGGTCAGATATTCTGAACGTGATATCAAGTTGCCAATGATTGACGGTGAATAGTGGTCATAATAACCTGCACCGGCAAAGCATGTCAAGCGTTGATTCTTTGCGCCTAACTTTTCAAAGAAATCGCGCACTTCCTTCTCGCTGAACGACTGTGGAAGGTTGTATTCTTTGTGCAATTTCAATTCCTCGGGCACATCGCTGTATAGCTCTTCCAGGCTGCTTGCTCCGCAACATTCGAGCATTTCGGCGATATCCTCGGGAGTTTGAGGAAAATAATGATGTAGACTCATTTATTCTTTAGTGTTGTTCGTTGGCACAGTGTTCGTTATATGCTGCTTCGTCTAGAAGTTCGTCGAGCTCGGCAGGGTCTGAAAGCTTAATCTTGATAATCCAATATTCCAATGGATTTTCATTTACAAGACGAGGATTTTCCTCAAGTGCTTCGTTTACTTCAACAACTTCGCCGCTTGCAGGTGAATACAAGTCGCTGGCTGCCTTTACTGATTCGATGCCACCAAATTCTTCGCCGGCTGCTACTTCATCGCCAACTTCGGGCATATCAACATACACAACGTTACCCAATTGCTTTGCTGCAAATTCTGAAATACCGATATAACCATAGTCGCCGTCAACTTTGATATATTCGTGAGATGGTAAATAATAAGTCTTGCTCATGATTGTTTATTGTTTAAATGGTTGTTATTTAGTGGTTTATTTTGATTATTTCTTATAGTTAGGTGTGTAGAAACGTTTCTTTACTACAACTGCCGGGAACACCTTGCGGCGCACCTTCACCTTGATGGGCGTACCTAGTTTGGCATACTTAGCGTCGATGAGCGCCATCGCCAAGTTCTTGTCGAGTGTGATGCTGTGATATCCGGTTGTGATTGCGCCTATTACTTCATCATTTTCATTGAGAACGTCATATCCGTGACGTGGTATGGCTTGTCCGTTAACCTCAAGGCCTATTACCTTGCGAGTTACGCCGTTAGCTTTTTGCTCTGCTACAACTTCGCGACCGATAAAGTCGGGCTTTTCCAGCTTCACAAACATTCCGAGTCCACCCTCGATAGGTGTGATTTCGTCGGTCAATTCGTCGCCGTATAGTGGCAAACCTGCTTCAAAACGCAATGTGTCGCGACATCCGAGTCCGCATGGAGCTACTCCGGCTGCCATCAACTTGTCCCACAACATTTGTGTCTTTTCAGGTGATGCATACACTTCAAAACCGTCTTCACCGGTGTAGCCTGTACGGCTCACGATTGCCGGTTCGCCGTCAATGGTTATGTCCTTAAAAGTGTAGAATCCAAGTTCGCTGGCGTCAATGCCGAGCACGTCTTTCAATGTCTTTTCTGCTTCAGGGCCTTGAATGGCAAGTTCTCCATAGCTGTCGCTCAAATGGTCAACTTTGACATCAAATTTTGCTGCATTTTCTTGTATCCATGCCACATCCTTGTCGATGTTTGCTGCATTGATTACCAAGAAAAATTCTGTGTCATTGCGTTTGTACACCAGCAAATCATCAACAACACCACCGGTGGGGTGTAACATCATGCCATAGAATATTTTACCATTCTCTGCACCTGTCAAGTCATTGGTGAAAATATAGTTTACAAACTTCTCGGACTCCGGTCCGCTCACTAGTACTTCGCCCATGTGGCTTACGTCAAATACTCCCACTGCTTTGCGCACAGCGTTATGTTCTTCAACTATTCCTTCATATTGAATGGGCATATCAAAGCCACCGAACGGGCTCATTAGAGCTCCTAATTTGACGTGGCGGTCATGTAGGCATGTTTCCTTCATTTCTTCCATGAGATTTTAGGTTAACACTTTAGTTATTAAATAGTTATTGGTTTAATTCTGTCTTTTGAAAACGTGTCCTATTGTTGCTGTGAATTACATTTCTATATTGGCTAAATTACGTGTGCTTCATCAATCGTTGCTAATTGTGTACGATGGTAGAAGGCGTAGTTTTGTCAGGCATAAGAATCTGTTTCATGCGTTTAGAATTTGCTTTCTTATTTTCTGCCAAAATTAATATTATTTTTTGTACTTTCAAAATATTTATTCTTCAAATGAACCAATCTTTTATTTTAATCGACTGAATACCTGTTTTTTTCGATTTACCCCTTCCTCGGTGCTTTACTTCCGATTTTTGCACATTTACACCCTGTTTATAGGAAAACGCAGTTTTTTGACCCCTCATTTTTACGGAAAACGCAGTAAAATCACCTCTTTTTTATAGGAAAACGCAGTTTTCTCGTTTTTTTTTACTATGTTTGTGCATTCAATTTTAATATCTAACATCATGCTATTCAGAAAGATTGCTAATAAAATAGAAGAATATTTGACCGCTGAGCCCAATCGCATATTAATTGTCGATGGCGCCAGACAGATTGGTAAATCATTTATCATTCGTTGGGTGGGCCAAAAATTATTCCCTAATTATGTGGAAATCAACATGGAAGCTGATAAACTCGGCGACCGCGTTTTTGAATCGGCCCGCACTGTCGATGAGTTCTATTTAGCCCTTAGCATGGTGGCGGGTGATAAACTCGGCGATGCCAAGTCAACGTTAGTCTTTATCGATGAAATTCAGGCTTATGACCATCTGTTGACCTTATTGAAATTCCTAAATGCCGATAGACGTTTCACATTCATTGCCAGCGGTTCAATGCTCGGTGTTGCATTGAAAAATACATCATCATTGCCAATGGGTAGTATCCACATTGAACACATGTATCCCATGGACTTTGAGGAATTCATTATTGCAAGCGGAGTCAATGAATCGGCTGTTGCGACCATGCGCTCTAATTTCTTGGCGCGTAAGCCCTTGCCCGAAGCTATTCACAACAAAATGATGAATCTTTTTCGCCAATATCTCCTCGTTGGAGGCCTTCCCGCAGCTGTTGATGATTACTTCTCCTCGTCAAATATTCACTCGGTGCGCTCCATTCAGTCTGACATCTTGCTGATGTATGGCATTGATGCCTCAAAGTATGAAGACACTAGCGATAAGAAATTGAAAATCAGACGAATCCTTGACTTAATACCATCTAATCTCGAGAACAAGAAGAAACGCATCGTTTTTAAAGATATTGAAGATAAATCGTGGAAACGTGCTTCTGACTATGTCGAGGAATTTGAATATCTCATCTCTTCAGGCGTGGCTTTGGAAGTAAAAGCCATCAGTCAGCCCACTTTCCCTTTGATTCAAAACAGCGGGAAAAACCTCCTCAAATTGTATCTCAATGACGTCGGGTTGCTGTCGGGTATTTACTACCGCGAAAACATCTTGGCGGTGATGAATACCATTAATAGTGTGAACTTAGGCGCTGTATATGAGACTGTTGTGGCTCAAGAATTGCGTGCTCACAATCATCAGCTCTATTACTATGACAACAAGCACAATGGCGAAGTCGATTTCCTCATTGATGATGTTGATAATCTGTCAGTTATCCCCTTGGAAATAAAGTCGGGTAAAGATTATACCGTCCACAGCGCTTTAGACCGATTTGTGGCGGTTAAGGATTACAATGTCAAGCAAGCCTTCGTATTGTCCAATGAGAGAAGTATTTACACCGATAACGGCATTACCTATATTCCCATTTACAATGTGATGTTTATCTAGTCGGTTTTGTGGCGTGTCTTGAACGTTATCAGGCGGTTAAAAATGAAGTTGGCAACGGTATAAACCACGCTGCCTATGATTGTTGCAACGCCATATCCCGATAGCGTGAACGAGTAGATGTCCCATTGTGCATCTTTCAACGGCGAATGAACCGTAAGTGCCCACACCACAAATAGTTGGATGAGATAGCACACTCCGAATCCTACAAAAAATTTCACGGCCTCGCTACTCACGTGCCCCTTGGTGTGAAACACCCATGTTTTGTTCCAGATGAACGAGTTGAGAACGCCCAATATATATCCTATCGCATTGGAAACAAACGGATTTATGCCGATGATAGATTTGCACACATATATGGCAAATAGCGTTATCAGCGTGTTGAGAACACCCACCATGCCATATTTTACAAACTGCACCGCTGCTGAATCCCTGTTTAGTTTCATGCCTATTATTCTCCTTTATTTCTTGTCTTTAGGATGGTGGTCTACCTTGAGAATCGGTAGTGACCAGTGATAATGATTTGCAAGTACTCTGAGCACAATCACTGATGCCGCACATGCTATTTCTGCCGGTATTGTGGCGTGAGGTATCGCGTTGACTATCCAATAAACCACACCGCCTGCCAAGCACGCTGTAGCGTAGATTTCTTTGCGGAAAAACAATGGCTCGTCATTGATGAGAATATCGCGCACAACGCCGCCAAATGCGCCTGTGATGCAGCCCATGATGATGGCAACCCACATGTCATATCCATTGGCAAGGCTCTTCTCAATGCCGATTACCACAAATAATGCCAATCCTATGGCGTCAAACAAGAATAGTGTGCGGAATCCCTCAATCAGCGTCTTTTTGAACATGATTACCGCCAATAGTGAGATGCCTGTCACTGCGATATAGATGGGCGAATGCATCCAGAACACCGGTAATCCCAGCAATAGGTCACGCAATGTACCGCCGCCGATTGCTGTTACCAAGCCCACTACGTACGCGCCAAACCAGTCAAAGTGCTTGTGCGCTGCGAGTCTTATTCCGGAGATTGCAAATGCAATTGTACCAATGAGTTCGATTATAAAAAGAAATGATAGTTCCATGTTGGGAGCGATTGTTGAATTTTAGTTGTCTTTTTTTTTGAGGCTATTTAGTCTGATTGAAATATCTACATGCTTCTCTGATGCCACAGTTGAGGCAGTCGGGCCGACGAGCTTTGCACACATAGCGCCCGTGCAATATCAGCCAATGATGGGCTGTTGACAGCAGCTCGGCAGGTATGTGCTTGGTGAGCGTCTGTTCGGTTTGTAGCGGTGTCTTGCAACCTGTTGTCAAGCCCAGGCGGTCGCTGACGCGAAACACGTGTGTGTCAACCGCTATTGCCGGCTTGGCAAATTCCACCGCCAGCATCACATTCGCCGTCTTACGCCCAACTCCCGGTAACGTCATCAGCTTGTCCAAATCATCGGGAACCACGCCCCCAAAGTCCTCTACAAGCTTGCGTGACATCCCCATCAGCGACTTTGTCTTATTGTTCGGGTAAGAGCAACTGCGTATGTAACTGAATATCTCCTCTGATGAGGCTTTTGCCATATCCTCAGCGGTAGGGTAGGCCTCAAACAGCGCCGGAGTTATCATGTTCACACGCTTGTCAGTGCACTGCGCCGACAATATCACCGCAACGAGCAAGTGAAACGCCGAGTCATAGTGTAGCTCGGTCTCTGCAACGGGCATTTCCTGCTGAAACCATTTTATCACGTGCTCATATCGCTGCTTGATTGTCATCGCTCTGTGCCACAAATGTTTATTACTCTATAAAAATTACGCCCCTATTGCTTGTCGCGGGGCGCCGGTATTGTTTTAATATAGAGGTAGTCTCTAACCGACTACCTCTATACTGACGTATGTACAATTTTATCGTGCTGATGTGAATTCGTCGAGGAAGCGGGTGTCGTTTTCTGAGAACATTCTCAAGTCCTTAACTTGATATTTCAAGTTAGTGATACGTTCGATACCCATACCGAGTGCAAATCCGCTATATACCTTGCTGTCTATGCCACATGCTTCGAGCACGTTGGGGTCAACCATTCCGCATCCCAAGATTTCAACCCATCCTGAACCTTTGCAGAATGAGCAACCTTTACCGCCACACAAGTTACAGCTGATATCCATTTCGGCTGATGGCTCGGTGAACGGGAAATAACTTGGGCGCAAGCGAATTTTTGTGTCTGAACCAAACATCTCTTGTGCAAAATATAATAGGGTTTGCTTGAGGTCGGCAAATGATACGTTCTTGTCAACGTAGAGCGCTTCTACTTGGTGGAAGAAGCAGTGAGCACGCGCCGAGATTGCCTCGTTGCGGTAAACACGTCCAGGGCAGATGATGCGGATGGGTGGTTGGGTCTTTTCCATCACGCGGCTTTGTACCGATGATGTGTGTGTACGCAACAACACGTCGGCCGGGTTACGTTGAATGAAGAATGTGTCTTGCATATCGCGCGCAGGGTGATCTGCTGCGAAGTTTAGTGATGAAAATACGTGCCAATCATCTTCTATTTCAGGGCCTTCGGCTATTGTGAAGCCCAAACGACGGAAAATGGCAATGATTTCTTCGCGCACAAGTGACAACGGATGACGTGTGCCGATGTGTAGCGGTGATGCTGTACGTGTCAAGTCTAGGCCTTCAACGCCGCTATCTGCTGTCTCTAAGGCTTCGCGCAAAGTGTTTATCTTCTCGGTCGCTAGGGTCTTGAGTATGTTCAATTCTTGACCGATTTGCTTTTTTTGCTCAGCGGGTACTGTGCGAAAATCGTTGAAGAGCAAAGATACTTCGCCCTTTTTGCTTAAATACTTTATTCTCAAAGCCTCTACCTCGGCAGCTGTGCTTGCTGACAACCCTTCGATTTCGGCCTTCAGTGTATTAATTTTGTCTATCATTGCAATGGATATTGTTATTATTCTTCTTTGATACGGCAAAATTAGTAAAAATCACGATAATAAACCAATAATTTCGAAAAAACACATTTTTATTGCCTTTTATTGACCTTTTCACCCTTATTTATTTGTTATTTATTAGAATAACATTTAATTGGTTTTCTAGATAAAAATTGGCGTTTTATCTAGTTATTAAGTTAAAATATTATTATTTTCTTGCTTTTTTTCTCAAAACATTATAAATTTAGCGCAAAATCTAAATGAGTTTACCGTGATAAAATAAATCTCTTAAATATTTTTCAACACTTCTAAAAGATTAGACTATGAAAAAAATCTTTACCCTATCTATTTTATTATTGACCATGTTCGGCTTGAATCTATCAGCCGAGAGCATCAGTTGCGCTTATAGCTTCTGGACTACACCTACTAATCACTTTACGGGAGTTACCACTATCTCTTATGATTCTAATTCTCAAGTGTATACTGTTAAGTTCCCTAAAGATTCTACCACCGTTGATTTTAAGTTTAAGTATGCTACTGAAACTGGTTTAAGCTACTATGACTACAACGATTCCATATTTTCCACTAATGGACAATATGCTTATGCTTATCTTGGCGATATAGGTTACTTGTGCGTTTATGGCGGTTTTTATAGCCGTTTTACAGGTAATGATACTGCCGGTACTTTAACTTTGGAATATATGGGCGCGGATAGTCCTTGGCCTGTTGTTTATGGTACCGATTTAACTTTACAATGGCCGGCTCCTGAAGCTACTGCTAAATATAAAGGCTCTTTTACCGATGGCGCTACCGCTCAAACAGGCGTTGCTGCAACTATGGAAGAATTTGCCGACGGTTCTCGCATCATCCATAATTTCCTTGGTGCTGAAGGCTATGACTTGAAGTTTAATAAGGATGGTAAGATTTATCAACCTTATCAATCGGATTATATCATGGATTATAAACTAGATTATGGCGGCGTTTACTATTATATGGGCTTGACTACTTCTCAGCAAGCAGGTTACACTGCAAAGGGTACTGCTATTTATCCTATTTCTGCTACTGTTGATGAAGAAAAGCACACCTATACTCTTACTTACAAAACTGCCGAGCTTTCTTGGGCATGGTTGTATAATTTGAGCGAAACAACTTATACTTACACTTACACTTGGGAAACTACTAAGTCAACAACTTGTGATTACAGCTTCTGGACTTCTCCAACTACTCAAGTTAAGGGTACTACTACCATCTCTTTTGACCCGTATGATGAGTCTTACACTGTAGCTTTCCCCGAAGGTGAAAAAAATTATGACTTTAAATTCTATTATGATAATACTGCAGGTTTGAGCTATTATAACTATAGCGGTAATCTACATTCTAAAAATGGATATTATGATTGGGCTTACCTCGGTGGTGTTGGTTATCTAGCTGTTTATGCCGGTAATTATTGCACATTCCTTGGCGATAACAATTCGGGCTCTATAGCTTTAGACTATATGGTTAGCTACAATAACGATTATCCTGTGGTTTATGGTACTGATATCTCTTTGCAATGGCCGGCTCAAGTTGCAACGACTACCTATAACGGCGCATTTACCGATGGCGCTACTTCTCAAACCGGCGTTACAGCAACAATGGAAGAATTTGCCGACGGTTCTCGCATCATCCGCAACTTCCTCGGTGCTCAAGGCTATGACTTGAAGTTCAATAAGGAAGGTAAAGTCTATTCAGCTCATGAAGGCGATTACATAATGAACTTTATCCAAGACTATTATGGTACATCTTATTATAAAGGTGTGACTACTTCTCAACAACCCGGTTATAGATCTAACGGTACTGCTATTTATCCTACTTCTGCCACTGTTGATGAAACTAACCACACTTACACTCTCAAATACAAGACTGCTAATCTTTCTTGGGCATATTTGTATGGTCTCAGTGATACTGAATATACCTACACTTATGTTTGGGGTGCAGCAGGTGTTGATAATGTAAATGTTGACAACACTAATGCTCCTGTTGAATATTATAACCTTAATGGCGTGAAAGTCGTTGACTCTAACTTGACTCCGGGTATCTATATCAAGCGTCAAGGCTCTCAAGCTTCTAAGGTCTATGTAAAATGATAAATTGTATTTGGCAAAATAATTAATTTTTCATTGTATAGAATTTGAATGGAAGGTAGGCTTATCCGAGAGGGTAGGCCTTCCTTTTTTTGTTGCGCTTTTTTACAATTATTGAAGCTAGACATTACAAAAATTTACTATCTTTGCACGATTGTAAATATTAAATTTAAAACTTACTATAAAATATAGATTAAAACTATGGCAAATTGGTTTGAATGTAGAATTCGTTATGATAAAACAATGGAGAATGGCGCTGTAAAAAAAGTTACCGAACCTTATCTCGTTGACGCTCTTTCTTTTACTGAAGCTGAAGCTCGCATCATCGAAGAAATGGAACCGTTCATCTCCGGCGAATTCTCTGTTTCAGCTGTTAAACGTACTAAAATCAGCGAAATCTTCTGGGATGATTCTGCCGACAAGTGGTACTTGGTAAAAGTCGCTTTTATCACTATCGACGAGCGCTCTGCCGCTGAAAAGAAAACTACTTCGCTCATCCTCACCGCTGCTACTGACTTCAAAGGCGCTCTCAATGCTTTCAATGAGGGTATGAAGGGCACTATGGCTGATTATGAAATCGTTAGCATCGCTGAAACTCCCATCATGGACGTCTACAAGGCTAACCTTCAAGGTGAAAAATCTGCTCCTGCTGAATAATCACGTTGATAATGGGACACATTTTTGAAAAAATTAACGAGCTTCATAACTCTCTTCCTGAGGGCGTGGAGCTCGTTGCTGTTTCTAAATTTCACCCCGTCGAAGCATTGAAAGAAGCTTATGATGCCGGGCAACGCATTTTCGGTGAAAGCCGTGTGCAGGAGTTAATTGTTAAAATCCCGCAAATGCCTGATGATGTGCGTTGGCACTTTATCGGCCATTTGCAAACTAATAAAGTCAAGCAACTCATTGGTAAAGTATCTCTTATTGAGAGCGTTGACTCTGAGCGACTACTCGACTTGATTGATAGCCTCTCTGAAAAGGCGGGTGTTGTCACTCGCGTGCTCATGCAGCTCCATGTTGCTGCCGAGGAAACCAAAACAGGCTTTTACCCCGACGAGCTTATCGCTTATTTCCGTGACCGCAAATTTGAATCGCTCAAAGCTACTCACATTTGTGGCGTGATGGGCATGGCTACCAATACTGATGATGAGGCACGCATCGCCGCTGATTTCAAGACGATTAACGACACTTATCTCAAGATTAAGAATGAAATAGCTCCCGATTTGCGCGGCTTTGACCACGTGTCTATGGGTATGAGCGATGATTATCCCATCGCTATCCGCAATGGAAGCACATTAGTTCGCATTGGAACATCAATCTTTGGCCCTAGAGAATATTAATTGCTTGCATTGTCA
>CAYTFG010000013.1:0-30119 GCA_964436925.1 uncultured Bacteroides sp. | reverse complement strand
GATGGCGCAGATATGATATACCGACGGTATTGAAAGGAACATACAGCGAACCGACAAGTGCGTTGGAGCAAGGCAGCGAAATCAGTGGTATCGTGAAGAGCCGTTGGAAATCTAAACCATTGGCCAATGCCAAAGTAGACGTAATAGCATCAAACCGATCATTCTGTGACCGAGTGTTAACAGATAAAGACGGACGATTTGTGATAGATGGATTTGATTGTCCAAATGGTGTATTTTTCTTTGTGCAAGCGACTAGTGCTAACGGAGACAAAGAACACAATTTTAGTGTCGAAAAAACGCAATATCCTGCAACAAATCCATTATTGTCGGATATAGAAACAGCATTTCAACCAACTGAAGATGTTGATACGCGACTCTTCTATGCTCCCGGAAAATATAATATTGAATTGAAAGAACTTGATGTGATAGCAAAACGGAAGGTAGATGATGAGGACCTGGAAATCGTTGATGTTTTGACTGAGAAGACTATTAATTCTGCAGATTTTGAACAACGAGGGATTACAAATTATGAAGAAGCTATACGATTGTTACCCGGTGTTATGATTATTTCAGGCAATATCACGTACCGTAATCGGCCTGTAGATATTTGGGTAGATGGAACAGAATTTTTAACCAGCAAAGTTTCACTGTTAGGAAACGTGAGTTCCAGTTCTAAAGCTCAACTTTCAACAGCTTATGGCACTAAAAAAAGCATTTATTCTCCAGTCGTGAAATCCAGTCGTGCATTAGCGTCAACCGGAACACATTTGGAAGAATTATCCCACCAATATCCATTTCATACTGTTAAAAGCATAGATTTTGTCCAACCGAACAATTCCTTAGTTCTTAGCAATACTGCAGCCAATAATGGGGGCATTTTATATGTGAGATTAAAGGAATACAGTGACAATAAGGAAGCGCGTCTATTCATACAAGTATATCGGCCGTTAGGATACCAAAAAGCGGTAGAATTTTATTCGCCGAAGTATCAATATCAAGGCGATAATGCGTCGAGTGATAAACGTTCAACGATTTATTGGAGCCCGTCGGTAAAACTTGAAGGCGGACGCGCAGCCGTGGAATTCTACACCAGCGACCTTGTAAATACCACATACACAGTCAACTGTGAAGGCTTAACACCCGCAGGTAAAACTATTCATGCCTCCAAAATGGTAAAAATAGTAGAATAATTGGTGTTTTTTGAAAAAATTAAAATAAAATTTGGCAATAAAACAAGTAAATAATATATTTGCAACTATAAAAATAACAATTTGTAGAATTTTAAATCTATACACACTATGAGACAGATTACAAGTATATTGATGTTAGTGCTGTCAATCCTGATGAGTCAAGCCGTGGAAGTTGATACGTTGATTAACCGTACGGCTTATCAGCGGTATGTTTACCCTCAAGAGAAATTTCATGTGACGACCGACCAAGCGAGTTATGTGGCGGGCGACACGATATGGTTCAGAGGCTGGGTTGTTGATGCGTCAAACAATACCCAAGTGAGTGTGAGCCGTTATCTGTATGTCGAGTTGCATGCTCCCGACGGGACCGTTGAGCAGCGCATCAAGATACGCCACAATGACGGTGTGTATGCCGGATATGTTCCCCTGGATGCAGCGATGGCCGAGGGCGATTACACGTTGACGGCATATACCATGTTTGCCGAGAGTCAAGGTGAGGACTATTATTTCAAGAAAAAGGTTGCGGTGAGAAGCCCCTATTCGTTGAAAAACAGTATAGTAGCGAGCTATGAAGAGGATGGCGACGAAGTGTCGGCACAGTTCCTCTATATGGACAATCATCAGCAGGAAAAGCAGGTGTATAACTCAGCGCAATGCGAAGGATTGAAAGGCGTTATCAAGGAGTTGCGCAACGGCAAGGTAGGGATGACCGTTAAGATTCATCCACGCAAGGACGGGCGCAATATAAAAGTTACTTTTAACACATATAGCAAATGGTTTGCTATCCCCGATTTTAGCAATACGATAGCAGTCAGTTTTCATCCCGAGGGTGGCTATATCATACCCGGAGAGGCTTGTAAGGTGGCATTTAAGGCAATAGATGCTACCGGGCGAGGAGTTGACGTGAGCGGTGTTGTTACCAATAGCAAGGGCGAAAATGTGGCAGATATCGCCGATAGTCATTATGGAATGGGGTATTTTTACTTGGTTGCCCAAGAAGGTGAAACTTACCAAGCAAAAATCGGTGAGAAAGTGTATGATTTGCCCCAACCGACGAGTCAGGCAGCAGTGCTTCATGTGGATAATTCACGCGCCAAGGTGTTGATGTTAAATGCGGTGGGTAATGTCAGCGACGGCACAATGTTGCTGGTTATGAACCGCGGAGCGCTGGTGAGTGTCGAACCGATAAGCAAGGGACAAATGCTGACGGTTGCCAGAGAAAATATGAGCGAAGGTATCAGCCAATTTATGCTAATAGACCGCGAAGGCAATTGCTTGAGCGAGCGCTTGGCATTTGTTTATCCCCAGGATAACACTTTTAACGTGAATGCGTTAACACCAACGGTTGGCTATCACCAAAAAGTTGTTGTTGAACTTAATGGCGAAAGTGATAGCGATGTGGCAGTAACTGTGGTGGATAACGGATTAGCCGAGGTTGATAGCGTGAGTACCATTCAATCACAACTGTTGTTGCAAGGCGATTTGAAAGGCCATGTGGAAGATGCGGGATATTACTTCAGGAACCGAAACCACAAGACCGAGCTGGCCCTCGATGCTTTGATGTTGACACAAGGATGGCGCAGATATGATATACCGACGGTATTGAAAGGAACATACAGCGAACCGACTAGTGCGTTGGAGCAAGGCAGTGAAATCAGTGGTATCGTGAAGAGTCGTTGGAGAGGAAAACCATTATCTGAGGCCATTGTAAGTGTCATTGCTATGGACGGCACCCAATGCGGTAAAGTGTTTACCGATGCTGATGGAAAATTCTCGATGAATGTGGATGATTATGCGGAGAATGTTGTTTTCTTTGCTCAAGCCATTGGCCCAAAGGGAAATAAAGAACACAACTTTTCGGTGAAAGACCAAGCATTTGGCGCCACGCAAGCACTTTTGCCAAGAGTGAATTTTAACGAAGTGGCAGACGATGCGAGCGACGAAAAAAGGCTGTTTTATGCTCCCGGAAAGTTCAATATCGAGTTGCGAGATATTGATGTTATTGCAAAACGAGCAAAAGAGGAAGAAGAGCAGACTGTTTTCGATTTTGTCTCGGCTTATACTATTAATACTCAAGATTTTAACAAGAAAGCGATAACGACCTATGATGAGGCTTTACGCTCAATCCCAGGGATTGTCCGAATTGGTAATGATTTAAAGTTCAGAGGTGGGAAAATTGAGTTGTGGGTTGACGGCACAAGATACAGTGAGAGCTCAGACGGCGGAACGTTGCTCGTTTATCCGGAACTATCAAAGCCATTACTGACGAATTCCTCAGGGGCGACGACAGGTAGAAAACGAGGTGCTAGTCAAGACGTTGATTTTACACCGATGGCGGTCCCGGAATTGGCTTCAACCGGCGCGGAAATCAAACAACTTGAGATGCAATATCCATTCCAAGATGTTGAACGTATTGACTTTGTCCGTCCAGATAGGTCAATACTGTTTAGCAATACGTCGGCCTATGCCGGTGGAGTGTTGCACTTTACGATGAAGCAGGGCGATGACATGGACAGTGGGGAGGAGACGATGTTCATTCAAGTATATCGGCCGTTAGGATACCAAAAAGCGGTAGAATTTTATTCGCCGAAGTATCAATATCAAGGCGATAATGCGTCGAGTGATAAACGTTCAACGATTTATTGGAGCCCGTCGGTAAAACTTGAAGGCGGACGCGCAGCCGTGGAATTCTACACCAGCGACCTTGTAAATACCACATACACAGTCAACTGTGAAGGCTTAACCCCCGCAGGTAAAGTGATTTCGCAATCAGCGACGATAACAGTAACAGAATAAAGCGCATAAAAAGCCCCTGCAAACGGTTGTGAGACTGAATTGCAGGGGTTTGTTGTGCCTATTTGTGTGATAAAATGGCTTCGGCGGTGCGATTTCCGGGAGTTTTCTTGTCCTTGGGGTGGATGTCGTTCCATTCGCCCACGTCGCCGTTGCGGATGAGCGTTGCGCCGTCGATGCTGTCGCAAGCCTTTGCTTGGTTTTGACGCATTTCGGCCCAAGCTTTACGGCCTTGGACGTCGCCGGGGTGCAAGAAGTCAGCAAGTTCGACGATGTAGAATGGGAGCGTCGGGTTGTTGAAAGCCTTGCGCCAATCGTTGACCATAGAATTGAGGAGGGCGGGGTATTGGTCGCGGATGTCGACGTCAGACTCGCCTTGGTACCAGATAACGCCTTGCACGGGAATGTTGAGGACGGGTGCAATCATGCCGTTGTAGAGGACGGTGGGGTAGTTGAAAAACCAAGTGGTAGATGGTTTTTGAGGCATGACAGTGCCCACCTTGTGGCGCCAAAGGCCTTCGAGCGAAACTTCTTGGCCGTCAACGATGATTTTGTAAGGCTTGTCGGCAACAAAATGGGGCGTTCCCGAGTCGCTGATGATGCGCACGGTGACGTTGTTGGTGCCTTCGTGGAGGACGCCGGCGGGGATGGTGTAGTTGCGCGGTGGGTATTGGTAAGCGACGGTGCCCACGAATGTGCCGTTGACATAGACCGAGTCAGCGTCAACGATGCAGCCGAGGCGTAATTGCGCTTGTTTGCCGACAAAAGATTGTGGGATAGAGACGTTGCGACGCAACCAGTGAACACCGTTGATGGCGCGTCCGTTGTCCTTGCCCCAGGCGGTGTCAAACATGTCATATTCGGTCCAGTCGCTGTCGTCGAGGTCGGGGCTGTACCATTTGGGCGAACTTTGGGTGCCGAGGTCGGAAGACCAGAGGACGCCGTTCCATGTTGACATGGCGGTGTTTTCGGTTTGGGTGATGAGGTTGCGGTAACGGTCGTTGGCCATTATGCGGTAGTTGTTGTATCGGAGCGGGTAATCTTTGATGCCGTCAGCGCTAATCCAGGCTTCGATGCGCGAGCCGCCCCAGCTGGAGTTGATGATGCCGATGGCAACACCGCCGTTTTGCTCATAAAGTTTTTTTGCGGTGAAGTAGGCGAGAGCGCCGAAGTTGTCGATGTTGTTGCCCTCGATGGTTTTCCATGGGGTTGAGGTGACATCGTCTTGCGGGCCGGCATAAGCCTCGTGTTTGGGCGTTTTGAATTCGCGGATGAAGTGATTGGTGTAAGATGCAATTTCCTCGGGAAACATCTCCTTGACGCGCGAGATGGGCAATTCCATGTTGGATTGTCCCGAGAAGAGGTAAACGTCGCCAATCATGACATCGTTGACGGCGAGGTCGTTGACGGTGAGTGTGTAAGGACCGCTCGCTTTTTGGGCTTTGAGGGATACTGACCAGGTGCCGTCGGTGGAGGCCACTGTTGAGGCCTTGACTTTCTTGCTGAGGGCGACGTTGACAGTTTCGCCGGGGTCAGCTTTGCCCCAAATGGTGATGGGCTCGCCGCGCTGGAGGACGATGCCGTCGCTGATGAGTGACGGGAGGGTGACTTTGGCGTCAACGGTGAGAGCCGAAATGGCGAGTAATGTGGATAGGGAAATGGCTTTGAAAGTAGTCATGGGAAATTAAGGGTTAAATGGAAAGTGTCGCCATGTGACGACACTTTTCTATTGGAAATTTTGGGGAGAAATTACATAGCAAATGCGTTGAAACCGCCGTCAACGACAGCAACGGTGCCGGTGACAAATGAAGCGGCGTCGCTGATGAGGTATTGGATGGTTCCGCACAATTCTTCAGGCTTGCCGAAGCGCTTGAACGGTGTTTGGCGAATAACGTCGGTGCCACGTTCGGTGAGAGAGCCGTCGGGGTTGGTGAGCAACGCGCGGTTTTGGTTGGTGAGGAAGAAGCCGGGGGCGATGGCGTTAACGCGGATGTTGGAGGTGAACTTGGTAGCGACTTCGTTGGCCATGAATGCGGTGAAGTTGCTGATGCCGGCCTTAGCAGCGGCATAGCCGAGGACGCGTGTCATTGGGCGGAATGCTGCCATTGACGAGAAGTTGACGATAGCGCCTGAGCCTTGAGCAACCATGGGGCGGAGGAAGATTTGAGTGGGGATAACGGTGCCTGTGAGGTTGACGTTGAGGACGCGTTGGAATTCTTCAACTTTGATGTCAAAGATGGTGCCTGTAGGGGCGATAGTGGCGCCCGGCATATTACCGCCGGCAGCGTTGAGGAGGGCGTCGACACGACCGTAGCGGGCAATTATTTCGTCGCAGTTGGCTTGTACAACTTCGGGATTCATCACGTCTGTTACAAGGAAGATGGCTTCGCCACCTTTTTCACGGATGTCTTGGGCAATTTTATCGCCCACATCTTTGCGGCGGCCCATAAGGACGACTTTAGCGCCTTGAGTGGCGAGGTATTCGCCGATGCATTGACCGAGGACTCCTGTTCCGCCGGTGATGACAACGACCTTGCCGTTAACTGAAAAAAGTTCGTTCATAATGTTTATGATATTTAGATTGAATTTTCTCAAAATTGAGTACTACAAAATTAAGACATATTCGCTGAAATACCTACAGGGAGCGCGTAGAAGTGTGTTTAAATTCGTGTCATTTTCGTTTTAAATCGTCACATCATTGAGACGAGATGTGATGAAATGTTATTGGTATGTTGCAATAGCGTTTAAGAATGTCAACACCTATTGCGAAATAGTGGTTGGTTGTTTATATTTGCAGTATAAACCGAGACAAAAATAAAACGTTAAATTCATCATATCAGTAAAAACATGTATTTATTAGGTTACGATATCGGTAGCAGTTCGGTCAAGGCATCGCTTGTGGATGCAGTCACCGGCAAATGTGTAGCTTCAGATTTTTATCCAAAAACCGAAGCGCCCATCAAGGCCCTCAGACAAGGATGGGCAGAACAGAAACCACAAAGTTGGTGGGATTATTTGAAAGAATCTACCGCATCGATTCTCGCGCAGTCCAAGGTGTCACCGAGTGATATCAAGGCCATCGGTATTTCATATCAGATGCACGGACTTGTGCTTGTGGATAAACAACGCAATGTGTTGAGGGATGCCATTATTTGGTGCGACTCTCGCGGCGTGCCTTACGGCGAAAAAGCATTTAACGACTTGGGTGCCGACCAATGCTTGTCACACTTGCTAAACTCACCGGGTAATTTCACCGCAGCTAAGTTGCAATGGGTGAAGGAAAATGAACCTGAAATCTTCGAAAAGATTGATAAGATAATGCTTCCGGGCGATTATGTGGCAATGCGCCTCACCGGCGAAATTTGCACAAACCCCGAGGGCTTGTCAGAATATATGCTTTGGGACTTCAAGAATAATCGTCCCGCTGACTTCTTGCTTGATTACTACGGTTATAGCAAGGATATTCTTCCCGAAATTAAGCCGACATTCTCAGAACAAGGTCGCACAACCGAGGCTGCTGCACGCGAGCTGGGACTCGTGGCAGGAATTCCTGTTACATATCGCGCAGGTGACCAACCAAATAATGCGTTGTCACTAAATGTGTTCAACCCCGGCGAAATTGCCTCTACAGCAGGAACTTCGGGCGTTGTTTACGGTATCAACGGTACAGTGGACTATGACCCGCAATCACGAGTAAACAATTTTGCTCACGTGAACCACAGCGCAGAGCAAACACGCATCGGCGTGATGACTTGTATCAATGGTACCGGTATTCTCAATACATGGATTAAGCGCAATGTAGCACCCACAGGAGCCAGCTACAACGACATGAACGACATGGCAGCATCAGTGCCCGTTGGGTCACTGGGTGTCAGCATCATGCCATTTGGTAACGGCGCAGAACGTGTGCTTCAAAATCGCCAAATCGAGTGTTCACTCCACGGAATCAACTTCAACATCCACAACCGCAATCACATCATCCGCGCGGCACAAGAAGGTATTGTGTTCTCGTTCATGTATGGAATTGAGATTATGGAGTCAATAGGCTTGCCTATCAACAAGATACACGCCGGACATGCCAATATGTTCCTCAGCCCCGTGTTCCGCGAGACTCTCGCCGGAGTGACCGGAGCGACCATCAACCTTTATGACACCGACGGCAGTGTTGGTGCAGCTAAGGGCGCAGGCATCGGCGCAGGCATCTACAAGGATAATAATGAGGCATTTGCGACGCTCGACTTGATAGAAGAGATACATCCGGCAGTTGACCGTCAGCCTTACCTTGAAGCATACGCTCTGTGGAAGCAACGTCTTGAACATGAATTACTTAAGAAATAAAACATATTAATCCTTAATAAACTTAACTTAAAACAATGGCAACTAAAGAGTACTTTCCCGGGATTGGGAAAATCAAATTTGAAGGAACTGAAAGCTATAATCCATTAGCATTCCGTTATTATGACGCAGAACGTGTGGTTCTCGGCAAAAAGATGAAAGACTGGTTGAAATTTGCAATGGCATGGTGGCATACCTTGTGTGCAGAAGGTGGTGACCAATTTGGTGGCGGTACCAAGAAATTCCCTTGGAACGTAGCAACTGACCCTGTGCAAGCCGCTAAGGATAAAGCCGATGCAGGTTTTGAATTTATGACAAAAATGGGTATCGAATACTTCTGCTTCCACGATGTAGACTTGGTTAAAGAAGCCGATACAATCGAAGAATATGAAGCTAACCTCAAGGAAGTTGTAGCTTACATCAAGAAAAAACAAGAAGAAACAGGCATCAAGAACTTGTGGGGTACAGCCAATGTATTTGGTCACGCACGCTACATGAACGGTGCTGCAACCAACCCTGACTTTGACGTTGTTGCTCGTGCAGCAGTCCAAATCAAGAACGCTATCGACGCTACTATCGCTCTCGGCGGTCAAAACTATGTATTCTGGGGCGGTCGTGAAGGTTACATGAGCTTGCTCAACACTGACCAAAAGCGTGAAAAAGAGCACTTGGCTCAAATCTTGACTTTGGCTCGTGACTATGCACGTTCAAAAGGTTTCACCGGTACATTCCTTATCGAACCGAAACCAATGGAACCATCAAAGCATCAATATGATGTTGATACTGAAACAGTTGTCGGCTTCTTGAAGGCTCACGGTCTTGACAAAGATTTCAAGGTAAATATCGAGGTTAACCACGCAACTCTTGCAGGTCACACATTTGAACACGAACTCGCAGTTGCTGTTGACAATGGCATGCTCGGTTCAATCGACGCAAACCGCGGTGACTATCAAAACGGCTGGGATACCGACCAATTCCCTATTGACAATTTTGAACTCACGCAAGCATTGATGCAAATCATCCGCAACGGTGGTCTCGGCAACGGTGGTACAAACTTTGACGCTAAGACTCGTCGTAATTCTACTGACCTTGAGGATATTTTCATCGCACATATCGCCGGTATGGATGCAATTGCAAGAGCATTGCTCAGTGCAGCCGATGTGCTTGAAAAATCACCGTACAAGAAGATGTTTGCAGACCGTTATGCTTCATTTGACGCAGGCACCGGTAAGGACTTTGAAGAAGGCAAGTTGAATCTCGAAGACCTCGTGGCTTATGCTAAGAAGAACGGCGAACCCGCACAAACCAGCGGTAAGCAAGAACTTTATGAAGCAATCATCGCAATGCATAGCTAATCAGAAAGTTACATTCACATAAGAATTATTTTTTAGTTGGATAAGGCTGCCGTGACGAAAGAGAAAAAGTTTTACAATTATCATGAGTAAAGCACATTTTATACCTCAATCACCCATAAGCGCGGCAGCCTTTTCTTTAATCTTCTTTCCCACAATTTTTTACCATAATTTCAATAAAACAAACGATGACTAATACCCGCGAAGGCAGTAAGTTGTATCTGTTTTCGATAGTCCTGGTCGCAGTGTGTGGCGGGCTATTGTTTGGATATGATACTGCAGTAATTTCAGGAGCCGAGAAAGGGCTTCAAGCATATTTTTTAGGCGCAAGCGACTTTAATTACACCGACATGATGCATGGCGTGACATCATCCAGTGCGTTGATAGGCTGTATTATAGGAAGTGCGCTGTCAGGCTTTTGTGCGTCATTTTTCGGGCGCAAGAAGAGCTTGTTTATCGCCGGGGTATTATTCCTGTTGTCGGCATTAGGTTCCTATTATCCTGAGTTTTTATTTTTTGAGAAGGGACATCCCGATTTTAACTTGTTGATAGTGTTCAACATATACCGTATAATCGGCGGTGTAGGTGTAGGGTTGGCATCAGCCATTTGCCCGATGTACATCGCTGAGGTTTCACCGTCAAATATCCGAGGTACGCTGGTGTCGTGGAACCAGTTTGCCATCATATTCGGACAGTTGGTGGTGTATTTTGTGAACTTCATGATTTTAGGAGACCACACAAACCCGATAATTGAAAAGACAGCCGAGAATATTTATGCAGTTCTTCCCACATCCGACCCCTGGACCATACAGAATGGATGGCGCTATATGTTTGGAAGTGAGGCATATGTGGCAGCTTTGTTTACCGTGCTGGTACTCTTTATTCCCGAGTCGCCGCGATATTTGGCACTCACCAAGCGCGATGATGTTGCGCTTGACGTATTGAGCAAAATCAATGGCACGGCTAAGGCTCAGGAGATTTTGGCTGAGATAAAGTCAACAGTGACAACCAAGACCGAGAAGTTGTTCTCGTTTGGTGTTATGGTGATATTTATCGGCGTTATGTTGTCAGTTTTCCAGCAAGCTGTTGGAATCAATGCAGTGCTATATTATGCACCGCGTATATTTGAATCAATGCACATGGGAAATCCTATGGTACAGACAGTTATCATGGGTATCGTGAATATCACATTTACCCTTGTGGCAGTGTTTAAGGTTGAAAAGTGGGGCCGTAAGCCGTTGCTTATCTATGGCTCAATCGGTATGGCAATCGGCGCGTTGACAGTAGCGCTTGCCAACATTGTGGAGGTTCATCCGCTAGTACCGGTCATTGGCATCATGGTTTATTCAGCATCGTTCATGTTCTCATGGGGCCCGATTTGCTGGGTGTTGATAGCCGAGATATTCCCCAATACCATTCGTTCACAAGCAGTTGCAATTGCAGTGGCTTTCCAATGGGTATTCAACTTCATCGTGTCATCAACATTTGTGCCGATGTACAACCTCGAGCTGGGTGGCATGGGCGACAAGTTTGGACACATGTTTGCCTACCTGCTTTATGGCGTAATATGCATTATAGCAGCAATTTTCGTAGCCAAATTAGTGCCTGAGACCAAGGGCAAGACACTCGAAGACATGACCAATTTATGGAGAAATAAGAAAGCAAAATAAATCGTTAAGAATATGGATACTAATGAATTACAGAATCAGGCCAATGGCTTCTATAAGCTCAATTGGACACAAAGAATAGGATTTGGGGCAGGAGACCTGGCGCAAAATCTTATCTATCAGACAATTTGTATGTATCTGCTGTTTTTCTATACCAACGTGTATGGATTGAATCCGGCAGTTGCAGCGGTTATGTTCTTGATAGTTAGGATTGTAGACGTGATATGGGACCCGTTGGTGGGTACGTTTGTAGACAAACATGAGCCCAAATGGGGCAAGTACCGTTCCTACTTGATTTTGGGCGGTATTCCATTGACAGGCTTTGCGTTACTATGCTTCTGGAACGGCTTTTCAGGCTCGTTGTTGTATGCATATATCACATACGTTGGGTTGTCAATGTGTTACACCCTTGTCAATGTGCCTTATGGCGCGCTAAATGCCTCATTGACACGTGATACCGATGAGATTACCGTGCTCACATCCACACGTATGTTCATGGCAAACGTTGGTGGTTTGGCAGTTGGTATGGGTATTCCAATTGTTTTGAAACTTATTGATTCACAGAGCGGTGACGAGCTTTCGACCAAAGATACAGCATGGTTTGTAACCATGGCAATTTATGGGTTGATAGGGTTGGCCCTTCTCATCTTCTGCTTCAGCCAGTGTCATGAGCGCGTGGTGATGGAGAAGAAAGAGACAGCCAACGTGAAAGTATCGGATTTGTGGATGGAATTTGTGCATAATCGTCCGTTGAGAATCCTCGCATTTTTCTTCATTACAGCGTTTGCGATGATGGCAGTAGGAAACTCAGCAGGAGCCTATTACATCAATTACAACATGAACGGTTCGGCCGAGCAACTGTCAATATTCATGGGCTTGGGCTCAATCCCGGCGTTTATTTTCATGCCGATGATACCGGCAATTAAGCGCAAAGTGGGCAAGAAGGGGATGTTTTATATCTTCTTGATGACTGCGATTGTGGGAATGTTGTTGTTGTATGCAATTTCGGTGATTGATGCGTTGAAGGACCAAATGTGGATGGTTTATGTGGCACAATTTATCAAATCGACAGGTGTGATAGTAGCGACCGGATATATGTGGGCGCTTGTTCCTGAGGTGATTAGCTATGGCGAATACACTCACGGACGTCGCATCTCGGGAATTGTAAATGCTTTGACAGGAATCTTCTACAAGGCCGGAATGGCACTTGGAGGCGTGGTCCCCGGGTTGGTGTTGGCCTATGTAGGTTTTGATAGTGAAGCCAAGACGCAAACGCCTATGGCAGAGCAAGGTATCCTATGGTTGGTAGCAATTATTCCGGCAATATTGTTGTTGCTATCTATGTATATTATCTCGCGCTATGAGCTTGATGATGAGGTAATTGATAAAATAAATCGCGAAATAGAAAATAGACATAAAAATTGATGGTAAGAAAGTGCATATTATTAATCGCAATTCTGCTGGCAGCGGTGGTTAGGCTGTCGGCCGAGGAGCAAACGCTGAAGGACAGGTTTGGCGATAAATTCTTGGTGGGCTGTGCTGTAAACCAGTGGCAATCATCAGGATATGAGAAAGGAAGTGTTGAGTTGATAAAGAAACATTACAACTCGATAGTCGCCGAAAATGTGATGAAATCGGCGGTGATACACCCTGAAGAAAACAGATATGACTGGACACAAGCCGATAAATTTGTGCAGTTTGGTGTCGATAACGGCATGTTTGTGGTGGGTCACTGCTTGATATGGCACTCACAGTTAGCGCCTTGGTTTTGTGTGGACCGCAAGGGCAATCCTGTGAGCAAGTCAGTACTCAAAAAACGCATGAAGGACCACATTTACACGATAATGCGCCGTTACCGCGGACGCGTGAAGGGCTGGGATGTGGTTAACGAAGCAATACTTGAAGATGGAAGCTATCGCCAAAGTCCGTTCTATCAGATACTTGGCGAAGAATTTATCCCATTGGCATTCCAATATGCGCATGAGGCAGACCCTGATGCAGAATTGTACTACAACGATTACGGGATGAATGTTCCCGGTCGTAGAGATGCAGTTGTGAAGATGGTAAAGGAATTGAAAGCCAGGGGATTGCGCATTGATGCGATAGGAATGCAAAGCCATATGGGTATGGATTACCCCAACTTTGATGAGTTTGAAAGAGCAATTGAGGCATTTGCATCGACCGGTTGCAAAGTCAGCTTTACCGAGTTTGACATGAGCGCACTTCCATCACGCATACACGGAGCTAATGTCTCTGATAAAGAGGCATATAAGGCTTCGATGAACCCATACACCGACGGACTACCCGACGATGTGAGCTATGTTTGGAACCAACGAATGCGCAAAGTGATGGATATCGCGCTGAGACACGCCGATGACATTGAGCGTGTGTGTTTTTGGGGCGTAATAGACCGAGATTCGTGGAAAAACGATTGGCCAATGCGAGGCCGCACCGACTATCCGTTGGCATTTGACCGCAAATACAACATGAAACCATTTTTGAAAGAACTATTATCGCCAAAATATGCTGAATTTAAGCAATTTAGCTATAGCGCACCAGGGGCGGAAGAAGTGCCCAATCCACTGCTGGCAGGATGTTATCCCGACCCGTCGATTGTGCGTGTAGGCGCTGATTATTACTTGGTTAACTCCTCGTTTGTTTACTTCCCCGGCTTGCCGATATGGCACAGCACCGACCTCAAAAATTGGGAGCGACTCGGAAGCGTGTTGACACGTCAGTCACAGTTGCAAATTCCTGACAGCATCAAAGTTTCGGGAGGACTCTATGCACCGCAAATAGCTTATAATAAGCACAATGGCTTGTTCTATGTTATCAATACCAACATTGGCGGCGGTGGTAATTTCTATGTTACCAGCAAGGACCCAAAATCGGGCGAATGGAGCGAGCCGGTATGGCTTCCCGAGGTAGGCGGCATAGACCCCAGCTTCCTGTTTGATGAAGACGGGAAAGCCTATATCGTCAATAACGATATCCCTGACGGTGAGATACTTTACGAAGGCCACCGCGCTATTTGGGGCCATGAATTTGATTGGCGCACCGGTAAGGTTGTAGGTCAAGCTAAACAATTGGTAAACAAGGGAGTACACCCCGAAAATAGTCCGATTTGGATAGAAGGTCCCCACTTGTATCACATTGGCGACAAATACTTTCTGATGTGTGCCGAGGGCGGAACATCAACTGACCATAGCGAAGTTATCTTTGTGTCAGACAGCCCGTTAGGCGAATTTAAGCCATGCCCGATTAACCCAATACTCACCCAGCGTGATTTAGACCCAACACGCTCAAATCCGGTTACTTGCTCAGGTCATGCCGACCTTGTGGAAGACACCGAGGGCAATTGGTGGGCAGTATTTTTGGCAGTTAGGCCGTACAACAGCGAAGGTCACGACATGATGGGCCGCGAAACCTTCAAATTACCCGTGAAATGGATTGAAGGACAGCCAGTTATCCAATATCCGGAGCAACCGATTGTGGCAGCAGCCAAGAAAGTTGACAACGCCCCACTGTGGAATACTCAAGGCCTTGAAAAAGAAGCTGTTATGGTCAGAAATCCCAAAGAGCAAATCTATGAAGTGACAGCCGACGGCAATCTCAAAGTTAAGGCCACGATGACAGCAATACAGCACCGCAAGTCACCAGCGTTGATAGGTCGTACACTTACCGAAAATGCTTTTGAATCAAGCGTTAATGTCAGCTTTGACGCGACCGCAGAGCAAGATATAGCAGGATTGGTACTATTCCAAGACGACGACCACAATATTGTGCTCGGTTTGTCACGTAACGATGCAGGGAATCAATGCGTTAAGCTTGTTGCCCGCAACGGACAAGACGTTAAAGAATATACACTTCCAACCGATAAGACCACAGACGTAAATCTTAAGGTAATTTCCTCAGGGAACGGACTTTACACCTTCCAAGCCGATGGTCAAACCGTGGGAGAACCCATTTCGGCCGATATTCTCAGTACCAAGACCGCGGGCAATTTTACCGGAACGATTGTGGGTGTTTATGCAACTTCAAATTACGAGTAAAAACAGCAAAAATAAAGGTTATGAAAAAAGAAAGATACTTATTACCAAGCGATTACATGGCAGACCCTGCAGTCCATGTGTTTGAAGGAAGAATTTATATTTACCCATCTCACGACCGCGACAGCGGTGCAGCCGAGAACGATAACGGTGACCATTTTGAGATGGAAGACTATCATGTGTTGTCAACCGATGACCCGTTTGAGGGAGAAGTTGTAGACCATGGTAAGGTATTGGATGTCAAAGATATACTGTGGGCAGGACGCCAACTATGGGACTGCGATGTAGCCGAAAAAGACGGAAAATACTACATGTACTTCCCGCTCAAGGACAAGAACGATGTTTTCCATATCGGCGTGGCCATTGCAGATAAGCCAGAGGGCCCGTTTATTCCGCAACCCGACCCAATCAGAGGAAGCTATTCAATTGACCCGGCGATACTTAAGTACGGAGACGACTACTACATGTACTTCGGAGGATTGTGGGGCGGACAACTCCAGCGTTATCGCGACAATAAGGCGCTTGAAGAGCCGCATCTCAATGCAGACGACCAACCCGCCATCCCGTCGCGAGTTGTCAAATTGAGCAAAGATATGCTCCAATTTGCCGAGGAACCAAGAGAGGTAATCGTGGTAGACGAGAACGGCCAACCACTCAAAGCCGGTGATAATCAGCGCCGTTTCTTTGAGGCATCGTGGATGCACAAGTACAACGGCAAATATTACTTCTCATATTCGACCGGAGATACCCACCGACTCTGTTATGCAGTAGGGGATAACCCATACGGACCCTTTGTGTATCAGGGCTGTATCATGACGCCGGTAGTGGGATGGACCACACACCACGCAATTGTCGAGTTCAAGGGCAAGTGGTATTTGTTCCATCACGACTGTGTTCCATCAAATGGCGTGACATGGCTAAGAAGCTTGAAAGTTGTTGAATTACAATATGATAGCGAAGGTCATATCATTACCATCGACGGTGGAGGCACAGGAGAAGAATAAACAAGAAAATACATAACCAGATTATAGATTTAAAGTTTTGTTAAGATTATTGTGGACAACGATGAGTCTGATAATCATTCTCTTAGCACATGCAGAGAATGATTCAGACTTGTGGTTGAGATGTGATTACCCGAAGTCCGGTACCATGAAAACTTCTTTTTCAACCAAAATCACTAAAGACCAGCGACTTGGCACCGAAGGATACCGATTGAAAAAGACCAAAAAAGGAGTGAAAATCGAAGCAGCAACCAGGACCGGATTAATGTATGGCAAATATGATTTGCAACGCTTAGAAGCTACAGGTCAGATAGATACACTACGAGAAAAGACAAGCGTGCCCACATTCAGCCTTCGAATCCTCAATCACTGGGACAATCTCGACGGGACAGTTGAGCGCGGATATGCCGGACATAGCCTGTGGAAATGGGAGCAACTGCCTGATACACTGTCACCAAGATATGAGAAATATGCCCAATTGTGCGCATCTATCGGCATCAACGGCACAGTTCTCAACAACGTCAATGCATCTCCAAAAATTTTGTCAGACGAGTATATTGACAAGGTTTCGGCTATAGCTAACGTGCTGAGACAGTATGGAATACGCACCTATTTGTCAGTAAATTTCGCATCACCAATCGTTCTAGGCGGACTGCCGACCGCAGACCCCCTTGACGACGACGTAAAAGCCTGGTGGAGAGCGACAGTAGACAAGATTTACGCCAAAATTCCCGACTTCGGCGGATTTTTGGTGAAAGCCAATTCAGAAGGGCAGCCCGGGCCGTGTGATTACGGGAGGAGCCACGCCGAGGGCGCAAACATGCTGGCACGCGTTTTGAGGGGCCATGGCGGCCTCGTAATGTGGCGGGCGTTTGTTTATTCAGCCGGGGACGCAGATAGGGCCAAACAGGCTTATATTGAGTTCCAGCCACTAGATGGCCAATTTGATGATAATGTGGTGATTCAGATAAAGAACGGGCCGATAGATTTTCAGCCCCGCGAGCCATACAGTCCTCTCTTCGGAGCTATGCCCCAAACAGCGCAAATGGTTGAATTTCAGATAACTCAAGAATACTTGGGCCATAGTAACCACTTGGCCTACCTGGCGCCGATGTGGAGCGAATTTTTTGATTACGTCAATCCCAAGACGCTCAAGGCCGTAGCCGGCGTTGCAAATGTCGGTGACACAGACAATTACACCGGACACCCGTTTGGCCAGGCCAATTGGTACGCATTCGGGCGACTCGCGTGGGACCCCACACTTACCCCCGAGCAGATTGCGAGAGAATGGGCCAGAATGACAGTCTACACAGACGAAAATCACCCGCAAGCCGTTGAAGATGAGCTTGTAACGATGATGTGCCAGTCACGCGAAGCCGTTGTTAACTACATGATGCCACTAGGATTGCATCACCTGTTTGCGTGGGGACACCATTACGGGCCCGAGCCATGGTGTGATATCGAGGGCGCACGTCCCGATTGGATGCCAAAATACTATCACAGAGCCGATTCAGTGGGCTTGGGGTTTGACAGGAGCACGACAGGCAGTGGGGCAAGCCAACAATACCCCCAACCATTTGCAGATGAGGTGGATAACCTCCAAACCTGCCCCGATGAATTTGTGCTTTGGTTCCATCACGTGCCCTGGAATCACCGTCTCCAAAGCGGAAACACACTCTGGAACGAACTTTGTTACCGCTATAACCTTGGTGTTAAGCAAGTTGCGCAAGAAATGATACCCGCATGGGAGCACCAACGAAGCTATGTTAAAAGTCACTTATGGAGTGACGTAAACGACAGACTATCAGTGCAATTAAAGGACGCAAAATGGTGGAAAGACGCGTGTCTACTCTACTTCCAACAATTCTCGCAACAACCTATCCCAGAGAATGTTGACAAACCAACTCACACCTTAGAACAGTTGATGCAAGTCAAGTTGCCGATAACCAACTACGAATGTCCGTCGCCACAACTCCTTGATTCACAGAGATAAGCGAACAAAATCAGCCCTACAAATAATCATTAACTTTGGTGTGCCGAGATACGGCACCGGGTCAGTTGTAACTTTGCAGCGCTAACCAAGAGCAGCCGACAAACAGAAGCGACGAGCCTCAATCCTTCTGAGCCGGCGGGACGGTGGCCGAGCGATTTGTGCGGTATTCAGTGGGGGAGATGCCGGTGAATTTCTTGAACGCCGTTGAGAAGTGAGTTTGGCTGGTAAAGCCGACGCTGTAGGCAATCTGAGTGACATCGTTGTCAGTGTTACGGAGGAGCTCACAAGCCTGTTTAAGCCTGATGTTACGGATGAAATCACTCGGAGACATGCCAATCATTTCCTTCATCTTGCGGTGCAAATGAGCGCGACTGATGCCGACCTCCTGACCGAGTTTCTCCACGTTGAGATTAGGGTCGTCGATGTGAGAATTAATCATCTCGGTAATCTTGTTCATGAGCAATTCATCGTTACTTTTCACCTCGATGGCGTCAATTTTGCCCGATTGCTCTTGAGCGCCCGAGAACTTGCCCTTGAGACGCAAACGATTGTCGATGAGGTTGTTGATAAGCGCAATTAATTCGTCAATGCTGAAAGGCTTAGACAGATAACCGTCGGCGCCACGCTCCCAACCCTCCTTGCGGTCAGCAAATTCAGTTTTGGTGGTGAGCAAAATGACAGGAATGTGGTTAGTGTTACAATTAGTCTTGATGTTGCGCAAGAGCTGCAAACCGTTGAGCCCCGGCATGTTAACGTCAGAAATGACCAAATCAATGTCCCCCTCGTTGATGACACGCCAAGCTTCATCGCCATCGTGAGCGGTAACGACCTTGTAGTCAGTAGAAAGGCTGACATTCAAGTACTCACAAATCTCTACATCATCGTCAACGACGAGCAAGCGATAATTAGTCTTGTGGCGAATGTTTTTGGCGACAGCCGAGTCATCGGCAGTGCTGATGCGGCTTTCAGAAAGCACCTGACGGGCTTGCAATTGCGGCATTTCCTCCATTTCCTCGGCAGAGAGGTGGTCAGAGCCGAGCGGGATGTGGATTTCAAAGCAAGAACCTTGGCAATCCTTGCGTTTGTAAGCTTTGATTGAGCCGTGATGAAGCTGAACGAGCAAACGGCAGAGATTGAGCCCAATGCCAAACCCCATTGGTTCGCTGGTTTGGTTGCTCTTATCTTGGTAGAAGCGGTCAAAAATCTTTTCAGCCTTCTTCTCGTCGATGCCGATGCCAGTGTCAGAGACGCGAATAACGGCGAAATCGCGGAGAGCGCCCTTCTCCTTGGGGTTAGAATCCCGAGCGATTTCCACAGCGATAGAGCCGCCCTGAGGCGTGTATTTAAAGGCATTATCGAGGAGATTGACAAGCACCTTGTCGAAGTTATTACGGTCAATCCAGACGTTCAAATCCTCCACAGCACTGTTGAGCGAAAGGTTGATGTTTCGGGCTTCAGCCTTGGTGCGGAACATATCAACGAGAACGCCCGTGTATTCGACCAAATTGGTTTCAGAGCACTTGATTTCCATCTTCCCCTTGTCGATTTTGCGGATATCAAGCAGTTGGTTGATAAGGTCCAGAATACGGTTGGCATTGCGGTGGATAGCCAATAAACGCTGGTGGGTTTTCTCGTCGAAAGATTGCTTCATGAGCGACTCCAGCGGGCCCAAGATGAGCGTCATCGGCGAACGTATTTCGTGAGATATGTTGATGAAGAACTGCAACTTAGCTTCGTTTAATTGCTCAGCGCGACGGCGGCGGACATTGGTGAAGATGAGCCCCGCAATGAGTAACAACGCCAAGAAATAAATGATTTTGGCCCAGAAAGAAAGATACCAAGGCGCGCTGACGTGGATGCTAATAGACTTCACTTCAGAACTTGCACCATTTTCAAAAGCCTTGATTAACAGCGTGTAGTCGCCCGGTTGGAGGTGCTCAATGTGGATGGAACTTTCGCCAAGGTGGGTATCCATCCAATCCTTGTCAAGGTTGACGATTTTGTAGCGATATCGCACGTTTTGGTCGTCGCGGAAGTCCATTGTTGAGAGCGATAACGTTATAGAATTTTCGGTGTAGTCAAGGTCAATTTTCTCGAGATTGAAGAGGTCATCATTGATGATGTGTCGGCCACTCTCCGCTTGAGCTTGAGAAAACGGTATATCCTTGATTAACAAGTCAGTTACAACGATACCCGAGTCAAATTTGGGAGCATGAATGTCGTGAGGCGAGAACACCGTGATGCCCAGTTGGCCCGCCACGAAAATGCGAGAGCCCGAAAGTCCTGAAATCAATGTGCTGTAAGACTTGTCCATCAAACCGTGACCGCCATAGAAAGAAGAAAACTCGTGAGAGCGGGTGTTGAAGCGACAGATGCTCTGACGAGTGCAAGCCCAGATGTTGTTGTCAGCATCGGTTGTCACGCTGAAAATGGCATTGTCGGCGAGCCCTTGGTCAGAGACATAGCGCGAGATAGACTGTTTGTCCACGTTATATTGTATGAGGCCTTGGCTGGTGCCAATCCAGATGTTACCGTCGCGAGTTTCGGTGATGTCGTTGCAAGAACCCTGTCGCAGAAGGTCATCCATCTTCATTTTGATGAACTTAGACGACGCGATGTCATAACAGCTGACGCCACTGTAATGGCCCATCCAGAGACGGTTGTGAGAGTCTACGAAAAGCACCGGAATCCAGTTGTTGACCATATATTCATTGTCAGAAGCGTACAACCAGCGCTGAGCCCCCGAGGCGTGGTCGATGATGACGACGCCTTTGCCGTCAACGGCAGCGTAAATGTTGTGGTTGCGGTCAGTAACAATCGAATTGATGTTATATTTGCCCGAAATGAGGCACACCGGAGAAAGCGAATTAGTGGCTTTATTGATTGAGAAAATGCCATTGTGGGTCATGCCGACGAGCATGGTGCCGTCGTGAGCGTCACAGATGGAATTGATTGGGTGGGGCGTAGAGATGTGGGCAAGGACCTCGCCGGCAGGAGAGATTTTGTAGAGCCCGTCAGCCTCAAAAGAGCACCAGAGCGCGCCTTCGTCGTCATGAGCGAGGGCGAGGGCAGTGCTGGAATATTGTGGGAGTGTTGTTGCGAAATTGTAGAAATTGAAAGGGTAGGGGGTGGGAGGCACCAAGACGATACCCTGATTGGGACAGCCCAGCCAGACGTTGTGCTTGTCGTCCTCGAAGATGCAGCCAATCTTGGCTGTATTCAATTTGAAGACAGCGCTTGTCCACTTGTTGTAATCATTAATAACAGAGCTACCCGGGGCTAATTGAAGGATTCCGTTGCCGTTAGTGGCAATGAAAATGTTTCCCGAATGGTGAACGATGGCATCTTTGAAAATGGGAGAAGCCGAACCATTGTAAGAAAGATGAGCGATGCTACCCGATGAGGGGATGAAGCGCCAAACGTTGTCATCGCTAATCATGAGAATGTTTCCCGAAGGCTCCTTAATCATTTTGGTGATAAACTCATCGTCATGGGCAATGGTAGAGATTTTGCCCGAGGGCGACAACTTCAGTAATCCGCCTTGGTGGCAAGAAAACAGCAATTCATCCTTGCCGAGCTCAATGACGCGGTTCAGGCGGTTGTTCCAGGCGTGCTTGGCGAGCGACTTGACCAATTCCACACGACGCGACGTCTTGTCATAGGTGTAGACGCCGACACCCGAAGCGATGAATAGGATTTTGCCCGATTGCAGTTGGATGACATCAGAGATGTACCCGTTGAAGTCCTTGTCGGGGAGGGAAATGAGGTGAAAACGGTCGGTGGGGTAGTCGTAGAATTGCAGACCGTTGGCGGTAGAAACCCAGAGGATGCCTTGGCGGTCGATAAAAGTGCAGTGGACGCGGTTGTCGATGAGCGAGAGCGAGTCCTTGGAGTTGTGAAGATAGCACTTGAAATTGTTGCCGTCGAAACGCATGAGGCCGTAGCCGCTGCCAATCCAGAGGAAACCGCGCGAGTCGCGGGCGAACGAAGTGTAAAGAGAAGACGGCATTAGTGTTTGGTCAAAAAAACGAGAGTTTTGGCCAAAAGAAAATACTGAATTAGTAAGTATGATAAGAAACGTGATGAGAGTAGAGATGACGCTCTTCATGATTGTGGATGAGATTAAAGAGAATTAATTGTTTTTTAGAATAATGTGAGGCAAAGATATAAATTTTAATTGAAAAAAGGGGAATGATACGAAAAATAATGTGGTCCAATACAAATATTAACGGTTTTGACACGAAATAAAACGTTGAGATACGGGTATTAACGGGAATACAACAAAAGATAACATAGATTAATAGGAATTAGATTATTTTTGTAGTGCAAAGATTGGCGAAAGACATGAATGAAAGTGACGTGTCTGAAACCGCAGTTTTGCAGCAGAGGTAAAAGGATAAACCCGAGCAAAAAGCAATAACGAAGGGGTTAACCGCAGGCGAGAGTGACAGAGGTCAGCGAGCCGGGGTGAACCTTGTAAAGAAGCTATAAAGCAAGAAAGTGAACATAAAACAAAAATAAATTAATCTAATTAAACTCAAACTCTACCTTAAATGAAACAATTAAAAAACTACTTGAGAAAGAGTCTCTTTATGCTGCTATGTCTGCTGACAGTCATGCCGGCGGCAGCGCAAGGGATTACTGTGCAAGGCGTTGTAGTTGACCAGTCAGGCGAGCCGATAATCGGGGCGTCGGTAGTGGTGAAAGGCAGCGCAGCAGGAGGCACGCAAACCGACATTGACGGTAATTTCAGTATCAAGGCGCCGAACAATCACGCCATTTTGACGGTAAGTTACGTCGGGATGAATAAGGTTGAAGTGCCGGTATCGACATCGCCGATGAGGATTGTGATGAAAGAAAATTCACAATTGCTGGAAGAAGTAGTCGTAGTGGGTTACGGACAAATGAAGAAGTCAGATATGACCGGAGCGGTAGTATCCGTAGGGTCAGATGCGATTCAGAAGTCAGTACCTACGAGTATAGACCAAGTGCTCCAAGGCCGAGCAGCCGGTGTGCAAATACAGGCGAACTCAGGAACGCCGGGAGCATCCACATCAATCAGAATACGTGGTATCAACTCACTTAATGCCACCAACCAACCTATCTTTGTGATAGATGGAGTAGTGATTGATTCAGCGACCGATGATGAGAATTCAAACCCATTGTCAAGCATTAACCCGTCAGATATCGTATCAATGGACGTGTTGAAGGATGCATCAGCGACCGCCATCTACGGTTCACGAGCAAGCAACGGTGTAATCATGATTACAACGAAGAAAGGCCAAAAGGGCGATGCAATCGTAACATATGACGGCTATGTGGGCTGGCAAGAGATGCCGAAGAAATATGATATGTTGAACCTAAGCGAATATGCAGCACACCATGAGGTACGTGCCGAGTTGACCAGTCAGGTAGACCCGAGTGACTCATTTGTACGTGCAGATTTGCTGGGTGAAGGTACAGACTGGCAATCAGAGTTGTTCAAGAAAGCGTTGATGACCAGCCACAATATATCAATAGCAGGAGGTAGCGAAAAGACTACATATTCATTTGGAGCAGGTTACTTGAATCAAGATGGTATCGCATTAGGTTCAGGTTTCCGTCGTCTATCATTGCGCAGCAGCTTGGAGTCACAACTTAAGAGCTGGTTGAGAGGTGGTATCACATTCTCATTCACAGAATCAAAGCAAAGAGTGGGAACAGATAACAACACCATCATGAGTGCTTTGAAGCAACAGCCGACAGTAGCAGTAACATCGGCAGATGGAACATATGACGGACCGGACGATGTGTGGATGCCTGATAACCCAGTTGGTTTGGCATCAATCAAGACCAATAACAACCGCAAAATCAATGCGCGTTTCAATACATTCTTGGAAGCTACATTATATAAAGGGTTGACATTGCGTACAGAATTATCAGGAGACTATAACTTCAATAGTTTCTATTACTATCAACCCGATTACCAATTTGGTATCAAGACAAGTGACACCCGTACATCAAAGTGGACCAAGACAAATACTAAATATTGGTCATGGAGAAATATCTTGACATATATCAATACATTTAATGAAGTGCATAATGTGAACTTCATGGTTGGTCAAGAAATGTCACATTCAAATTGGGAAAATCAAGTGGGAACAGCTACCGGCTTCTTGACCAATACCACACCGGACTTGAGTGCAGGTGATATTTCAACATCAACCGCTACCGGTTCAAGAATCGAGAATTCAATAGCATCATTCTTTGGACGTGCATTCTATTCATATAATGACAGATATTTGTTGACAGCAACAATACGTCGAGATGGTTCATCAAAATTTGCGACCGGACACAAGTGGGGATGGTTCCCTGCAGTAGCTCTTGCATGGCGTGTCAGTGAAGAATCATTCTTGAAAGATGTAGAGCCCATCAACTCATTGAAATTGCGTGCAGGTTGGGGTAAAACCGGTAACCAAAACGTGAGTGACTATGCATATATGGCATTGTTGTCATACAAGACCACCCCATGGGGAACAGGTGTATTGACAGGCAATACAGCCAATCCTGATTTGACATGGGAAACGACATCATCATATAACGTCGGAGTAGATTTGGGCTTGTGGAAGAGCCGCATAGAGTTAGTAGCCGACTTGTATTATAAGAAGACAGATAACTTGTTGTTGCAATTGCCGTTGCCGGCATATTTAGGTTCAGTCGGAAACGGAGCAGCAAGCAATCCATGGGGTAACGTAGGTTCAATCGAAAATAAAGGTGTTGAATTGACATTGAATACTACCAATATCACAAACAAAGACTTCACATGGACATCAAATGTAGTGTTCTCACTTAACCGCAACAAGGTAGTGTCACTCGATACAGAAAGTTCATCAATTGAAAAGTCATATCAACCGAGCTCAACCAACTTTATCGTAACAAAGACAGTTGTAGGACAACCAATCGGACAATTCTGGGGCTATAAGGTAATAGGCCGTTTTGATAACCCGACCGACTTCTACAAACGCGATGAAAACGGTAATCTGGTGCAAGTAGCAATACCAGAAGGTAACACAATCAGCCAATCATCAACATGGTTAGGTGACTACATCTTTGAGGATGTGAACGGTGATGGTGTCATCAACTCAGAAGACTGTACCTTTATCGGTAATCCTGAGCCGAAATTCACATGGGGCTTTGGTAACACCTTCTCATATAAGGGTTTTGACTTGAATATCTTCTTCTCAGGCGCATACGGAAACAAGGCGTTGAACTTGACCAGAATGTATATTGAAGATCCACGATTGAATTCAAATATCTTGAAGTCATCATTGAACTATGCAGTGGTCAGTGTAATAGATCCAAGTTTACCATCAGATGACTATCGTAACTGCTATGTATCAAATGCAAGCTCAACAACGATGCCGGCATTGCAACGTTCAGATGCAAATAATAACTACACACGTATCAGTGATTTGTTGATAGAAGATGCATCATATATCCGTTTGCAAAACCTTTCAATCGGTTATACATTACCGAAGTCATTGGTGCGCAAGGCAACATTGGAGAATGCGAGAATCTATTTCAATTGCCAAAACGTATTTACCATCAGTAAGTATTCAGGCCTAGACCCTGAAGTGGGCGCAATGTATGGCGATGCGTTGATGACCGGCGTAGATTATGGACGTTATCCATCACCGAGAATATACACATTTGGAATCAATCTATCATTCTAACCCATTAAAAAGCGAAAATTAAAATGAAAAATAAGTTATTCATATCACTAACTTTGGCTTGCATGGTGGGTCTAACTTCGTGTGAAGATTTCTTGACATCAGAGAATACCACCAGTGCCAACCAAGACACGTTTTTTGACTCAGACGATGCAGTAGCGTCAGGAACGGCGCCGTTATATAATTATGTGTGGAACGGCTTCAACGATAAAGCCTATTATGGCATGGGCGATGGCCGCGCCAATAACTTGACAGCGCGCTGGTCACCATATATCTATCCATATACCAACTTCACCGAGACCGCATTGAGTGAAGGTTTGGAAGAGTCATGGGGAGCATTCTACTCAGTAATAGCGCAAGCCAACTATACATTGGTAAATATCAGAGATAAGGCCGGTTCAGCGGTAAGTGAAAGTGCGAAGATACAAGCATACGCAGAATGTCGCTTTATGCGCGGACTTGCATATTGGTATCTAGCATCATTGTGGGGCAAGGCCATTATCTATGAGAACACAGCCGAGCAGGTAAATAATTCAGTGGTACCGGCACAACGTGCGGTGGATGTAATAGAATTTGCAATCCGCGACCTCGAATATGCTGCAGCTAACTTGTCAAAGACTCAAGCAAATGCCGGACGCGTAACATGCTATAGTGCATTTGGTATTTTGTCACGTGTGTATCTATCAATGGCCGGATTGACAACCGAAGGCCAATATGATGGAACAAATGTGGCAACCGACTTTAACCGCGGCACCCGTAACCCATATTACTTGGATTTGGCAGCGAAGGCAGCAGAGAAATGTATCGAAGGCCCGTATTCATTGGTTTCAAACTATGGTGACTTGTTCAGCGTATCAGGAACAAATAATAATTCAGAATCAATATTCCAACTTCAATGGTTGCAAGGTTCAACCGATGCAATCGGCTGGGGCTGTAACAATGCACTTCCCGCATTCTTCTCATGGTCAACAATGGTTGGCGAGACAAACTGGGGTAATGCAACATACGCATCCTACGACTTGGTTCGTGAATATGACCCTCAAGATAGAATCCGTCGTCACTATTCAATCTGTACTGTTGGTGAGTATTATCCTGACCTTAACGTGAAGAACGGTGGTTACACTTACGACGAAACCGAGACCGGATATGAAGAAAAATGTAACGTTAAGAAGTATGTCATCGGTAAGATTGATGATAACGGACAAAGCTATCAACAATCATCAGGTTTGAATACTTACATGATGCGTCTTGCAGAGGTTTATTTGAACTATGCAGAAGCAGTTTTGGGTAACAATGAAACAACAAATGATGCTCAAGCGCTAGAATATTTCAACCGCGTGCGCACCCGTGCAGGAATGCCTACATTGAAGCGTATTTCATACGAGAATATTCGCTATGAGCGTCGTATAGAGTTGGCATTTGAGGGACAATATTGGTATGATTTGATTCGCCGTTCATACTATCAACAACAAGAAGTGGTGAACTATCTGAACAACCAAGATCGTAACGCAAGTTATGTATGGGATGAGAATGAGGCATGCCAATATGCAAAGAAATCAGATGCGACCGACGTGTCAACGGCAACAGTATCATCATTGACCCTTCCAATATCGGATGTAGACCGTGGACGTAACCCGTTGCTGGGTAACGAACCGGTGGCATACGAATTTGGCGAACGAGAAATCTCTGAAACAGAATTGTTCAAATGATTAAAAGGAAAATAAAGTATATGAAACAGATAAAAAATATAGCGATAGGCGCAGTTGCCATCTTGTCGATGGGCTTGACATCGTGTAATCCCGATGATGAGTACTTTGACAGTAAGTACCAAAGCCAAGCGATATCAATCAATAAGGTATATCTAGAAGATGCAGATAGCGATGTACCCGACCGCGAAGTAACGTTTGCCCGTCAGGGCCAGACGATACGCTTGGAAGGTTCCGGCTTCATGGGCATGAAGAAGGTTTATATCAACGGATATGAGACCTATTTCAACAGAGCATACGTGACAAATAACTCAATGCTTGTTCAAATCAACAGTAAGACACCTATTTCAGATGCAGAACCTGAGGATAGAAATATCATCAGACTCGTGAAGGATGGCGCCGAAACCAGCTATAGCTTCATCGTGCGTGCAGCATCACCAACAATCAGTTCAATCAGTAATACATTGCCGAAAGCCGGTGAGAAGGTTACTGTTTATGGCACAGGATTGCAAGAAACGACATCAATTACACTCCCGGGTGGAGTTGTTGTTACCGACGGTATCACCAGCGATGACGTTGACGGCGAATGGTATTCATTCACCATGCCCGAGGGCGTGACTGAAGGCGGTTCAATATTGAGCGAAGGTGCTAACGGTCAAGCAAAGACTCCGGGTTACTTCAACTATGGATACGCAATGATTCTTGACTTTGACGGTAACGGAACTCAAGGTTATTGGAGCTGGAAAGAAACAGGTTCAATGATAAATAATGAGGACCTTGTTGATGACCCTGCCAACAGCGGGCGTGGGAAGTGCGTTCAAATCGTACCTGACCGTTTGCTCACCGCCGGAGTATCATCGGGCAAGCCACGTGTAACAGAGTGCTGGACAGCAGGCAATGATAATGATGCAGATGACTGGACTAACATGACTGCTTATATTGACCCGACAACCGATTTGAGCGAAGTTGCATTGCAATTTGATATATATGTAGCAGAGCCATGGAGCGGAACAGGTTTCTTGCAGATTTGTCTAATCAATAACTACAACTTTTCAGGAATCTCAGACGAGAATAACTCCAGCTGTTGCACAGCTTTCTATGTACCCTGGATACAAGATGGAGCAATCGTGCCGTTCACAACCGACGGATGGCAAACAGTAACCATACCGTTCTCAGAAATGGGTAAGTATAAAGCTCTTATTGCAGATTCAGAGTCAACCAATCCTACATTCCAAACAGTGATTGATGACCGTAACGCAGCAACCTATAAGAATTTTGGTATCGGATTTGTAAATACCGACTTTTCATGGAATGGCGTTGATGTAGTTTCAACAGCGTTTAGCGGACCGAAAATCTATCTTGATAACTGGCGCGTGGTACCATGCAAGAGCTATACAATATCAGATTATCCATCGGCAGATGAGGAAGAATAATATTCATTTTAGAATCAATAAGAATAAAATATGAAACTCAATAAATATATAGTTCCATTGGCATTAGCATCAATCGCAATGGTTGGATGTGATGACCAAATCATGGAATGGCAAGAATCGGACGGAACAGTAGGTATCGCCGACCTTCCATTGGAATTGCAGGAGAAAATATTAAACTATGCTCCTATCAAGGATTATGTAAAAGAATATCACCCGAATCTCAACTTCGCGTTGGGAATCGGGGCAGATATGTATCTGTCAAATGACACATATAAGGCACTTGTTGACGAGAACTTCACCGGAATTACGCTGGGCAACGCAATGAAATATGGCGTAGTGTGCAGCAATAGCGGGACACTGGATTTCACAACAATAGACCAGGTAATCGCAGCGATGCCGTCAGACATGAAGTTGTATGGACACAATTTCTTGTGGCACACACAACAACCGCAAACATACTTGAAGTCACTCATCGCACCAAAGATGGTTATCCATTCAGACGGTGGCGGTGTGGCAAATCTGTTGACCGGTGATTCATCAAACTTCAACGGTGGCACCAGCGGCGGTTGGGGCTCATGGGGCGACAACAAAGATAGTGGAGAAATTGACCCAACCGGAGGTAAAGACGGTTCGCCGGCAATGAAGCTCACCACTAAGGGAGACGGACAATCATGGCAAGCACAATTTGCCTACACGTTAAGTACACCATTGACCGCAGGAGCAACTTATGTAATCAAGTTTAATGCTAAGTCAACTTCATCGGCAGGTAAGTTGCAATTCCAATATCAGAACTCAACAACTTACAAAAGCCAAGGTGGTTACAATACATTTAATGTGGGAACAAGTTGGACTGAGTGCCAATATGAATTCTCAACAACCTATGATGACGTA
>CAYTFG010000012.1:0-33067 GCA_964436925.1 uncultured Bacteroides sp. | reverse complement strand
TGCAAAATTACAACGCCAACGACGCGAAAACCCGAACATCCGACCTTTAATAACTATTTAACACACCAATTTATTATATAAATACCTGATAATTAGCGCATTACCCCTGAAAATTTCCCTCAAAAAAAGACACAAAAAAATCGTGAATCTAATTCACGATAGCTAAAAAACATGGTTTGTTGAATTAATCAACGTTTTTGTTAGTAACATCAAACCAGAGTGCTGATTTGTACCATGTTGTCTCTGCTGTGGTGTCAAAATACCACTTTGCAGCTCTTCTTACAAAATTTTTCATAATTCTAAATTAAAATTAAACCTAAAACAAAATATAATATACCTTTAAAATCTTATGTAATAATTAGTTACACTCTCTCGAGTAACTTATATCTTAAACCTATTGTCCTTCTTTACACTTGCAAAGTTACGCATTATTTTTGATATACCAAAATTATTGCGGAAATTTTTCACTAATTCGATGTTAAAGTTTTTAACTATTTATACTAAAAGCGACCTCAAAATGGCTTTGAAGTCGCTTAAATGCCTGAATATGATATGTTTATGTTATTCTTTGTAGAATTGCTTGAAAGCTTTAATCGTTGCAATGTGATCCTCAACTCCGGCTGTTTCTCTCACCGAGTGCATTGCCCAAAGTGGTGCGCCCATATCAACTCCTCGCAAATCCATTTGTGAAGTTAGGATATTTCCAAGCGTTGAACCACCGGCCACATCGCTGTGATTTACAAAGTATTGGAACTTAGCTCCGGCCTTTTCGCATATTGCTCTGAACACCGCTGCTGAGTCCGCGTCAGTCATGTATTTGCAGTTGGCGTTGATTTTTATGCATGGACCACCGCCGATTGTCGGATGATTTGTCGGATCTTGTTTTTCAGCGTAGTTAGGATGTACAGCATGGGCATTATCTGCCGATACCATAAACGAATTTTCAATCGCTCTCAGCCAATCTTCTTGATTTCCGCCTCGAGCCATCGTGATGCGTTGCAACAAATTTTGTAATACCGGTGAGGCTGCCCCTTGTTTGGTGCCGCTACCGGTCTCCTCGTTGTCAAATATCGCCATAACAAGCGTTTGCGCCGGATTTTCGCCACCTGCTGCATCAATTATTGCGGTCAACGCAGCATGCACCATTGAAAGGTCATCCAAACGGCCCGATGTGATAAACTCTTGGTTTACACCCACTAAGCACGCCGGAGTTGTGTCATATAGGCTCAAATCATAGTCGAGAATGTCTTCTTTGTTGACTCCCAGCTGTTTAGCAACCAAGTCGGCTATTGTGCCGTGTTTGCCTAGCATCCCTATCACCGGAAGCATATCTTTCTGTTTCGAAAGCTTATTGCCCTCATTTACAGCGCGATTGAAGTGGATTGCCAAGTGAGGAATTGTCAATAGGGGAGTGTCAAATTTCACCAGTCGGCGTTCGGGGTGAATTGGGTCATCGCTGCGCATTATCACGCGGCCGGCAATTGATAATGGTCGGTCAAACCATGTGTAAAGTATTGGGCCACCGTACACTTCGGTGTTCAATTTGGTTATCCCGCCATCTGTCACCATTTCTGCATTTGGCTTGATGCGGAAACCCGGTGAGTCGCTGTGGGCCGAAATGATTTTGAAGCCGTTGGCAGCATCCTCATTTCCAACGATAAACGCAAAAATTGCCGAGTCATTCTTGGTGATGTAGCCTTTATCACCCGGCTTCAAATCCCAACTCTTGCCTGCGTCAAGATGCTTAAATCCTGCTGCGTCAAGTCGTTGAGCCACAGTGTTTACTGCATAAAAATTCACAACCGATGAATCCATAAACTTCATCAAGTCGCTGATATCTTGGTGGATTGTTGCCATAATCCTTTGATTTATTGATTGTTAGTAATCGTTTGTTGACCCTTGATAGTAAATGTGATTCAATGCTCTGAGCACGTTGCAAAGTATTGTGCTCCAATAACTTTGGAAGTCATCACACACAGTTGCCAATGCCCCCTCGGTGACATCCTCAGTCGCATCTCTCACTGTCTCGATGAAATTGTAGAAAACTTGAAATAAATCAGCCAATCCCTCGGCAATGCTTGCTGCTATCGGCGTGTCTGAATACTTCATATCTTGGTGAAACACTTCAAGATACGTGTCATCCGGCCCCAATAAATTTTCTACATGCCTTCTGATTGTGTCATAATAATCCTCTTCAAGAACGCTGTCGATGTACACGTCACTCTCTTGATAGTTGTTAGTCAGGTCGGTAGCGCATATATAGATGCGCGGTAACAACTTGAGTATTGACATTACAAAATCGCGTACATTCTCTGAATCAACTTCACGCGCATTTTGAACTGTTGCGCAGTATTCATTGCACAACGCAATGAACGCCAATGAGTTAGTGCTTAATGATGATGATTTCATAGGTTGTTTATTTCAAGTGTGTTATTGGTACAATTTGTGCTGTTTGATGTATTTGCCAATGCCGGTTGGAAGAAAATATGTCATGTCTCGTCCTCTTGCGATTGCTCGGCGAATAAACGTCGATGACAAGTCAATTGACGGTGAATTAATCACTTCCACGTCAACATCCCTTATTGTGGCCATATCCACCGGGTAGCCCGGACGCGGATAGATTATCACACCATAGTCGTCAATAATGCGCTGATAATCACGCCATTGATTAAATATTCGCCAGTTGTCACTACCAATTATCAACTTGAATTTCTTTCCCGGATATCGTTTTGAAAGCAAATCCAGAGTATTGATTGTGTAGTTCGGACGGGGCATAGACAGCTCTATATCACACGTTTGGATGCCTTCAGCGCCTTCTGTCGCCATCTTGAGCATTTCAAGCCGCGTGACATCTGATATTAATTCTTCCGGCTTGGATTTCAATGGGTTAAGTGGTGACAATGTTAGCCACACTTGGTCCACTCCGCCAAATTGCTTGATGTAGCTCGCTATCATCAAATGGCCGATGTGTACCGGGTTGAATGACCCGCCAAATATAGCTATTGTCTCCATGGCTTAACTATTTATTTTGCAATGAATTCCGCAATGAGCTTATATACTTCGGTCGTTGCCTTTTTAAGCTCATCATTCACTACGATATGGTCCATCTTGGGCGCAAATGTTAGCTCATATGCGGCCTTACTCATGCGCTCTTCTATAACTTCAGGTGAATCTGTGCGTCTGGCTTCCAGGCGTTTACGCAATTCTTCCAAGCTGGGCGCTTGAATGAATATCGTCATCGCTTGTTCTCCAAATTGCTCTTTCACGTTAAGGGCTCCCTTCACGTCTATGTCCAAGATGATATTTTGGCCACTTTCTGTTGCCTTAACTATCTGACTGCGAAGCGTTCCATAGAATCGTCCCGGGTAGACTTCTTCCCATTCTACAAATTCTTTGTTTGCTATCGCGTCACGAAATTGCTCGGTTGTCATGAAATTATATGACACTCCGTCAACTTCGCCCGGTCTTGGTGAACGGTTAGTGGCTGATACTGAAAATCTTAAATTGATTTCACTCTCATCAAGTATTGAATTGATGATTGTTGACTTGCCACTGCCCGAAGGCGCTGAAATTACAATTATTTTCCCTTTCATAGTGCTGCTGTTTAGAAGGTTACATCACGTTTAATACTTGTTCCTTGATTTGCTCAAGGTTATCTTTCATCTTCACTACTATCTTCTGCATTTCTGCATGATTGCTCTTTGACCCTAAAGTGTTGATTTCTCGGCCCATTTCTTGTGATATGAACCCTAGTTTCTTCCCTTGTCCTGGTGTAGGAGCGGTGAGCGTTTCGATGAAATAAGTGAGGTGTTGGGCAAGACGTTGCTTTTCTTCATTCACATCGAGTTTCTCAATGTAGAAAATCATTTCTTGCTCCAGACGGGCGCGATCATAGTCAACTTGACTTATTTTTGCCAAGCCTTCGGCTATGCGACTACGTATTTTTGCTATGCGTTCTGCCTCATACTTAGGCACTTCCGCCAGCAATTCTGTGATTGCTTCTATGCGAGTTTTGAAGAATGTCTCCAATTTTGCTCCTTCTACTCCTCGATATTGCATCAATGCTTCAACTGCCTCATTTACTGCTGCTTCGAGCGCTTGACTTTCTGACTCATCTACCTCTGTGGGCTGCTCGCTGTGGAGCGTATCGGGGAATCTCAGCAAGATGCTGTACCAGTCGGCCGGTTGAGGTATGTTGAGCTCTTGGCAAGCGTTGAGTATCTGCTCTTTATATGCTGCAAGTGCCGGCACATTCAACGATGTCGGTGTCTCGCAACTGATATTTTCTATGAAGATATTCATGTCTACTTTACCGCGCTCAAGTCGCTTTGAGACAAGATTGCGCAGCTCGAGTTCTTTTTCGCGATAAATTGACGGGATGCGCACGGCCAAGTCAAGTTGCTTACTATTAAGCGACTTAATCTCAACAGTTATTTTTTTGTTAGGCAAAGTTACTACGGCTTTACCAAAACCTGTCATTGATAAAATCATGGCGATGCTATATTTTTATTAAGTTATTGTTAACTGCAAATATATTAATTTTTGTTGTATTTTACACCATAAAGATTGTGAAAAGTGCTCTACCATACACAAAGTCAATAAAAAAGCCCCGTCAAATTCACAATCTTTGACGAGGCTCGTTTAATTTTTATGACTTGGAATTAGATGCCTAAATCTTTCTTGATTAGGTTAATCTTTGCCTTAGCAGCTTCTTGTGCAGCGTCATAGTCGCTCTTGGTTGCCATTTGTCCCTTAACTTCGACATAGAACTTGATTTTTGGTTCTGTGCCTGAAGGACGGATTGAAACCTTTGAACCGTCAGCTGTGAAGTATTGAAGCACGTTGCTGGTGATAGGCATATCCATCTTGGTTACTTCGCCGGTTGGAACATTTGTTGCGTTGAGGCTTGCATAATCTTTGATGATTGTGATGTCGCTGCCACCCAATTGTTTTGGAGGATTGGCGCGGAATTCCTTCATCATGTTCACGATTTCTTCTGCACCTGTCTTGCCCGGACGAACCACTGAGATACCTTCTTCACGGCTGAAGCCATACTTAACGTAGATATCTTGAAGCATTTCCATGAAGTCTAAGCCTTTATCCTTTGCCCATGCTGCAATTTCGGCCATGAGTGAAATTGCTGATACTGAGTCTTTATCACGTGCAAATTCTTCAGCAAGGAAGCCGTATGATTCTTCACCACCGCCAAGGTAACGTGCTTTACCCTCATTCTCACGAATTACTGATGCAATCCATTTGAAACCGGTGTAGCAATCATACATCTTGATGTTGTTCTTTTCTGCGATTGACTTGATTGTCTCGGTAGTTACGATGGTCTTAACGATATATTCTTTACCTGTCAATTTACCGAGCTCGCCGTTGCAAGTCATCAAGTAGTTGAGAAGGATAAGAACGATTTGGTTACCGTTGATGAGTTGATATTCACCGTGAGAGTCGCGTACTACACAACCAATACGGTCTGCATCTGGGTCTGATGCGAAGATTACGTCTGCACCAACTTCTTTTGCCTTAGCGATAGCCATCGCCATTGCTGATGCATTTTCCGGGTTGGGTGATTCAACGGTTGGGAAATCTCCGCTGGGGATATCTTGTTCCGGAACGTGGATAATGTTGGTAAATCCATAGTTGCGGAGTGATTGTGGAATCAAGTTTACACCTGTACCGTGGATTGGAGTGTACACAATCTTGAGGTCTTTGTGACGTGCAATTGCATCGGGGCTGAGTGACAATTTCTTGATTTCTGCCAAGAATACATCGTCAACATCTTTGCCTACGATTTGAATCAATTCAGGATTACCCTTGAACTTGATTTCGCTGACACTCTTGATGCGGTTTACGTTGTCAATGATGTTGGTATCGTGTGGAGCAATGATTTGTGCACCGTCTTCCCAATAAGCCTTGTATCCGTTATATTCTTTTGGATTGTGTGATGCTGTGATGTTTACACCGCTTTGACATCCGAAGTGGCGTATTGCAAATGATAGTTCCGGAGTTGGACGGAAGCTGTCAAACAAGTATACTTTGATACCGTTTGCTGAGAATATGTCAGCTACGATTTCTGCAAATTTGCGTGAATTGTTACGAACATCGTGACCAACTGCTACACTGATTTGTGGTAAATCAGCAAATGCTTCTTTGAGGTAGTTGGCAAGTCCTTGAGTTGCAGCTCCAACTGTGTAGATATTCATGCGGTTGGTACCTGCTCCCATGATTCCGCGAAGACCACCTGTACCAAATTCGAGGTCACGGTAGAATGACTCAATCAATTCTGATTTGTCTTCGGCATCTAGCATACGTTGAACTTCGGCGCGTGTTTCTGCGTCATAGGCATCATTTAGCCATACTTCCGCTCTTGCGGTAACTTCTTTAATCAGATCCTGGTTTTCCATATTGTTAGTTATCTAGTTATTTATTTGAAAATTTTATTTCAGTGTTATCATTTGGTATGCAATGTTTTAGCACGGCTCGTTTGTCGATAAACATAGCAATCTTTACAAAGTTAGTTGATTAAGCGCATTTTTCCAAAAAATGTCGATGATTTTTAGTTGCTAAAATTATCGTTTTTGGTCGTCTTGTTGCCACAAGCGTCAATTGCTGTGAATGTTACGCTGTGATTGCCGCTTTTGAAGCGTTTTGTGTCAACTTTGAATGTTGCTCTTGCTGTCTTTCCGTCTAACTCAAATAAGGCAAACTTTCCGTCTATCAAGCCTTTATATGTGTCTATGCCGCTGAGGTTGTCAGATATACGATACACGATTGTTCCTCCGGTTTTGCTGACCAGCTGGACTGTGGGCGCTGTGGTGTCGGTTGTTACGGCATATTTCCCGAATCGATTTACTTTTGCAGTCATCCATCCGTTTTTGTAAGTCGCAGTTACTGCCGAACGGCTTTTCCCGTCAATGCGCACCAAGCAATATTTTGCCTTATCGGCGATTGTGTCACGGTCTACCTTTATCGAAATCGTGATGGATTCTCCTATTGGTGTGCGTATGTCGCCAATTGTGTGAATAGCAGAGAGATAAGTTGCGCTTGTTTCGCTTTTTGCCGTGAAATCCATTGTGTCATATAGAGAGCCAACGGGCATTGAGACTTTTACGCCGTTATTCTCATAATTGAATGGTTTTGTTGGACTTACGAGCTTACCTTTAGCGCTTGCAGCGGTAATTTCGCTTTTCTTGCCCTTGATTGTGAAGGGAACTTTTGTGGTGTTGCCAAACTCATCGGTGAGTGTGAACACGCAAGCATAATCACGTTCTTCTTTTATCGAGATAATGCCCTCATTTTCAGCTTTTACCATGTATAGTAGCGGCTTTGTCTCAGCGATGCGTGTAGTCATTATCCATGCTCCCGATGTTGCCCTTTCGGGATATTCCACAAGTGTGTGAATGGCTCTATTGCCCTCTAAATCAGCGCGATTGAGGTTGCGGTTGTAAACTTCTTTGCCGTCAACGGTGAGCGTCATGTACTTGATGCCGTAAATGTTGCTTGTGGAAGTCATTCTGTCATAGGCTGTTATACCGGGATACACATCACCCCACGCTGTGAATGTATATGGCGCTGATGTCGGTTGTAAAATACGTGCCGAAGTGACTGTGCCACGGCCTTTTACGGCGAAAAGTGCAACTTTTCTAACTTCAGGCGCAGCCTTGTCTACAAACAATGATTTGAAGTAGGGCAGGGGGTCAAGTGCGTGACCTGAAGATGTTTCCCTCACGTCTAGGTGCAAGTGTGGACCGCCTGATGAACCGGCATTTCCACTGCGAGCGATGATTTCGTCACGTTCCACCGGAATTTCTCCCGGCTTGAAATTCAAGTCGATAGAGAATGTTTCGCGCTCGTATTGCTTGGCTCTCACTATGTTGTCAATCTTGGATGAAAATGCTTCCAAGTGCCCGTAAACTGTTGTCAATCCGGTCTTTGGGTGCGTGATATAAACCGCACGACCAAATCCCCACGGCGATACCAACACTCGGCTAACATATCCGCTGTCAACAGCATGGACTGCAAATCCTGTTTTGCCCTGTGTTTTTATGTCAATGCCCGAGTGAAAGTGATTGGCTCGCAACTCGGCAAAGTTCCCCGCCAAATACATTGGCGTAGGTACTTGTGGCATTGGATTACAGAGGTTTACATCGGCGGGAAGTGCCGCTTTTTGTGCTGATGCGCTAATCGCAAAGCCGGCAGCGCAAGCAAGAAATATTCGGGCAATAAATGATTGATTCATAGTGTGATGAAAGTGCTTTTACTCGTGTTAGTCTTCGCAGTAGTGACGAAGTACGCGGCGGTATGAGTTAAATACCTTTGACTTCGAGATAAATCCCACATATTTGCCGTTGTCAACAACAGGTAAGTTCCATGCTCCGGTTCTATCAAACAGCTTCATTACCTGGTCCATAGAGTCATTAATCTCGATGCGTGCAGGCGGGGTTGACATGAATTTGCTCACGTGCATACGTTTGTAGAGGTCGGGGCGGAACATGATGTTTCTTATTTCGTCGAGGAGAACGACGCCGAGAAGCTCGTTATTGTCGTTAACCACCGGGAAGAGGTTTCGTTTAGATTGGGAAATTGTGTCAACCATCTGTTTGAGGTCCATATCCGGCTTTACCGATAGAAAATCTGTTTCGATTACATTGTTGATTTTCAATAGAGTAAGCACGGCTTTGTCCTTGTGGTGGGTTAATAGTTCACCGCGTTGAGCGAGACGCATTGTGTAGATGCTGTATGGTTCAAATATCTTGATTGTTCCGTAAGATACTGTTGATACGATTAGTAGCGGGAGGAATAGAGCATAACCGCCTGTTAGTTCGGCTGTTAAGAAGATTGCCATTAACGGCGCATGCATTACGCCTGCCATTACGCCTGCCATTCCCATGAGCGTGAAGTTCTTGATTGACAGCTCTACATCAAATCCCAGCAAGTTTACCGCATACGAGAATAAGAATCCGCACATTGCGCCAACATACAGTGACGGTGCAAATGTACCACCACAACCTCCACCGCCGTTTGTTGCTGAGGTTGCAAAGGCTTTTGTCAAGATTATCAGCCCGATAAACAGCGTTATAAACCATGCACTATTGCCTTCTCCCGAGAAAATTGAGCCATTCACGATTGATGTTGGGTCACCACCGAGAAGACCCTCGATTGCCGAGTAACCTTCACCGTATAGAGGTGGAAATAGAAAGACAAGTGCTGAAAGTATTAAGCTGCCAATCAGCGCTTTAATCCATGGATTTTTCATCTTTCCAAAGAAATTCTCCATCATGTTCATCACGCGAGTGAAGTAGAGCGACGCCATTCCGCAGAAAAGTCCAAGTAAGATTACAAATGGAATGCGGCTGGTCATGAAGTTCTCGCTTTGTACAAAGAAAAACTCAAAGTCAAAGCCGGAGTAGGCATAAGCGATTGTCGCACTGGTAATTGACGAGATGAGCAACGGCATGACCGACACTGTTGTGAGGTCAAGCATCAGCACTTCAAGCGTGAAAAGCATACCGGCAATTGGTGCCTTGAATATACCTGCAATACCGCTGGCGGCGCCACATCCCACGAGAATCATGAGAATTCTTGGCGACATCTTAAATGCCGACCCGATGTTTGACCCGATTGCCGCACCGGTGTACACGATAGGACCTTCAGCTCCCACTGAACCACCAAATCCGATGGTGATGGAGCTCGCCACGATTGACGTGTATATGTTGTGCCGTTTTAATCGGCTCTTATTCTGAGAGATAGAGTAAAGCACACGGGTAACACCATGCGAAATATTGTCGCGCACGACATATCTCACATACATGCCGGCAATGATGATACCGAGAGCCGGATATAGGATATAAAGCCAGTTTCCCGATGCGTTGACATCTACGCCCAGCATCAAGATACTTGATATTTCGTGGATTAACCATTTGAGTAGCATTGCTGCCAATCCTCCGCCTATTCCCACTAGAAATGCGAGAATTAGGACAAAGTTGCGCTCCTTGATGTTGCGCTCGCGCCACAACACAAATTGCTGAAATTTCTCATTAAACCACCTGCTTTTATTGCTATTGTCCTGTTCCATAATGTTCTAAATACCTTTCCCCGTAATTACAGTGTTGATTGTATACAGTAAAATCTTCAAATCGACAACCATCGAAATGTTCTCGATGTAGATGAGGTCATATTTCAGCCTCTCAATCATGGCGTCAACTGTTGACGCGTAACCATACTTTACCATGCCCCACGATGTTATTCCCGGCCTAACTTGATGAATTAGTGCGTAATAGGGCGCTCGTGTGATGATTTGCTTAATGTAGTATTCTCGTTCAGGGCGAGGTCCCACAAGTGACATATCTCCTTTTATAACGTTCCAGAATTGAGGAAGTTCATCAAGTCGATATTTTCTTAGGAAATGCCCTATTTTGGTTATTCTGTTATCGTTTGTGTTGGAGAGAGTGGGCCCGCTTTCTGATTCAGCGTCAATGCGCATTGACCTGAATTTCAGTATTTTGAATGGACGTTTGTGTAGTCCTATGCGTTCTTGCTTGTAAATTACCGGTCCCTCTGAATCGCGTTTAACCGCAATGGCAATATATAGCAATAACGGTGATAAAACGATGAGTGAGAGTGAAGCAACGATAATATCGGCCAGTCGCTTGATATTCTGCGTATAAGCGGGAGTTGTTGGCTTGGAAATATCAATAAGCGGTTCGCCCGAGATGTAGCCAATCCTGACTTTTGACGTTATGAGATGATATAAATCGGGATTGATATAAATGGCGCAATCGAGTGGAAATAAACGATTTATGATATTAATCGTCTTGGAAAAATCTCCGGGAATTGGGGCAATGATGAAATTCTGTATTTCCAATTTTTTGCTCAAATTCTCGATATCGCTCATTTTGTATCGTGTCAGCGGGAGATTTGGGGCTGTTGACTGCTCGTCTGTCTCAACAAAACCCAATATATCAAATCCCATCGATTGATTGCCTTTTTTTATGCGATTGTATAGCTCCAATGCATTTTCTGACGCACCGATAATCAGAGTGTTAAGTGTCAATTTGCGCTGACTCACTCTTGATGCTATGGTCGACGTGATGATGAGCCTGGGAAAGTAACTGAATATGAAAAACAGTAGCCACATGGTGCCTATCAATTCATATCCGGTCATGCGTTCATGTATGTTATCATTGATGAGCACCGTGAAGTAGATGCTCGCAACGCCTATGAATGTTACCGTGATTGTATTGATAAGTTCCTCAATCTTAGACTTATACAATGGATTGTTGTAGTAGCCTGAGATTGCTGATATCGCCAATAGAAATATTGGGAAAATTATTTGCCCGACAAGTACTTGACGGCATGTCAAGAATTCGGCCAATGACGAAAATCCGTCAAGATGAATATCCAATAGCGAGTAACGGACAATATTGAACAATAGCCATGCAATATAGATGGCTATATAGTCGCTAAATAGATATATCAACCGTTGTCGGGTGTAAATATTCACTTACGAAGTATTTTTATTTGACCGTTGTTGGATAATTTAATTACGCTGGAGGGTTTGTGGCTGTCATCGGTTTCCTCTTGACGTGAAGTGCACACATAGTCAACTGCTGCCTTGATTTCGTCAGATATTTCAGCAAAAGTGCGTGGGGTGGGTTGGCCGCTGATATTGGCGGATGTTGAAACTATCGGACGACGAAATTCACGGCATAGGCTTGACGAAAATCTCTCGGTGGAGATTCTGACACCTATGCTGCCGTCATCAGCCAATAGCTCGGGCGCCAAGTTGATGCCTTTGTCATAAACAATTGTCAGTGGCGTTGTTGCCACGTCGATTAGCTCGAAAGCCACGTCGGGAACATCGTCAACATATCGTTCAAGCATCGCTGTGTTACTCATCAACGTGATGAGCGCTTTGCTGTCGGCACGACGTTTTATTTCAAAAACTTTTTTTACAGCGTCACTGCGTGTTGCATCACATCCGATGCCCCACACTGTATCAGTGGGATAAAGTATTACTCCGCCACGTTTGAGCACCTCTATCGCTTGTTTAATATCGTTTCTGTAATCTTGCATAGTTATTGCAAATTTACACAGAATTACCGAAATATTTCAGGAAATGTTTCAAAAAATAGAGCGATAAATGATTGAAAATAGGGATTATGGTTAAGGAATGTTAATCTAAGCATTGCGTTTTAAACCTTAAGCGTTTATGGCGGTCAAAGAAGTACAAAATGAAACAACAAGGCTTCAAAACAATATAAGACACAACAAAAGCTATATATAAAAGAGACTTAAGTAATAAAAGACTGGCTTTTTGATTAGATAAAGTAACCCCGACTCGTGAAGAATCGGGGTTTATTTTTGGCTGATGCCGAGGGAAAAAACAGAAGAGGTGGCAATCACAATTGAGTGACGCCACCTCTTGTCAGTTTTATCCGGCTAAAAGCCTTGTTGATTATTTGTTGATTACTTTGGCAACTTCGATTGTGTTGTCGTCATAGGTAACCTTCACAATGTAAACTTGACCGTTAGCTGTTGTTGGCTTAGGAACTACACGACCGCTGAGGTCATAGTAAACTTCGTCAACAATAGTCTTGCCGTTAGCATTGATGTCATTGATGCCTGAAGTTGACTTGAGTACAAGATTCCAAGCACGAGTGATGTCACCAATTGCGACTGTCAATGTTACAGGAGTTTCTGATTCAATAGTTCCAAATTTAGCTTCGTTGTCTGAAACTGAGAATGGAGCGATTGAAGAAGTCCATTCAACACCTGCCGGTGTACCAACGTGTACCGTTGATGTTACGTTGTCATAAGTGTCGTCACCTGAGAGAACAACAGCAGCTGAACCAACGAGTGCAGCGGCGTTAGTGGTTTGACCCTTAAGAATTGGGAATGAATAGTCATCGGCTGAAGTCCAATCGGTGTCAGCAGCAAGTTTGGCAAGTTCGGCAATCTTCACTGATGTACCCAATTGAGTGTTGGCAAAATTGTTGTAATCAGAAACATAGTAGCAGTTCTTGATGTCGTTGCCATCGGTCCATCTTGTTGTGTTATCAGTCAATTTGACACCAACCAATGCACCGCAAGTGTCGGCATCGGCAACAATCTTACCTGCGTTGTAGCAAGAAACGAGTTGAGTCTTAGCTTTTACAGTTTGACCAACGATACCACCAACTTGGCTTGCACCTGTGATGGTACCCACGTTGTAGCAGTTTGTTATGACGCTACCGCTGGCACCTGCGATACCACCAATTCCATAACCTGATAGTGTAGCTGTAGCTGTTGAAACGCCCTTTGTTTCAAGAGTAGTGGAAACGTCACCGAGGTTCCAGCAATTGTCAATAGTTGTTGCCGGAGTATTATATGCTACGACACCACCTGCACGGTTTTGAGATGTGGTAATCTTGCCTGCGTTCCAGCTGTTCTTGAGCGTTGCGGTTGCATTGGCTAATCCTGCGGTGATACCACCAAGACCCCAACCACCTTCGATGCTACCAACATTGTAGCAACTATCAACGGTAAAGTATGCACCTTGGTATGCAATGATACCTGCGCCTTGGTTACCTGTTGCAACGATTTTACCCTCATTGTGGCAATTCTTGATTGCAATTGGGTAATCTGCTGTTCCGGCAACTGCATGGTATCCTGCAATACCTGCTGAGTAAACGTTATAGGTATTGATGATTGTACCTGCGTTGTAGCAGTTGTTGATTGTAGTACCGGCAGAGTATTTAGCTACAATACCTGCTGACGGAGCAGCTGAGATTGCTTTTGTTGAAGTTGATACAATATCACCTGTGTTGAAGCAGTCGTCGATATTGAATTTTGCATTACCTGCAGTTGTACCGCAATTAGCAACAATACCGCCTAGCAATCCTGACCCTGTGAGGTCACCTGCGTTGTAGCAACCCTTGATGATATATGGCTCAGAATCTTTGACACCATTAGCGTATGCGATGATACCGGCAACGTAGCATGCTGAAGTTGTTGCTCCTGAGTTGGTAATATCACCGGTGTTGTAGCAATCAATGTAGGTTGAAGGAAGTGATGTACCAACGATACCTGCAGTGTAAGAACCTGTGGTTGAGTTGGTGATATCGGCTTCGTTACCGCAACGGGTGAATGTAACGCCGGCTTCTGAGTAAGCTGCGATACCTGCAGTGTTGACTGCGCTTGTTGCACGATTGATTTCGCCCTTGTTGACACAGTCAGTGATTTCTGAGCCTTTATATGCTTGTCCAATCAAACCACCTAAGTTAGCCTTATTGGCGGTGAGCTTACCGGTATTGACGCAATTGATGAGTTTACCATACAATTTTGAAACGATACTACCTGTGTAAGTGTAGTTTGAATTGATTGTACCGGCAACAGTCAAATTCTTAACTGTACCTTCTGCGCTAATAATACCAAATAGACCTTGGTAGTTAGCAGTCGGAGTTAATTTGTAATTTGAAAGTGTCTTGCCGTTACCGTCAAATGTACCGCTAAACTTGGTTGAACCGTCACAAGCTGGCTTAGCTATTTCTGCTCCGTCAAAGTCGATGTCGGCAGTTAGCTTAATGAATTCGTCTTCAAATGTGTACTTAACTGTTTCAGTGAAGTTTGCAAATGCATTCCATTCATTAACGTTGCTGATGATGTATGGGTCAGCTTCGGTACCCTTACCGCTTAGAGGAACATCTTGAGTGCGTTGAACCTTCATTATCTTGACGTAAGTGCCGTAAGTTGCTGTGAGTGTATCAGCAGTAACTTCTGATACGGCTGTTGGAGGTACCAAGGTGTTCTCTTTGATAGTGAATACGGTATCAACAGCGAGTTTCCAAGTTAAACCTTCGTCAGATGCGAGTGTTGCATTAGCTGAAAGATTTTCAAAAGTTATACCTTCCGGAACGTTAACGATGGTTTTGCGAGCAACTGCAAGTTTAGGCTCTGATGCAAATTGCTTGAGAACAGGGTATTGGCCTGCGTCAAATTGCCATAGGTCAGTATCAAAGTTTTCAAGGGCTTTACCTGAAGTGAGAACTGATGTTTCAACAGGTGACATGCCGTCAACATTGAGATTTCCTGCAGCAGGAACGTAGATTATTTGAGAATCATAGTAGTTGTCCTTAACATCGCCTTCAGTCGCAAAAGTACCACTGATTGCGCCAACGTTTGCTAAGTCGTTGCTCCAAACGGGACCGTAGCTGATACAGTTGGTTACATCGTTGTGACCAACGGTAGTTGTACCTGTGGCTTTTTCAAGTGTACCTGTGATACCACCAACTTTTGAATTACCTGAGATAGTACCTGCGTTGAGGCAGTTACGTGTAATACCACCGCTGGGGCCACTACCGATACCACCAACGTTGTTCAATGAAGAGGCCGGTTTTGACGGGAAGTTAGATGCAAGTTGCTTACAGCTGATATTTCCGGCATTAGCACAATTTTCAACGATACCGGTGTTGGTTGCTGAGATACCACCTACGTTGAAGTAACCTGAAGTAATATTACCTTCGTTGTAGCAGTTACGGATGGTACCCTTAGAGTTTTGACCTACGATACCACCAATCCAGCAGCTATAACCTGCAATGTCGGCGTAGTTCTTACAGTTTTCAACCAAACCTTCGTTTGTGCCAACTAATGCACCTGTTGATGCAAATACGCCATTGAAGTTACAGTCGGCGGCGATGTTTAGATTCTTAACTGTACCTACCGCGTCAAGACGACCGATAAAGCCTTTATAGCTTAATCCATTGGATGTGTTGATTGTGATAGTGCCATCTTCGGCAGGAACGATAGGACTTGTCCAAGATGCAGCGACGATATCCATGTTGTGGATTGTGTGGCCGTCACCATCGATAGTACCTGCAAACTTGTTGTGAGCATCTGAATAACTGGTACAGATACCAACAAATTCGCTGTCATTTTCTAGGTCTATATCGTTGGTAATCTTGAAGTAGATGTCTTGGAACAATTGCTTGCCGTTAGTAGTGGCTTGTGACAATTTGATGAGGTCATCCTTGGTTTGAATCAAGTATGGGTCATCCTTGCTACCATTGCCGCTGAAGCTTATTGGAGATGCTTTTACAAATAGATAATAAGCTGAACTACCGTTAACTACGTAAAGAGTATCGGTTCCGAATGTGGTTCCTATTTTGAGGGAATCGCCTACAATCTTTGTGTAGTTGCCTGTTGTGTAGAGCTTGCCACCGCGATATAATGCATAAGTTGTGTTGCCAAGAGCGTTAATCTTTGCATCATTGAATAGATGGTGTAAAGCGCTTATTGAGTCGGTGATAATAGCTGATGCGCTGAACTTAGCAGCTTCTGTATCAGCAAATTTAGTCAAACGAGGGTAATTACCTTCAGAGAATGTCCAAATTGAAGAATCATAGCCTGAAATACCGCTCTTTGCAGTGAGAAAGTCGGTTGTTGCACCGTAAGACAATGAAGTCTTGTCGTTTACTTTTTGGTCAAAGTAAGCGTTTTCAATAACTGGTTCTGTTTCTGCTTCAATAGTACCGAAGATTTCGCGATATTCGTTTGTGCGGTCATATTGATATGTTTCAGCAGTTGTTTGAACTGATGTGTAGCAGTTCTTTACGGTTGATTGAGTTGTAACACTATTGGCTGTATATGCGCGTAAGTAACCAATCAAACCGCCTGAGTATTTAGATGACAAGTCATCTACACGACCTGCAGCGTAGCTATTGGTAATGGTTGAGGCAACGCAACTACCAATGAGACCGCCAAGACAAGCCTTTGTGTCATAGCCTCTAACTACACCCACACTGAAACATTGGTCAACGTTTGCATAGGTTGCTGCACCGGCAACACCACCTAGAAGTTGGTTGCTGGTGTAGAGTGAATAACCGTCAACGAGACCTTTGAACCAGCAATTCTTTGCATCAGCATAGTAGAGTGTACCAATCACACCACCTGAGGGATATCCGTCGGCTACTGCGCCACACACTACTGTTACATCTTCGCCATAGCTGTTTTCGATGTAGCCCGGGTAAGTTTTCGATTTAGAAATTTCACCGGCAACTGCAGCAACATAACCACCCTTACCGGTGATTGTACCGCCTTTTACCGAGCAGTTGGTCACGATGCGACCGATACCAACGATACCGGCTGTACCATAATTGCTGTTTGTGATTGTTGGGTTGATAACATGGCAATTATCAATTGTTCCGAGTGACCAACCAACAACGCAACCGCTGTAGTATGTGCCGCTAACAACCGGTGAATCAAGAATGATATTTTTGATTACACTGACTGTATCGGTGCGACCAAAAAGACCGCCTGAACCGTAGCTTCCGCTAGCTGCAACATTAAGACCTTTGATAGTGTGGTTGTTACCATCGACATTACCGGCAAAAATGTGTTGCCAGTCGCTACCGATAGGGGTGAAACGAGTGTTTTCGAGGTCGATATCGTTTTCAATGCTGAAATATGCATCTTTGTAGATGCGAGCATAGGTGGAAGTATTTACAGGAGGAGTTGTGCATGGGAATTCATCTACTGCTTTTACATTGTCTGACAAGAGAATAAGGTCATCGGCTGTCTTGATGAGGTATGGCTTCTCTTGAGTACCTTCACCTTCAAGTGAGGTCACTGACAATGTTGGATAGGTAATATCAAAGTCGGTAGTTACCGATGCATCGTAGAAGTCACCGGCATAATAGCTGGTACATAACAATGACCAGTTGGTCCAAGTGATTTTCTTGGGGTCGGTTGCTACATCGGTGGTGATGGTTTTGCTGTAACCGGTCAATTTACCTTCATCGGAGTGAACAAGGTTACCGATTGTGTACCAGTTACCGTTTGTAGCATCATAGCGTGCAAGTTGGTTCTCGATAGTGGCTGTTTTGTCACGATTGAGCACAAATTCAATTGTTTGGCCATAATTGGCGAAGTTCTTAACTGTTACAAGATTCTTAGCTGTCTGATTTACAATGACATTGTAAGAATATTTGTAGTCGGTTGTAATGCTATCGTTGGTAACTCTGCGAATGAACGACATTTTACCGTTTGAGGGCTCAAATACAGTGTTATAGCCGGCATACAAGAAATAACCGGCATAGTCACCTTCGTTGATGAAAATACCCCACCAAGATGTGATGGTAATAGTACCGTCATTGCCGATTGTACCCACGATATTTTGAGTACGGTCAGGCGTTCCTGATGTAGTACAAAATGCCAAGTCCAGTTTGCCATAATTGCTGTTTGTGGCAATGTATTGTGCCGGAATGGTAATAGTCTTATTGGTGAAATCAACGGTAGCAGTGATGTTTCCGCTGTTGTACCAATTAGAAATTAAAATTTGGTTGGAAGAACCTTCAACGGCACTGATTGTGACAGATGCACCACCGGCATTGCCTGAAGAAGTTAGTGATGAATAGGTTTGGACATAATCCCCGACGAGGTCAGCGACCGATGTCGGAGCTTTTGCCTTAGCACGAGCCGCAGTCTTGACCGGCGATGCAGTCAAAGCCTCAGCGGCTTTCAGCTCACTACTTTTTTGCGGTTTGGCATTCTCCTGCGTCGACAGGTTGAACAGTGAATAATTCCCGGCTGTGGCCGTCACTGTTGTTGGCGCATTTTGAAATTCTGCCGCATTGACGTGAGCTACTTCTTGAGCCGTTACGCTCGGGGTTGCTGCAACTAAGGCAACAATCGCTCCCCATAATGAAGTATTAAATCTCATATGCATAGCGTTGAGGACGAAATTGAATATATGGAAATCAAGTCACGCCGTCCTGATGTCGTCCTCAGAAAAATCACCGGAGTTGTGACAAGAAATCACTTTTATTATCAAATAAAATCAGAATGTTATAATGCGACTTTTATGGTGTTATCACAGTGTCGTACTATGTATATTCCTCGTAGGGGTAACTCGATGGTCATCGAGCTGTCGGGAGCTGTTGCGTGGTACACTGTTGTGCCCGCAATTGTTACTATATCAATTGGTTTTCCGGTAGTTAATCCGCTTAGTTGTAGCGTATTGCCACTGAGAATCTTTGCGTTGAGCGTTTCAGCCGAAATAATGATGTCAGCGATGCCTGACGATGATTTCTCATAGGTGAGGCATATATCATCAAGATAACCGGCTGAAGACTTGCTACCGGTGAATTGTGTGAATTTTAATTGACTGTTTTTAGGAATGATTGATGTGTATTGGAGAGTCACTGTGTCACCTGCGGCAATTGACGGATTTTCGGTACCTTCAAGAGTTTTCAAGGCTGTCCAGTTGGTGCCTTGGTCAGTGGAATAGTAGCTGCGTATAATTGCCGGAGTGGAATTTGGATTGATGTATTTTACGGTTATATTTTGAATAGACTTTGCTAAAGTGCTTGAAACCAGCTCTGAACCTTTGACCATGGCAACAGCGTGGTTGCTTTCGGAGCTTTCTTCTTCACCGCCGAGAGCTACAACATTGCATTTAGTGAAGTCCCATTTGCAGAAGCTGCCTTGGACATCAGTGGTGTCGTTGCTGAATGCATTGATGCTTTCAAAATCTTCAAAATCGGAGTCAATTGACTCTAATTCAGTGCTGAAAGAAATAATGCCGTCGGATGATTCACTGATTTTTGACAAAATTATGGGTGTGGCAATGCCTTTCCATGAACGGAAGTTGGGTGAGGTGAAGTTGTTTAGTGCGGTAACTTTCCCGGAGCCGGGGAATGGGTCGCCTTGGCTGTCAGTAACAGTTGTGCTGCTGCTTGAGGAGTGGGTGGGCGTTGCTCTGATTAGCTCGTAGTAGTTGTGTGCGGGATTGACATTGATATCGTTTGATTCCCACACTTTTACGTCGGTTGAGTCAACGCGAAACACCAGCATCCCATGGCCGGGAAGATATGCATCCCAACCTGTCTGTTGACGATTTTCGAGTAGGAAATATTCATCTTTGGTTGCGCTGTTGATGCGGTAACCGGTGTTGCTGACATTGAGCGGTTCAAGCGTGAACGAACCTTCGTCGGTAATGTCTTTTGGAGTGATAAATCCGGCTGAATAGCGCTCATAAAGTGAGTAACCACACGGTGTGCGTGAGCTGTTCAAGTAGCTGCCTGATGCCATTACGCTCCATTTGGCGGGGTGTACACTTTGACCGCCTGATGAACTGTAGTCGGTGTCATATTCGTCAGGAAGTCCGAGAACGTGGCTGAACTCGTGACACATTGTGCCTATGCCGTCAAGCGTGGTTGACTCTTCACGACCATACAACTCGGTTGAACAAGCATAACGACCAAATTTTACGCCGTCATAGTAGCTTGAATTGTAGACTTGAGATGCGTGGGGCCACACCAAGCGTGAGTCATTACCGCTGAAGTTTGAGCCTGAACCTGAGAAAATGAAGTAAACCATGTCAACTTCTCGGTTGCCGTCGGTGTCATATACAGAGTAATCAATAAGGCTGTCAGCAGCTTCAATCACTGCCGGGATAATGACTTGTGCATTTGTGCTCTTTTTCATGTCATACTTTGAGTAGTCAATCTTGATGGGACCAACTACATCAAATTTTGGGTCAAATGCACCGAATGAGTTGTCATAGAAGTAGTCACGAACGCTTCCCGTGTATGGTATAAGTTCGGGAATCATGGCGTTGGACATATATCCCTTGTAGTCGTGCTTGTTGACCATGTCGTCAATTACGTCATGAATATCGGAACGCAAGAACGGACAGTCGTTGTATTCCACCAAAATTACCAAGCCGCGGAATTTAGAATAATCAAAATGACCGCCGGAGAGACGTTGAGGAGCCGAGGTCATGCGATGAAGAATGTCGCGGTTGTAGATGGCTTGTGGAGTCATCGCTTGGTGAATGTTTTTGCTGACACTTGACAAAAACGAAATCTCCTCGGTAGAGCGGTATTCTGCGTTGTGTGCTTTTTGTGAAGACGCGATTAATTTACCGCTGCTATTGAGCTGAGCATAGTGATAATAGCCGTCGATATCTTTAACGACAGTGAATCCATCGGCAGTTGTAGTGTAGTCAAGAAATTCATCGCCGTGTAGTGTTAATTCTATGCCTGTGCCGTCGGGTTGAAAAACTGTAACCGGCTCAGGATTAGCAATGATTGCTTGGCTGATTAATGACGTGAAGGTCAAAGATACTAAAGATAAAATATGTCTTGCTTTCATAGCTATGTCTTCCTTTGTTTTAGACTATTGGGGGTAGTTCTTTAATGGTATCGCCAATAGTTGTCTTGATTTTTGCCTAGTCAAATTGTATGTGCTGTCAAAGTTACAAATAATTTCTCACAATAGGGCAATATTAAGTTAAATAATGTAGCGGATGATGCTAAAAATAGAGATATTTCTTAGATTTTGGTGCAATTTTAGATGAATTTGATATTTGTGGATTTTTACCGGATAAATAAAAAACGAACAGAGACTATGATCAATCACGGTCTCTGTTCTAATGTGCCTTTCTTGGTATACGTCACTTATCTTTAAATAATTGTAAATAGGACAGGTTTAAATATGGCGAGTTCAACATTTGTTGTAATTGCTATGTACATTGAGCTCACCATCATTAGTAGTTAGTTCTGAAAGTGCATAGAATATATAGCAATTTCTTGCTATAATAAGTGATTCATTAAGGATAGGGAAAATTTTTTAATTGCTTTACAGATAAATATAGGGTTAAACAATAAACTCAAATTAAATATGGACTGCAAAAGATTAAGGGAAAAACCTTAATAAATTGAGCGTGAGTTTAGGAAGTTAAAGGGAACATTTCGAGGGGAGAATTAAAGATTGGCAATTGACAAGGGAAATTCCTATAATTGCGCTGTTGTTTTTATAATAGTATTTAATGATTTTGCTTGTTTTATTGATAATTTAGTTGTTTATAAATATTGTTTTGTAATAGATTCAAGTCAAATTTTGCTTTGACGTAAATGATTTACATTGCAAATGTAATAAAAAATTTGATAGGTTGTATATTTTCTTTCAAAAAAATGTTAGAAAAATTGAATAAACCAATAAAAATTCGTCATTTATCTATGATTTTATGGAATTTATTGAGGAAAATCGACGAAAATTTGATGTTGTGCAACCTCAAAGTGTATTCAATTTGGCGACACCTTATCGGGTTTATTTCTCGGCTAAGAATGACCGAATCGGGCTGAATATTATTTACTGCGTCAATGATATCGCCTTTAAATGAGCCTGTTACGATTAAATAATCAGGTTTGGGCGCAATCTTGTTAATGTCATTTTGCTCGTTGATGAACGCGAAGCGAGTGTCTTTTATGAGCACATTGTTGCCAAAACGCGAAAAAGAATTGTTACAAATGTCATTTTGGTTTATGAATGTTAAAGACGTAACGCCGAGGGTGTGCATATAGTCGTCATATTTTTTGCTGTATTTATCCACAATTGCTTGGCGTTTAGCATCTTCGGAAGTAGCGATGATGTAGATTTTATCGTTGTCGTGTAATAGCAAGTTGGTGAATTTTGTGTCAGCGGGAATGAAAATTTCGCATTTTGGCGGTTTGTAGCCCGAGTTTGCGATAAAAAGGCATGTTGTGGCAGCCAATAAAGCAGTTGTTGCCCATCTAATGACTTTTGTTTGCTTGAGGCTAAAGTATAAAGCGATGAGGAACAGTGCATAAATGACGAATGTAACGGGCGAAAAATCTTTGATGTAAATTGATGCGCCGGGGATGTTTGCTATAAATTGGGTGATTGACTCCAATATCTTGTGGAGGAAATTGATGGTATCGGCAAGCAGGCCCCAATCAATGCCAAGTGTCAGAAGCGCAATCATCAGTACGCCAAGCCCGACGATTATCGGTAGCAGCCAAGAGACAGCCACGTTGGCGATGATGCAATATGGCGGAATTTGGTGGAAATGATAGGCACTAATCAGTGCGGTGCCAAGCATTGCCGAAAGAGAGACAGTGAACGGCAGGACAGTGTTGTACAAGACTGTGCGGCGCGGATTTACGGGATTAATCTTGTCGTTGAACGTGATGATGGCGAATACGGCACAGAATGATAGTTGGAAGCCCGGCTGAATGATGGCTAACGGATTGGCTATCATTATGATAATCGCTGCAATAAATAGCGCATTGTAGGAATTATTGCGTCGTTGAAGTGTGGCAGCCAACAGCAACATTGTTGCCATGATTACGGCGCGGGTGACCGATAGCGAGAGACCGGTGAGCAAGGCGTAAAACCATAGACACGCAATGATAATCAGGTTGTTATACCGCCCGAAACGGCTGAAAATGCGTAGCGGAAACAGCATTATTGAGAGTAAAAGCGTGATTATTCCCACGTGCAAACCGCTGAGTGCCAGAATGTGAGCAAGTCCGGCAGTGGCAAATTGCTCTCTGGTATCGGTCGTGAGTAGAGATGTGTCGCCGAGAATAGTTGTTGCCATAAATTGAGAGGCATTGTCGTTGAGTTTGCTTTGGTATAGCAACTGCGAAATATCACTGCGTAAGCGCTTTAACCGGTAAAATAGTGACGTGGATGTGCCGATGATTTTGATGGAATCGGCATCAACATTGGCTTGTGCGGTAACGCCGATGCGTGTGAGGTATTTGGCATAACTGAATTCGTTGGGAACATCGGTGCGCGTGGATAGCTCCGAAATTTTGCCGTAGCAAGAAACCGTGTCACCCTCGTTGATTGTTGGGCGTAATGTGTGAATCATGAACATACATTTGAACGGCTTGTAGTGGTGGGTGGCTTGAGATGACTTAATGACGTCAACTATCAGCATACGTGAGTCCTCACCTTGGTTAACGCGGTCAACTATGCCTGTAAATGTGGATTTTTGGTCGAGCAGTTCCTTGTCGGGCTGTGCAGGTGCTCGCAAGGCGTAGTTGCACCAGCCGAGGCACACAGAGATGATGGTGAAAGCCAAATAATGCTGTTTGGCGAGGTAGAGGGCGATTCCGGCAATAAGCGGGATGACGCTCCAAATGAGGTGAAGGCCACACATGGATAAAACAATTCCCACGCTGACTCCGATAAACAGAGGCAGCGTGGGAATCATTGAATAAGGTGCTTTCACCGTTGTGAGTTATTTAGTCGATGGTGTTAAGAACTACCAGTAAGCTACTTACACCGATGATAATCCATAATGCAATGGCGAGGAGAAGCGGTTTTACGCCCACTTGCTTGATTGTCTTGAGTGACAAACCTGCGCCGATGAGGAAGAGTGTTACAATCATACCGCGTTTTGCAATCCACACAATCGAACTGCCAAGTGCTTCAGGCAGAGGAGCGTAAGTGTTGATGAGCATTGCGATGATAAACAAGAAGATAAACCAGGGAATGGAAACCTTGCTCTGTTTATCGCGGAAGATGAACATGGTTACAATTGCCAATGGGATAATCCATAGCGCGCGAGTTAACTTGATGAGTGTCGCAACTTTAAGCGCTTCAGGACCGTATTCTTGACCGGCACCGACAACTGATGATGTGTCGTGGATGGCGATTGCAGCCCATGTGCCAAATTGCTGAGCGCTCATGTCAAGCATGTGACCGATTGGCGGGAAGATGAATAGCGCGATGGCGTTGAGAATGAAGATAACACCCAGTGACACAGCCATTTCGTTTTCATTGGCACGGAGAACCGGACCGACGGCAGCGATGGCGCTACCACCACAAATTGCTGTACCTGAGGAAATTAGGTAGGCTGTTTTGCGGTTGATGTGCATCCAATAACCGAGCAAAACACCGAGGCACATAACACCGATAACCGAGACGATGGTGAACATCATTCCCTCGCTACCTGAGCGGAGTGACTCGTACAGATTCATGTTAAAACCAAGACCGACAACAGCGACTTGGAGCAAATACTTAGAGCATTTTTTGTTGAATTTTGGGAAAGGGTTCTCAAAAATGAACGCGAAAATCAATCCCATGAATAACGCAACTGGTGCTGTGAAGTGAGGCAGCCCGAAATTTTCAAATGGGATGATTATCAGGACGATAAGTAAAATGTAGATGAATTTTGATGTAAATTTCATTTGGATTATGACTTAAAAAAATGAAAGTATGATGATTGATTGTATTAAAATTTAGATTGCCATATATCCCAAGATGCAAAAGCTTGAAGCAGAAGCATTTCCAATCCGTTTTTGACTTCAGCACCGTTTTCTTGAGAGCGTTTCAAGAATAGAGTCATGTCGGGATTGTAGATTAAATCGTAACACAAATATTTGTCATTCAGCAGGTTGTAAGGAATGTCGGGACATTCATCAACGTGTGGGTACATTCCGAGTGGCGTTGTGTTGACGATGACGTTATATTTAGCCATGACTTCAGCTGTTAATTCGCTGTAAGTTAGGTTGTCGGGACGTTTGGTGCGTGACACAGCAGTTGGCTCGACGCCAAGCTTGATGAGCCCTTGAGTGATAGCTTTGGCAGCACCACCAGTGCCAAGGACGAGAGCTTTGGTGTGGTGAGGTTTCAATAACGGCTTTATTGAGTTGCAGAAGCCGATGATGTCGCTGTTAAAGCCTTTGAAATGCGGGTCACCGTTGGGCTTGCGTGTGATTTTGATGACGTTAACGGCGCCGATGCGGGCAGCGTCTTCATCCATCTCGTCCATGTACTTAATCACTTGTTGCTTGTAGGGAATGGTGACGTTTAGGCCGGCGAGATTTGGGTTCTCGGCAATAACCTCCATGAAATCGCCAATGTCGGGGATTTCGAAGTTTATGTATCGGGAATTAATGTTCTCAGCTTCAAATTTTTGATTGAAAAAGCCTTGAGAAAATGAGTGAGTGAGAGGGAACCCGATGAGTCCATAGTCTTTTTCGGAAATAGAGTCCATAAGTAAGTTCCTTTCTTGTGATGATTGAATAAATAATAAATTGTCACAATTGCTTATTAGCCAATTGATTAATAAAAAGTGAACCTAAATTTTCAGCCTTCAAATTATTCAACGCGTTTGATAGTCATCAAGGCTTTACCGGCATTGTTGTAGAGAATGGCGGTATTGTTTTTGCCGGGGTGACAAGATGCTGTTTCTTCAAGAGCAACAAGCATTTGAGTTTCGCGGTCAGAGTTTTGGCAAGCCATGCGAGTCACACCCATGTTGCCAAAGTTGAGGGAGTAATTTACGTTGTAGTCGATGTAGATTTCACCGTTGAAGAAGTTGCAACCGGTGTTTCCGTGAACTCTCAATTCGGGGATGTCAAAGAAAAGATTGACTTCCTCGTCATTGATTTCAGTGTTGCCAATGTGGATAACGTTCCATTGGCCGTTAAGGAATTCCATATTGTGACGGCGTAATGTCATGAGTTTAGCGCCTGTTTTGTCGGTGAGATACAAGAAAGAGTCGCTGCCGGTGCGCTTGATAGAAGCGTAAACGGTGTTTCCATCTTTGACGGTGGCAGTGATAAGAGATTCAAATTCAACATCGGGGCAATACTTCATTGTTGAGAGCATATTGCTGAATTTTATGCGGTCATTACCTTCGATGGTGTATTTTCCGTTGAGGACGTTGCAACCGGTAGAAGCGTATAATTGGCCGTTGCTGAAGTTGAGGTAAGGCATTTCGTCCATAGCCGGAATATCTTGAGTTCCAACTGACGTGATAATCCATTCGCCACCAATCGTGGTGGACAAATTTTGGGAGTGAGACGAGCCGGAACTAGTGGCGAGAGCTGAAGACGCTGACGCATTATTGTTCTTTTGAGACGCCTTAGATGCTGTGTTACAGCCTGTAAATATGATGATTGCGCTGCATGCAATGGCTAGTAATCGAGATGCTTTCATATTGTTTGAATGGGTTTTATTGACAAAGTTACATTTTTATTTTGTAATTTTGAACAAGTGGCGTATATAAATCCAACAAATTAGTGAGAGAAAAGGCCGATAAGAGGGATAAAAATTGATGAATATTAAAAATTTGGCGGAGCAGGCGGGCTATTTATCGAAAAATAGCTATCTTTGAGGCCTAAAAATAACAAAATTATATCAAACAACATGTTGAATTACATTACTTGGGCAGCGGACCCCATGCTGATAGATTCCTTCATCAAGGTCAGATGGTATGGTTTGATGTTTGCCATAGGTTTTATTGTCGGCTATAATATTGTGGCAAAGATATTTAAGCATGAAGGTGCACCTGAACGATGGTTGGGGGTACTGTTGATGTGGACCGTTGCCGGCACAGTTATCGGAGCGCGCCTGGGGCACGTATTTTTCTATGAATGGGACGTTTACAGTCAAGACCCGATTAAGATTTTGTATATTTGGGAAGGCGGATTGGCGAGTCACGGCGGAACAATCGGCGTGATAATCGGAGTGCTGATGTTCTCGCTAATTACCACGAAACGCAGTCCGTTATGGACGTTTGACCGCTTGGTTGTGCCTGTTGCACTTGTTGGCGCGTTGATTAGATTGGGCAACTTGATGAATTCAGAAATATTTGGACATCCCACTGACTTGCCGTGGGGCTTTATGTTTGTCAATTCACGCGAGTGGCATGCTCTGTATGAGGGACTTCCGTGCCATCCGACGCAACTTTATGAGGCAGCATGCTACTTGGTTGTGTTTGGGTTGATGATGTGGATGTACTGGAAAAAGAACGCTGAGACACGTCCCGGCTTGATTTTCGGGGTATTCTTGGTGGGCATATTTTTGCCGAGATTCCTCATCGAGTTTGTGAAGAATGACCAAGTCGCATGGGAATCAGGCATGGTACTGAACATGGGCCAATTGTTGAGTATACCGTTCATTTTGTTTGGTATCATCTTGGCAATCAGGGCGATGGTGAGACCAAAAGTGGACATTAAGTTCCCCAATAAGTTTGCTGAAGAGCTAAAAAAATGACCTAATCACGGTCAATGACAATAACGATGCGCTGAGCATCGGGAGTGAGAAGACGATACCAAGTTGTGGTGTCGTCTTCTTTTACTTTATCGGCAACTGATAAAGTGACCTCATTTCCGTTGATAAACAGTGAGTTAGAAGCTGTGTTGAAGCTTGCGTGCGTGCCTGTGGTGATGTCAATAACCTTGATTTCGTCGTTTTCCTGCATAAATAGCGTGCCGGGCGTTGAGTAATAGAGACTTAGGGTGGGGGATGTGAATCGCATGGCACTGTTGGCCAGTTCCTCACCGAGGTCTTCGATGGCAGTGCTATCGTTCTCATTATCACCATTTTCGGTTGAGTCACCAGGCACATACGGGCGAGTGGGTTCATCAATTGCCGTTGTGCTGCAAGAAATCAGTGAAAATGCGATTAATGTGCTGAATATCAGATGTTTCATTGTTTAATCTCGATTAAAAGTTTGCCATGAGAGCTGTCGGAAGAGAACTTAACTTCATGAGTACCAATGCTTAACGTGGAAATATCTATGCGGTCATTGTAGAAAGTGCCGTCGATGGTCCATTGGGCATTTTCGGGGACGTAAGGCAGGTAAAGGTCTAAGTATCTGTCAGTTGACAGACTATAAACGGCTTTTAGATTTTCTCGCTCGTTGTCGACGACCTCCGAATAAATTTCGCCGGATTTGCTACCCCACAGATAATCAATGAGTTCGGGGTTGTCAACAAACGGATTGCGGTTGCCCTGAATTTTTTCGACGGCGTTGTTTCGGGCGCGCTCGATGTCGTCAACCGGGTCATCCTGAGCCCATTGCAGAAGCAGCGAGCGGCTGTACCGTGAAAGACCGGGGTAGACGTCGTCAGAAAATATCCAACAGCCTGTGCCGGAGTGATTTTCATAGGGGTACATGATGGCCATGTACATTATGACGCGAGCGAAATCACCCTCGTAACCCTTTGGCGGAGTGTACATTACCGTTTCGACGTTGTTGTAGGAACCATCGCCGACGCTCCAAATTCCGTTTGTGTAGGTAATTTTGTTGGGGATGCCGGGGATGTAGTGGCCTTTTAAGTCATTGACAGTCAAGTCACAAGGAATGATGTTGTATAAATCCCAAATGATGCCTTGTTCGAGCTTGTATTCGTTAGTGTCCCACCAATAAGACGGCGCTATGTGCGTGTAAGTCAAGCCGCTAGGTGCAATATCTTCGGTTGAAAAATAGCGAGTTTCGGCCGAAAAACGGTCGCGCACCGAGCCGTCGTCGTTGCGGTCGGTCGAGGCAAAAGCGTGCCACAACCCATTGGCGCCGATGGATGAAGTGATGAATGCTGACGGCCTATTTGCCTGAGCGACAGCGATTAATAATTCTTTTCCGTTTTTGCCGTCAAGATTTCCGGCAGATATTACGGGAAAAGTCGTGATTGAGAGAGTTAAGGCTAAGAACAGTTGTTTCATGGCGCAAAATTACCTAATGTTTTGAGATGAGCAAAATTTTTTTGAAATTTTTCGGCGAGATAATTGAGTGAACTATAGCTGATTAATGCCTAAGTGCCTGTGTTAAAAAGTTATTAAAGGCTGGATGTTCGGATAAACGGCGTGAGGATGTTGTAATTTTGCGGTATCCAAAAGTTATGGCACCCCGGCGTCGAAAGACAGACGCTGCAGGAAATCGGGAAATAAAAAAATCCACGTTTTGAAGAGGGGCAACAAAACGTGAATTTTTCAGTTTATCAGGTTTTTAAAGTGTGAAATTAGTCGTTTGGGGACATCTCAAGTTGGATGCGATTAGCGGGAATGAGATAAGTCTTAGCAAAATCAGCGATATCATCAGGCGTTAGCGATTGGATGATTTTGACATAGTCGGAGGACATGTCTTCGCCAAATTTGTCGTACATACGGAGCACGGTAGCCCAGTAATTGTTATCGGCAAGGTTGTCAGCTTGAGATTTAATCATTTGACTGCGAACACGATTCAGCTCGTCGAGCGAGATGCCATCGGTAACAGCGAGGTTTTCAACAGCTTGAGCGACGAATTGGAAAGTGGCCTGAGCATTTTCGGGAGCGACGCGAATGTAGACAGGCATAATCAAGTTGGCGCGGTCGTTACCGTTCATTCCGGCAGAAATACCACCATGAGCTTTAACACCGTAAGTCCAACCGCGGTTTTCTCTTAATTCAGCCATGAGACGGGCTTTCAAAATATCACCGGTTATGGCAGCGCAAATGACGTTGCGGAGGTTGTAATCGCAAGGAGTGTTGAAGAAAGTATAAGAGATAGTTTGCGGCGTCTCCATATCGCAAGTAAATCTCTTGTAGATGCGACCTGAAGTGTAGCGATAGCCGACATCCTGAGGTTTTTCAACACGACCGCCGGCGGGAAGAGAGGCGAGGTAACGGCAAACACAATTTTTCAACGAATCAGTGTTGAAGTTGCCGACGATGTAGAAATTGAAGTCACTCATATCGCCAAAACGGTCCTTGTACATCGCTAAAACTCGGTCATAATCGACATTATTGATGTCGGATTCAGTGAGTTTAGAGCCAAGCGGGTGATGGCTGTAGACGTTGCTGTGGATAGAGTCACCCATGATGACCGTGGCCCCGGAGTTAGCGCTGCTGAGTTTAGCGCGCTTGTTGGCGAGAAGAGTTGCAAAAGCGTTGTTATCGCGTTGAGCCGAGGTCGCTTTCAAGTAAATCATGCGGAAAGCGTCGGTCATATCTTTGATTGAAGAAGATGCAACAACGTGCTCCTCCATATTGTCGATGCCGATGCCCGATTTAACGGTGGAGCCAACGAGAAGGCGACGGAGTTGAGAAGACGAGTAGCCGCCGAAGCTGCTAACATCAAGGATGTCGTTAGCCAAATGATATTCAGGAGTCAAAGCAGCGTCGTAGTTGATGGAGAAACCGCCCGGGCTGTAGCCTTGGATGATAACTTGGTCAGGACGGTAATCAGTGTGGAGGACGTTAACGCGAATGCCGTTAGAGAGAGTCCAAACAGTGGTTCCGAAAATCGGGTTTTGTTCCTCCTTGATAATTGAGCCCGGAGTTGGCTCATTTTTCAAGATTGTCCCTCCGATTTCGTTATCCACGAACGCGTCAACAGCGGCACCGTCAACAGCGGCATAAGCTTGAGCCAACTCGCTTTCAGAAGGTGCATCAAGACTTTCAGGAGCATAAGCGATGATAACAACATTGTGATTGTCGGTAGTAACAACACTCTTGAGGTAATTGTTGACATCATCGAGCGAAATTCCATTGACCACGCCCTTGGTCATCTTGAAATATTGCTCGGAAGACAACAGCGCACCACCGCCGAGATAATGACGTACATAAGTGCGTGCATAATCAGTGTTAGATGTTTTAGAGCTATTGGCATATTCATTGTCGATGCGAGAACGACAAGAAATTTTGGCGCGAGATAATTCAGTTGCCGAGAAGCCCTGAACGGCAGCGCGTTTCAGTTCGCGAGAAAATGCTGCCACGCAGTCCTTGATGCGACCATTTTTCACTTGCCCCCTCAGAGTGAGAGCCTTGCAGCTGTTAGCCATAGAAAATTTAGAGTCGCCAATGCCGAGGTTGCTGAACGGAGCAAGTGAATCCTCTTCAGCGATGTCAAAACGTTCAACGAGCATATTAGTGACAAGCTCCTTAACGATGTCACGGCGAATTTCAACAATAGTATTTTCATCGGCTTGGTCGATGTCGCTATGTTTGATGTAAAGCAAAACCGAAGGAGAAGCGAGTTCCGGGTCCTTCTGAACGGTAGCGATGATAGAACTATTATCAGGCACGAGAACGCGAGAAGTGGCTACGCCCTTAGACTTAACGCCCGCCCAAAGTTTCTTGATGCAAGCTTCAGTGTAATCGACATCAACGTCACCAACGACGATGATGCATTGATTGCGGGGACAATACCATTTCTTGTAAAAGTCACGGAGAGTGGAAGACTTGAAATTTTGAACGATGTCCATTTTGCCAATAGGCAAGCGCTTACCGTAGATAGAATTGCCGAAAATCACCGGAGCAGCCTTTTCGAGCAAGCGGTTGTTGGCGACACCGTTGCGTTGACGCCATTCACCGACGATAACACCGCGTTCAGCATCAATGTCTTTATCTTTGAGCAACAAGTCGCCGCTCCAGTCGCGCAAGATGAGTAGACAAGAGTCAAGAACCGAAGTGCGCTGAGTGGGGACTTGGCAAATGTTATAGACAGTTTCATCGGTAGAAGTGTATGCGTTTAAATTAGCGCCAAATTTGACACCTACCGATTCCAAATAAGTAATAAGCGAATTGCCGGGGAAGTGGGTAGTGCCGTTAAAGCACATGTGCTCGAGGAAGTGAGCAAGGCCTTGCTGGTTGTCATTCTCATTGATAGAGCCAACGCGTTGAGCGATGAAAAAGTCAGCGCGATTTTGAGGCGTGTTGTTGTGACGTATGTAATAGGTCAACCCATTGTCCAGCGTACCGTAACGCACATCTGGGTCTCTAGGCAATTGATTTGCAGCAAAACAGTTAAACGAAGCTGCGCAAATAAGCAAAAGTAGATATTTAAATTTCATATTTAGTATTGAATTATTCTAGTAGGATAGTATTTTAGTAAATGTAGTGAATTAGTAAAAATACATATTAGTAAAATAGTATTGTCAGAAAGTCAGCGCCAATCTAATATCATAATCGTTGCGATTAACGCTTTCACAATAGGACGTGCGGTTCCAAGCGGCGGAGAGAATAATCTCAGAACGAGCATTTATAGCCCTGGAGAATTTAGCTTCAAGAGAGAATTTATTGATGTCATTAGAAGCGAAATTATAAGAGCGGTCAATGGCTGATGTTAGCGACGAGATGTCGCTGTCAGTTTCAGGCATTACCAATTCAGCGTCAAAAGGCATTATAGCTTTGTAAGAAGCGACTAATGCGGCATTCCACTTAGCAGATAATTTAGAGGAAATAGAGGCGGTGACGCCTGCTGAAAAATCGTTGAGAGTCATGTATCGCACAGGTTCGCGATAAGCTGTAGTGCGGTGGAAATACTCAACGTCAGGGCGAATCCAGAGAATCATTTTGTCGGTCCAACGATGTTGCCACAATCCCGAAAGGTTGATTGTGGCGCTATTGTCGGCATACATCATTAATTCACCGATTTGCGGGTAAATAGAAGAAGATGCGTCGCCAAAAATATTTTCAGTGCCGTGACGACGATACAAGTTGAGGGTGGCAGTTGCCGCCCAATCATTAGTTTTGCCGTAAGAAAGCCAACCGAGTT
>CAYTFG010000011.1:0-33832 GCA_964436925.1 uncultured Bacteroides sp. | reverse complement strand
TCGCATTGGAACATCAATCTTTGGCCCTAGAGAATATTAATTGCTTGCATTGTCACGTATAAATTCTTTTTTTTGAACTAATTTTCTGTGTTTGATAAAAATAATTATTATCTTTGCTTGTTTGATAATCAGACACACAATCAAAAATATGACTAAACTTTAATTCCTTAATTAATAAACTTAAAATTCTTATTTCTCGTAAATGGAAACTAATACATCCAAAAAAAGTAACTGGGTAGCAATTATTGCGATGTTCTTTATCTTCGCGATGATTTCATTTGTTACCAATCTCGCAGCTCCTATCGGCACGATATGGAAAAATAATTACGAATGGGCAGGTATGCTCGGAAATATGATGAACTTCCTCGCTTATTTGTTTATGGGTATCCCCGCCGGTAACCTCCTTGTTAAAATCGGCTACAAGAAGACTGCCCTCTACGCTATGCTAGTCGGTATTGTCGGCTTGGTTTTCCAATTGCTCTCTAGCTATGTTGGCGCTGACGCTGAACTCTTCCAAGTTGGTGGTCAACCCGTAATGCTCAACTTCATTATCTATTTGTTGGGCGCTTTCATCTGCGGTTTCTGCGTTTGTATGCTCAACACCGTTGTTAACCCTATGCTTAACCTCCTCGGTGGCGGTGGTAACAAAGGTAACCAGCTCATCCAAACCGGTGGCGCTCTCAACTCTCTTTCAGGTACTTTGACTCCGCTCTTCGTTGGTCTTTTGATTGGCACTGTTACTAAGGCTACTAACATCGCTGACGTGACTCCATTGCTCTACATTGCTATCGCAGTGTTTGCTTGCTCTTTCGCCATCATCAGCTTCGTCGCTATCCCTGAACCTCACATGCAAACTGCCGGTGGCAAAAAGATTGTGTACGAACACAGCGCTTTGTCTTTCCGTCACTGCTTGCTCGGTATCATCGCTATCTTCTTCTATGTTGGTATCGAAATCGCTACTCCTCAATTCATGAACTTCTACATTTCAGATAAAGGCCCCAACGGCGCAGGTATCCTCCTCAACGGTGCTGCTATCGGTGGTGCTCTCGCTGCTTGCTATTGGTTCTTGATGCTCGTTGGTCGTTTCGCCAGCTCTGCTATCAGTGCTAAAGTTTCAACACGCGCTCAAATCATCGCTGTTTCAACCACAGCTATCGTCCTCGTGTTGTTGGCAATCTTCACTCCTAAGTCAACTCGCTTCAATGTCCCTAACTTCATCTACGACCCGATTGAAAAAACTCAATCTATTCTCACTCAAGCCGGCGTTCCCGCCGATGATGTTACCAAGTTCATTGAAACTAAAGACGTTGCTATCGTTGAACCTTACGCTGAAGTGCTCGAAAATGATTTCGAACTCACTCCTGCTGACATGATTAAGTCAACCGAAGTTCCTTCAGTGCCCGTTAGCGCTATCTTCTTCATTCTCTGCGGTCTCTGCACTTCAGTTATGTGGGGCGGTATCTTCAACCTCGCTGTTGAAGGTCTCGGCAAATACACTGCTAAGGCTTCAGGTCTTTTCATGACCATGGTCGTTGGTGGTGGCGTTATGCCTCTCATTCAAGACTTCATCGCAGGTGCTGTCGGCTACATCGCCAGCTACTGGTTGATTATTGCAATGCTCGCTTATATCCTTTACTACGGTTTGGTGGGTTGCAAGAATGTCAACAAGGATATCCCCGTTGAAGACTAATTCATTTCTTGAATAATATATTCATCGTTTCTAAAATAAAAGAATCGAGGGTGATTGCCGTTGAAGGCCGTTACCCTCGATTATATACAGAATATATTGGTTGTTAACTCATCGTTCTGCTAAATTTTAACATTTGAATGACTTATCAATGTAAAAAAACTTATTAAAATGAACTTTTTTTACGGTTTTTAATGTTATTACAAAAAAAAGAATTAACTTAGCAGTCCAAAAAAAGAATATTAAATTTATTCAATCGTAATATAATTCATAAATCTATGAAAAAAAGTACAATTTTATCGCTAGTATGTGCTCTTTTCTTGGGTCAATCTGCTGTTGCTCAAAACCAAGAAGTAACATACGTTGAAGATCCATCACAAGGCTATCTATTGAACAGCTTTAGTGATAATTGGTTCATCACTGCTGAAGGTGGTGCCGGTGTTTATTTCACTTCTTACGATGGTCACCGTAAATTCACTGACCGTTTCGCTCCCGCTGCCGGCCTTTATGTAGGTAAGTGGTTCTCTCCGATTATCGGTCTCCGTGCAGGTGGTAACCTCCTTTTCTGCAAAGGTCTTTCTCAATCTTCTACCGCTATCGGCGCTATGTCAGGTGAAGTTGTTGACGGTTCTTTCTACAAACAACGCTTCCTCGAAGTTGGTCCTGTTGCTGACGTTATGTTGAACTTGACTAACTGGTGGTGTGGTTATCATCCCGGTCGCGTTTACAACGCTATTTTCTATGCCGGTGGTGGTCTCTACTGGACTTATGCTAAAGGTACTGACAGCAAGGGCCTTGAAGACGGTTGGGAATATGCTGACGACCGCGTTTTGACTCTCCGTGCCGGTCTTATCAACCAATTCAACATTGGCAAGCACTGGGCTATCTCTCTTGACCTCCGTGCTTCTGCTATCGACCAACACCTTGACCGCGCTAGCAACGGTTCTAACCGCACTGCTATCGACCTTCAAGCTTACCTTGGCGTAACTTATAAATTCAACAAGACTGAATGGAGCGCTCCTGTTGTTCCCGTTTGTCCTGAAGCTGAAAACTGCGACGCTCTTCGCGCTCGTCTAGCTTCTGCTGACGCTCGCATCGCTGATCTTGAATCTCAACTCCGCGACTGCTTGAACCGTCCTGCTGAACAAGCTGCTAGCAAGGCTCCTCTTGCAACTATCTACTATCCTATCAACGTTTCTAAGTTGACTAAGGTTGACGAAGGTCTTCTCGATGCTGTTTCTAACGTTATGAAGTCTAACCCCGATCAAAAATATACTCTTACCGGTTGGGCTGATAACTACACAGGTAACGACCAAATCAACACTCGTCTCCGTAACGCTCGTGTAAACGGTGTTGCTAACCAACTCAAGAAGAACGGTGTTAGCGATTCTCAACTCAATGTTACTATCAACAACGGTAACCTCTGTGACCTTGGTGACAAGTACGTTGCTCTTGACCGTGCCGTTACTATCGAAGAAGCTGAATAATTTATTCAAGCAAATATATTCTAAAAATGGAGTCCTCAGGGCTCCATTTTTTATTGCTTTTACCTGATTTTTGAAAATGAGTTATGCGTGGTAAATTAAAACACCGCGCTACGCGCATTTTAAGGTACCTACAATCGTCGCAAATATCGTCGGTGGGCAATCCTATTACCCGGACAAAATACCGCCCAAAATAGCCCCATTTAAATCCCTCCTTCCCCTTCCCAAAAATTAGAACATGTCGAGCCTCTTAAATTTGCCAAGATTGTGAACACTGTGTTCACAATTCGCAAGAGCTTTTAATCCAATCCCTGAAGCCTTCTCCAATATGGCCTCATGAAATCTCTAATCACCATCATCACCTCTGCAAATGTTGGTGCCGGTGAAACTTTGAGCTTGGAACAAAGTGCATTCCAGCGCTGATTAAACACTGGATCTGAGGCAAAGTCCTCAGTAAAAATGATATGACCGGGCGTGAAATCTGTGTTACGATTGTTGAAAGTGGCTAAAATTGCAGACGTTAAGTCTTCCTCATTGAATTTGTGGACGATGATAATCCTGTATAGGTCAAAGAAATCTTTCATCCGACTATTGAAAACGCCCTTGTCTATCATCGTTTGAAATTTCTCGGCAACAACGGTTTCTAATGAATACGCAACTAATTGCGGGTTAGCCATTTCGTTGAATACGACTGGATATTTCATAACGACAGGATGTGGAGTGATTACATCTCCAAAACCAATGTCAAAAGTTAACTCCTTTTTGATTGTGTCCAGAAAAGCGGTAATAGATATCCTTATGCCGGGATATTTTCGCTCAACAGCGATATCTGATGATGATATGCTTTTTGCATCAAATATTATACCATCATCTTCAACTTTGGTATTCGCTATTTCGTTGAATGCTACGATTATCGATTGCTTGTCGTTGTTTATTTGCACTCCCATAAAGTCAACATCTATTGTCGGCCGCGGTAAGAACTCGGTATAGGCATATAGCAATGCGCCGCCTTTCAAAATGAAGTGTTCACTGTAGTCGCTTTTTGATAAACGATAGAGAAAACGCTCTTGCATGTAGTGGACAATGAGTTGCTGATAACGTTTATTATCGTGGTCGCAAAGATTCAGCAATTTTGCTTTTAATGAATGTGCGATGTTGTTGGGCATTATAGTTTTACGTTTAGATAGGTTGATAATAGATTGAAGACGCGTAGACGCTTGGCGTAATCTGCCAAGCGATTGAGATTGCGATTGGCGTCGGCAAGGTATGAGTTAAGTGTCTCAGCCATAACATCAATGCCGATTTTATTACGATATTTTATTGCATCGCACAAGCATCGTTCTTTGTCGTAAATCGAAACATTTATTCCTTCAATAGTTGCTGTTGTCTTACCAATGTTCAATAGCTCTGCGCTTTGATAAACCAGATTGATGTCAATTATTTCGGGTAACCTGATTTTTCTCTTTCGTTCAATGGCAATGTAGTATGCATCAGGAATTTGAGTCGTCATTCCATAATAATGCCAAGCTGAATAGAGGCATAGAATTCCATTAGGCACAATTGCATCTATATCAATCATGCCGGCTGTAAGATTATCCATCGTTGTATAAACGCCATTGCGAACTTTGATAAGTTCTCCATTTTTGGCGCTTTGTAGTATGCCTCGATAGACGGCATCATCTTGCCTATTCGTTTTAATAAAGCCATTTGCCATAACTCATGCGATTTAATTTACGCAAATATACGGCAAATATTTGAATATGCCGTATATTTATGTAAGTTTTTAATGCTGACTTTAAATAAAACAAGAAAACCGGGCATCACTCGTGGGGGGAGTGATGCCCGGTTGCTGTTATAAGATTACTATGGATAAGCTTATTTAACTGAGATAGTTACGATTGACTTAGCGGGAACTGTCAAGGTGATGTTGCCCTTGTTGATTTTAGCCTTGTCAAATGATTTGATTGAAACTTTTTCAGCTGAATCAAAGTCATTGTAATCTGCAATGTTCTTAGCAGTAATGATTTGGCCTGAAACTGTAGCGGCTTTTACGCCCTTGAGGCTCTTGAGCTTGCTCACGGGGATTTCAATGTCGCAGTCTTTGTTGAGGTCAACGTTTGCTAATGAGATAGTTACAACACCATTCTTCACTGATGCAGTTGCACTGATGGTGGGAAGTACACGTGGAGTTTCTGAACGTTCTGACTTAACTTCACGAGTTGAGCAAGTGAAATCGAGTGGAATGAGTTGTGCTCCTTGGTGAGGAGTGTACATCTTGAACACGTAATAAGTTGGGGTGAGCACCATCTTGTCATCTTTGGTGAGAACCATTGATTGAAGCACGTTTGCGATTTGAGCGATGTTGGTCATCTTCACGCGGTCAGTGTATTTGTGGAATACGTTGAGTGATAGAGCGGCAACAAGTGCGTCACGCATTGTGTTTTGTTGGTAGAGGTGACCGGGAACTGTTCCGGGTTCTTCATCCCACCATGTGCCCCATTCGTCAACGAGGAGGCCCACTTTCTTGTCAGGGTCATATTTGTCCATGATTTCAGAGTGACGTTTTACAACATCCTCTACTTCAAGACATTTACCCATAGTCCAGTAGTATTCTTCTTCAGTGAATTTGGTTGCAGAACCTTTTGAACCGGTCCATCCGGGCACTGTGTAGTAGTGGAGTGAAATACCGTTCATTTGGTTCTTGGCCTTCTTCATCAAAGTTTCGGTCCAATTGTAGTCATAATCGCTTGCACCTGAGGCGATTTTGTACAATTTATTGCCATTGTAGTTGCGGCAGTAAATACCGTAACGACGGAACAAGTCGGCATAATATTCGGGGAGCATATCACCACCGCAACCCCATGATTCGTTACCTACACCGAGGTATTTGAGGTGCCAAGGCTTTTCGCGACCGTTGAGCTTACGTTCTTTAGCCATCGGGCCGTCTTCAGCTGTGATATATTCTACCCATTTTGCTAGTTCTTCAACTGTTCCTGAGCCAACATTTCCGCTCAAATATGGTTCACAGCCAAGAAGTTCGCATAGATTGAAAAATTCGTGAGTACCAAAAGAGTTATCCTCAACAGTTCCTCCCCAGTTGTTGTTGACCATGCGGGGACGATTTTCTTTAGGCCCGATACCGTCTTGCCAGTGATATTCATCAGCGAAACATCCACCCGGCCAACGAAGTACGGGAATCTTAAGGTCGCGGAGTGCTTGGAGCACGTCGTTGCGATAGCCTTGAGTGTTGGGGATTGATGATTCGGGACCTACCCAAAGACCGCCGTAGATGCAAGTGCCAAGGTGCTCAGCAAATTGACCGTAGATTTCGGGCTGAATTGTGTGGGTTGCGGTGTCGGAAGCAACGTTGATTGTTACCTTCTCATTTGCTGCAAATGCTGTTGTTGCAGCACCCAAGAAAAGTGACAATGCGCTTATTTTCAGAATTTTATTCATTTTGAAAAGTTAGTGAGAGTTATAAAAAAAGTTCGTAAATCTAGAATATGCCTTTTGTTGTCATGATGATTGGCTTGATTGTGCCATCGGGGTTGTAGTAAAGCGGCTCGATGCACACTGAGCGACGATAACTTCCTCCAAACGGATTGATTGCACCGTTGTGGTAGATGAAGTAGTTGTTGCCCTTGAACTCAATGATAGCCTGGTGGTTAGTGTTGGAGTTGCCGGCTATTTCATTGAGAACGCCTTTGTATTCCCATGGTCCGGTGATTGAACGGCTCATCGCATAACAGATTTTCTCGGGAAATTCTGAAGCGAATGAGAGATAATACCAGTCGCCATGTTTGTGAATCCAAGGAGCCTCGGTGTAGCGAGGAAGACCTTCAACAGCAACGATGGGGCCGTCGAGCTCAATCATATTTGGCTTTAACTTAGCGTAGTAGCATTGTGTATTTCCCCAAAATAAATAAGCTTGACCATCATCGTCAATCATTACGGTTGGGTCGATGTCATCCCAGCCGATATTTGTGTATGCAGTTGTCATGTCGTTGGTGATGAGTGCTTTACCTATTGCATCCTTGAATGGACCAACGGGAGAGTCGCTGACAGCAACACCAATAGATTTTCCGGGAATTTTAGCGTGTTCAACGGTCACATACCAGTAATATTTGCCGTTGCGCTTGATAACTTGGCTAGCCCAAGCTTCGCCCTTAGACCACTTAAAATCAGTAGCTTTCAAGGTGATAGGGTGCTCGGTCCAAGTCTTGAGGTCGGGTGACGAGAATACACACCATTCGTTCATCGTGTAGAAGTTGGCATTATTGGGACATTCATCGTGTCCGGCATAAAGATAGACAATGCCGTCTTCAACCATTGCAGCGGGGTCGCCGAGGTATTTGTAGTCGACAAACGGGTTTTGTGTAGCAACAAATGTTGTGTCATTGGTCGCTGCTCCGGCGTTGAACGCCGGGAGCAGTGCCATCATTGACAATATTATTTTACCTAATGATTTCATTTAGAGAGGATATAAACAGCAAATGAATTAGGAGCTATTGAAGTCTCAAGTGATTGACCTGATACAGAAATTGAGCCGGTTACAGGAACAATCTTGTCGGGGTTTTCAATTGAGTTCTCAGCATCGAGGTCGGCTGATGAGAGGGTGATAACCTTACCTGAAGTGAGGTTTTCGCTCTTCTTCATGCCTGCGAGGTTGATTTTGAGGTCTTGAGCCTCGCTTGAAGTGTTGGCAACCTTGATGATGTAGCAATTGTTGTTTTTATCGAGAACAGAGCTTGCAAACAAGCCGTTTTGACCTTCAGCACCGGTTACGCTCTTCTTGTTCATTGTCAATGGCAATACGTTGGTACCCTTGTAAGTGCTGAAAAGTTGTTGTACATAGTAGCTTACAGTCTTGAATGACTTGGTGTTATTGTACCAAATCATGTCGGGACGCCATTGCCATCCGTCAACGTGAGCAAATAGAGGAGCATAAGTTGCCATGTGAACGATGTCGGCGTTGCGTTCGAGACCGGTCATGAATGCAGCTTCAAGAAGTGATGCGTTGAAGTGGTTCCACTTTTTGCCTTTACCGTGGCAAGCATATTCACCTGCAAATACTTTCGGGCCTTTGCGGTTATAGCTGTCATAACGAGAGCCTTGGCTCAAGAACCATGATTCGGGACGATAGAAGTGTTCGTCAACCAAGTCAGCTTTAAGTTTGGTCATTTGCGGCCACAAATAGTCAAATTGTTCGCCTTCAGAGTCAGGACCTGATGAACCTACAATCTTGATTTCGGGGTGTTTAGCGCGGATAGCATCTAAGAATGGTTTTAGGTGCTCGGGATATTCTGAACCCCATTGTTCGTTACCGATACCGATGAATTTCAAGTTGAAAGGAGCGGGGTGGCCCATTTCGGCACGTAAAGCGCCCCATTTGGTTGAAGTGTCACCGTTAGCAAATTCGATAAGGTCGAGAGCGTCTTGGATGTAGTCTTGGAGCTCGTTAACGGGAACGTGAGCTTCTGCCTTGTCGTTTTGGAATTGGCAAGAAAGACCTACACTTAAGATAGGAAGTGGCTCAGAACCAATTTCTTCAGATAATTGGAAGAATTCATAGAAACCGAGGCCGTAGCTTTGATAATAGTCGGGGAAGAAACGATAATCGAAGGTGTATTCCCAACGGTTTTCGTTCAACGGACGATTTTCAACGGGACCAACGGTGTTTTTCCATTGATAGCGAGTGTCCAAGTCGGTACCTTCAACGATACATCCACCGGGGAAGCGGAAGATACCCGGTTTGAGGTCAGCTAGTTTTTCAGCCAAGTCCTTGCGGAGGCCGTTTTCGTGACCTTTCCAAGTGTCAACGGGGAAGAGAGAGATGTGTTCAAGGTCAACAGTGCCTTCGGGCTTGCCGAGGAAGATGCGGAGTTGAGCCTTGTCGTATGATTCGTTGGCTTTGAGTACAACGGTGTACTTTTTCCAATCTTTAGAATCAATGGTAAGTTCTTGTTTAGCAAGAGCTTGGTGGTTTTCGGGGTGGTTTTCGTTGATTAATTCAACTCTGATTTTGGTGTCGCCTGAGATGTTGCGAGCCCAAACGCTGAAGCGGTATTCTTTACCCTTCTCGATACCCATGCCGAAGTAACCTTCATTTTGGAGACCGGTGTGTTTGTGGGGGTGTCCGGGGTCAGAAAGTCTGACATAGTGGGGATTGCGTTCAAACGGGCCATCGTTGCGTAGCTCGATGTTACCAAAAGTTTTCCATCCCATGAAGTTTTGAGGGAATTCAAACGAGCGGTTTTTTACCAATTCGGCGTAGAGACCACCATCGGCTGCATAGTTGATATCTTCAAAAAACAACCCATACATTGTCGATTGAATGGGCGCACCAACCTTATTTGTCTGAACGACAAATTCATTGGAAGCAGCCGAAACACTCAATCCGGCGCATAATGCCATGGCGCCGACTAATTGCGAAAAATGCTTCATGATATAATTATTAAATGTTTATATTTGTTTTGGTTTTGGTTAATTATCAATTACTTAATGCGCTTGCCCCACACCGAGCGACCGTTAGCGTCGAGACCGGTGAAGAGAACGGTGTCCTGTTTACGTTCCCAATCGTGACCTACAAAGATAATCAAATCATTGATAATTTCATCGTTAATTGTCAAAGATAATGATTGGTCTTGTTTGTTAAAAGACCATAAATCTTTGCCGCCATTAAGTTTGCCGCCTTTTTTGAACGTGAAATGTTCAGCTAAATTCCACTCGCCTTTGAGCAAAGCACCTTCGCCCCAGAGTATTTGTCCTGCCTCAAGACCGCGATGCACGCGGGCTTCTTGAACGCGGATAATTTCCCATTCGCCCACTAAGTCGTTGGCTGTGAATGTGCGAGACGGAGTGGCTGCATATCGTTCGGGTGAAACTACGGGCCAACCTTCCTTGTTGAAGAAAACTTCTCTCACGTGCAAGTCCATCATACCGTTGCCCGGAGCCAATCGGCCTTGGTGGGCCATGAAGTATTTTCCGTTACCGTCAGTGAAAACACCGCAGTGGGCAGTTCCCACCCATCCCGGATGCTCGTCAAAGCGGTAAGGCGCTGTGAGAATAGGGTAGTTGTTGGTAGTGTCGCTCATTTCCTTTCCGTGGAAATCGGTGAAAGGACCGGCAGCGCTGTCAGAACGACCAACTCTCACGTTATAGGTCGTCATCAGAGGGTCGTAAGATACAAACAAGAAGTATTTGTCAAGTTCTTGATTGTAAATCACTTCGGGGGCTTCGAGATTGTCTACGCGCCAATTGTCGCGACGAGCAACCAAGTGACCTAAGTCGCCGTCAGCTTTGGTGAAACCGGTGGCGGGGTCAAGTTCAACGCAGTACAGCCCTTCAAAGTAAGAGCCATAGGTCATCCACCATTTGCCGTCGCGGTCAACTGCGATGGTGGGGTCGATTGCGTTCATCGGTGTTGTGTCGTCAGTTTTTACCACAGCGCCCTTGTGAGTCCAAGGACCTTCGGGAGAATTGGCTTCGGCAACGCCGATGTATGAAGTTTTGCGGCCAAAAGCTGACACGCAATAGTACAGACGGTAGATTCCGTTACATTCCACGATGTAAGGCGCCCACATGTTGGTGGCACCATGGCCGTCGGCTTTAGCGCGAACCCACTCAACAGCTTCGGTTGGGATTTCGGGGAATACCCATCCGAGAAATTCCCAATTGACCAAGTCGCGGGAACGGCGCATCTGGAGGTAGCCTATGTTGATTCCATGCTTTTGAGCTTCACGCTTATTTTCGCGGAAGATAGCATCGGTTGAAAACATGTAGTAAAAATCGCCGATTTTTTTACAAGCCGGGTCATGAACGTTGTAAGTACCCCAAGATTTGTAATTTTCCATCGAAGAGACGTCAGAGTAATCATCTTCCCATGGGTTAGGAGTTGGGGTGGGCACAAAAGTTTTTGCTCCTACAGTCAGCGATGAAAAAAGGACGGCTGTAGAGAACACAAGCAGTTTAGGTTTGGACATTGTTGTTTGTTTCAATAATTCGCCCTAAAATTACCTTTTTAAGCTTAGAATTGGGTGGATTAATGATTTTTTGAGGTGGATAAAGGGAAAGTGAAAACTATTATTAACGAAAATAGTTGAATATTAAAAAATTATTTGTAACTTTGGCAATAGTTATCATGAAGTGCAAGAATACCAGTACATGCAACCTAAGACATTGTTATCTAATTGCCTGCATATAGTAATATTAGCCGTATTATCTTTATGCTATAAAACAGCAACTTGTCAGGAGACGTTGTCGTTTCTTGAAAGGTACAATGTGTCATATATAACAGTGAAAGACGGGTTGTCACACGACTTTGTTGATGACATCTACAAAGATAGCCGTGGATTCATGTGGATTTCTACCGGTGGCGGTGGTTTATCGCGATATGACGGCTATGAATTTATCAATTTCAGCCCCAACTCATCGAGAAATAAAATTAAAAGTTGCGTCGTCAAGAATGTTGTTGAAGATGCATTTGGCCGTATATGGTCAGCTAGTGACGGTGGTCTCGATGTTATTTCACTGGATTTATTGAAAAACGTTGTCCCTAACGATAAAACAGGAAAACTCAAAGAATTACTCACTAAATCAATCTATTCGGTTGCGACCGATTCACTACAACGCGTATGGGTGAACGTTGAGCGCAATGTGTATCGCTTATCCTTTGATAAAAACGGTGATGTAATTGAAATAGCGCAATTTACGCTTCCTCGCGACGTGTTCAACGGCGTCGTTATCAAGGATGTTGAAGGAAACGGAAATGTATGGGTTGGCTACAATGGCGCAATCTATCGACTTAGCGGAGGCAAGCAGTTGAAATCGGAAATGGTGTCACTCACGTTGCGATTTGAAGGCGTTGATTACTTCAGCGATATCGAGCTGAAAGACAATGAAGTGTGGATATCAACCAATAACGGCCTCTATCGTTACAATAGACAAGAAAATCGCGTAAAACACTATGTCTATGACGCTAATGATGCTCATTCACTATCTCAAAACTTCTTGACACATCTTGCAGTAACGCAAGATAATAGATTGATTGTTACCTCATTGAGAGGCGCAAATGTCTATAATCCCATCAGTGATAACTTTGAGCGACTTGGCGATGAATCAGGCCGCTTCAACAGTATATTTTTCAACATGGTCTATGTTGACGGCCCCGTTGTGTGGATAGCAACCGAGGGTTGCGGTATTAACAAGCTTGTTCCCCGACAATTGTATGTGCGCAACTTCGTTCATGAAGCAAATCGCCCGGCGTCACTGTCATCGTTCCCCGTAAATGCCATCCTTGATGACCCCAACGGCTATATTTGGGTAGGTAATGTCGAAGGTGGATTGAACCGAAAAGTAAAGGGCTCGGACTATTTTGACCACTTTACCGTTCAAACCGGCGTACTAAGCCATAATTCAGTGAGCGCGCTCGCATTGGGCGGCGCCGATGATTTGTGGGTAGGAACCTGGGGCGGAGGTATTGATGTCTTGAATAGCAAGAACCCGCAGCAATCCCATCGTTTGAACGTTTCGGGCCTGCCACCCTATATCGGTGTGTTGGCTTATGATAAAATAAATAATGCAATGTGGATAGGCTCCAATACCGGGCTGTATTTATATGATATTGCAACACAAACGCTTAAACGTCCGTTGGGTACAAAACAGTCAGATATGATTAAAGGCTGTGTTGGCTCATTGGTCGATAAAGACGGAAATTTGTGGGTGGGATGCCTCGATGGCGTTTGCGTCATCAATTTGAAGAAGAAAAAAGCTGACGGCACATTTGAGTACCGTCACCTCAAATATAAACTCGATAATCCCGACAGCAAAATTGTTGAGCATATCACTTGTATTTGCCAAGCTTCCGACGGGACAATCTGGCTCGGCAGTAACGGCTATGGATTGTATCACCGTGTGGTGAAAAACGGCAAAGAAACGTTTGTGGGCTATGACACTCAGAAAGGCCTTTGCAATAACACAGTCAAAGGTGTGCTTGAGGATGCTGACGGCGCAATTTGGGTTGCTACAAATAACGGATTGGCGCGACTTGATGTTGCGACGGGACGTTTCGGTATCTACACGCTTCAAGACGGACTGATTTCCGACCAATTCTATTGGAACGCATATTGTCGCACATCAGAGGGCAAACTCATGTTTGGTACCACACAAGGCCTTGTGGCTCTTGATTCACGAGCTGTGGCTCAGCGCCCAAGCGTCAACTCTCATGTTGTGTTCACAAGATTGATTGTGGGCAACGTTGAGGCTTTTGCCGGTGATGGAGTGATTGATAAAGATATCTCAGCGCTGGATGTTGTGCGCATCCATGAGCGCGAAAAATCATTCTCAATAGAATTTTCTGCGCTTGACTACACTCAAAATGACGCATCATATTACAGCTACCGTCTTGTGGGCTTTGATGAAGAATGGGTGAGAGTGGGCGACAATCGACGTTTCGTAAGTTATACCAACCTTTCGCCCGGTACATACACGTTGCAAGTGCGTTATGAGCCCGACGGCGATGTGAATAATGCTCAGATTGCCGAAATACGTGTGGTCATCGTGCCGTATTTCTACAAGACGCCATGGTTTATGTTGATAATGGCTTGTTTGATAGTCGGTTTATTCTTTGGAGTTCACCGTTGGCGTGTGCGCAGTCTTGAGCGCCAAAAAGCGGTGCTTCAAGCCGAGGTAGACAAACGTACATCACAACTTGAAACCCAAAAACATTTGGCTGAAGACCGTGCGCTCGAGCTAGCCGACCAAAATCAACGCTTGGTTGAGAAAAATGAGGAAATTTCGCAACAGAAAGCACAGCTCACCGAAATGAATCACCGTGTGCAAGAGTTGACCGTTGATAGAATTTCGTTCTTTACCAACATTACTCACGAATTCCGCACACCGATAACCTTGATTATGGGCCCGATACAGCGTGCGCTGAAGTTGAGCTACAATCCGCAAGTGCTGGAGCTGTTGCGCATTGTTGACCATAACTCAAAATACTTGTTGACGCTTGTGAACCAATTGATGGACTTCCGCAAGATAGAATCAGGCAAGATAGAGATACGTCGCAGTAGCCACAACATTATCAGCTTTATTGACGGCTTGTTTGAGCCATTTGTGGCAATGGCGCAAGAACGCGGTATCAAACTGAACAAGATAACACATTTCTCGCAAGAAGAAATCTCATACGATGAAGAAGCATTGCGCAAGGTGCTGACCAATCTTCTGTCCAATGCGCTCAAGTTTACACCCGATAATCGCGAAATAACGCTATATGCAGCGTTGATGCCAACTTGTGTGCTCAACGGTGACAACACGCTGTATTTCTGCGTTAGAGACACCGGTAGCGGTATCTCTGAAAACGAGATTGATAAAGTGTTTGAGCGCTTCTATCAGGGCAAGGAAGACATGAAATATCCGGTTATGGGCACCGGCGGTAGCGGTATCGGCTTGTATCTGTGCCGTTCAATCGTCGAAATTTATGGCGGTCGCATTTGGGCAAAGAATAACCCCGGCGACGGTTGCTCATTTAGAGTTCTGCTCCCTGTAGATAAGAATGTTACCGAAGCTACCGATGAAGAATCCGGCGGCGAAAATATTGTAACGCAGGTCGACAGCGTGGCATTGCAAGCCGGCGAAGCTCGTCGATTGACAATCCTTGTCGTTGAGGACAACAAAGACATGAGATTGTTTATCAACTCAATTTTGCGCGAAAAATATGATGTGCTCGAGGCTGAGAACGGTAAGCAAGCTCTTGATGTGCTCGCCGAACATAACATCGACTTTATTATCAGTGACTTGATGATGCCTGTCATGGATGGTATGGAATTCTACAACCATGTCAAAGAAAATTTCATGACCAGCCACATTCCATTCTTGATGCTGACAGCCAAAACTGACGTAGAGACACGCCTTGAAAGCTATCGACGCGGTGTTGATGAATACTTGTTGAAGCCGTTTGATGATGCGTTATTGCAGGCCCGCATTGAGGGAATTCTGCACAATCGCTCCCACTATCAGCGCAAATTCTCACTTGACATGAACGTTGAAGACCTCAATATTGAGGGCGAATCACGTGACAAGAAATTCATGGACCAAGTGATGGAAGTTATAAAAAATAACTACAAAAATTCGTATTTTGACGTTGGCGATTTTGCAGAATCGCTCGGCGTCAGTCGAAGTTTGCTTAATAAAAAACTGCAGAGCTTGATAGGCCAGAGTGCCGGACAATTTGTGCGTACTTATCGCATGAATATCGCCCATGAGTTAATCTTGAAGAACCGTCGCACCAAGGCGATGAACATCTCGGAGATAGCCTATGAGGTGGGATTTAATGATGCCAAGTACTTCACAAGATGCTTCTCCAAGCAGTTTAATGTACCACCAAGCACCTTGCTAAATGGTGAAGACGAAGAAAAACCAAGCGAGAATTAACATAATTAACAATTAAAATTTAACATTTCAATAATCAAAATCCCAACAATAATAAATTTTGCAAAAATCAAGTAAATAACAACCAAAATTAAAAAATCCACCACATTGTCAATGCCTAATTAATTGAAAATGTACTAATTGAACCTAAACAAATCGAAAATATGTTTTATAACATGTTTTCAATTTATCCACCTCTCATAGTGTTTTATCCACCCTTTACGGGTTAATAAAAACTAATTTTGTGAACAGTTAATCTTAACAAAGAATTATACAGCGCAAGTAAAATTGCCTTAGATCCTCTTGTTAACTAATTAAACTTTAAACTAAATATCAATTTTTATGTACAGTAACAAATGGGTATCATTATTGGCAGTCTCAGCCATAATGATGTTTGAATCCTCCTGTCAGGATTGGGGTCAACAAGATCCTCTTGCAGGTAATCAGACTTATCCTACGCTTCAAACTGTTGAGACCTTCGACTTTGAAGGTGACGGTTTGGACCCTGTCATGTTTAGAACAACAGCGTCAACCGCAGGAGTGGTTCCGGAAGTTGTGACAGATGACGTGGTACAATCCCAAGTTCTCAGTTTGAACGGAGGCTCCGTGTCCTTTACCAACCCGCTAACAGCCGTTTCAGTGCAAAATGCGGTCTCCTACACATTCTGGTACAAACAGAATTTAGCTTACGAAACAGATGCAGACGGTAATGCAACAGAAACAGCGCTAGGTCTAGACACCGAAGGCGCTATTTTCGGTTGGAAGAACCAAAATTCAACAGCATCAGCATTCATCACACCAAACCTCTGGATTAGCTATAACGGTCTTGATGGCGAATGGGAAGATAACAACCCATCTGACTATGCAACCGGTTATATCACTCCGGGCGAATGGCATTATGTAGCAATTATCATCCGCGACAACGGTTATGGCGTTTATGTCGATGGTGACAAGAAGACCGATAAGGTAGTCACTGACTTTGACATGAGCAAGCTTGTACAATTCTTGGCACAAGCACCAACCATGACAATCGGTTCAGGCAACGACGTTGAGCCACGTGCGTTTGAAATTGATGACTTAACATTCTATCGCAACGAAATTACCTCTAAGCAAATTGCCAGACCTAAGAAGGGTTCAATTGGCGGTGGCGCAGCCGGTGGTGATTCAGTTGATTTGAGCAAGTGGATTCTCGTTGGTAACGAAGACAACACTTCAACTTTCTGGTCAGTATGGTCAGACTATGTAAACCTCACCGGTGACGGAGTAATTCACTATGAATTCTACAACTATGGTGGTCCGAGCAACTGGAACTATTGGGGCTTGGTAATCACTAACGGTCTCAACCGTGATGCTGATGGTTATACCGAATACTTGTTCTTGCGTTGTGATAACTACGGTTGGGCAAGCTTGTATGACCAAACAACCCTCGAATGTGATTACAACTGGGATACTTATGGAACCGAAATGGACGGTGCATATGTAGTAATGGATATTACACGTAAGGGTACCACAGTTTACACTTCAAGCGTAATTACTTGTACATCGGGTAATGTATATCATTATAAATCAACCACAACAGGTGTTGAAAACGAGACAATCGGTACATTCTTCACTTGCGACAATTCACACTACTTGTTTAACCCGGATGCAACATTCGTTGGTCAAACTTACGAATCAGGTACACACGTAACCGGTGCAACCGACTATACAACAGGATGGTGGTCAGCATTCTCTGACTTGTACACATTTGACTCATCATTCACCAAGTGGGGTGTTGAATTTATCAATGGTAACTCAGGTTCAGCAAGTAACTGGAACAACTGGTTGTTAGTATGTACAAACGGTAAAGCATACGGCGACGACGGTTATTCAGAAAACTATGTACTACGTGCCGATGCATACGGTTGGGGTACTCTTTATGACTCATCAACAATGACACAATCATTTGATTGGACAACCTATGTTGAAGATATGCACAACGCAACTTGTCGCGTGTACTTTGATTATACAAACTCTAAGTTGACAATGGTTTGTCGTCAAACTAAGGAAGATGGAACCGCAATGCCGGAATATAGATTTGAAACTCCGGGCGTAGCAGCTCCAGTAGGTCTCTTCTTCACATGTGAGCTTGCATATGTGGACTTCCTCAAGGTTGGTTATTTCCCATGGGTTGACATGGATCCGCAAGAATAATAATAACTTTAAATCCAGATACAAAAGATTATGAACAATAAACGCAACATATCACAAGGAATGGGGAGAGTATCTCTCCTCAGCCTCGTGCTAGCGATGATAATGTTTATCGGTCAAACCGCCTGGGCACAAACAGTTGTTAAGGGTGTTGTAACCGATGAATCAGGCGATCCGTTGATTGGTGCGAGTGTCCTACAAAAAGGTACCACCAATGGCGTGTCAACCAATATTGACGGTGAGTTCTCATTGTCAGTAAAGGATGCAAATAAAGCCGTTCTCGTTGTATCCTATATAGGTTATAAGGCACAAGAAGTGGCAGTAAACGGAAGAACAGACATCACAGTCCGTTTGGCTGACGCAAGTGAACGACTCGAAGAAGTGGTTGTAGTAGGTTATGGTCAACAGAAGAAAGAATCGGTAATCGGTGCTATCTCACAAGTAAATTCAGATGACCTTCTCGAAACACCATCAGCAAATATCTCACAAGCAATTACCGGTAAAATCCCCGGTGTAATCACCAGCCAAACATCAGGTGCTCCTGGTGCCGATGATGCATCAATCTACATCCGTGGTCGTGCAACCTTCGCAGGTGACGCTCAACCGCTCGTATTGGTGGATGGTGTAGAACGTTCGTTCTCACAAATTGCTCCTGATGATATCGAAACCATTTCAGTATTGAAGGATGCATCAGCAACAGCAGTTTATGGTGTGCGTGGTGCAAACGGTGTAATGCTTATCACAACCAAGCGTGGTAAAGACCAAAAGCCTGTAGTTAACTTGACAGCTAACTGGCAATGGCAATCACCAACACGCAGTGATACATACCTAGATTCATATCAATCAGTAACTCTTCTAGAAGAAGCACTTGCAAATGATGGATTACCCTCACAATTCTCATCAAGTGATATCGAGATGTACCGCAAGTCAGTAAACGGTGAACTTTCAGGCTTGGATGCACTCCTTTACCCGAATGTTGACTGGTATGACGAAATTTTGAAATCATCAGCACCTGCACAACGTTACAATGCAAGTGTTCGCGGTGGTACAAAACGTATGCGCTACTATGCATCATTAGAATATTATGACCAAGGTTCTTTATTCAAGAATCTATCAAATGATGATTATGGTAACTCAACATCATTGAACTACAAACGTTATGGCTTCCGTGCCAACGCTGACTTCTTCTTGACAAAGGATTTGACCTTCTCAGTTAACTTCGGTACACGTTTTGAGGAACGCCGCGGTCCTAACTCAGATGAATCAAGCACTTACAGTAATGTTTACTATCAAGTAAACCACACTCCGGGTTGGTTGTTCCCTGTTGCATATCAAGTGCAAGACGGTGAAAATACCAAGACTCTCTATGGTGGTAGCTCACAATACCAAAGCAACATTTATGCAACTTTGGCTGAATCAGGTTACTACAAAGCAGTAAATACTATCAATGAAACAAACTTTATTGCCGACTATAAGATGGACTGGTTGACACCGGGTCTTTCAGCTCGCGCAATGGCATCATTTGACTACGAAAACTATCACCGCACACTCTATTCTAAGTCATTTGCAACTTATGAATTGAATGACCGTGCTAACTTCACCAGCCAAGATGCTTACAACAAGTTTAATTCAGATGGTACACTTGCAAGTTCATATACTTCAAGCACAATCTACAAGCTTTACATGGAAGCACAATTGAACTATGCTCGCATATTCAATAATGTTCACAATGTAACAGCAATGTTGCTATACATGCAAAATGACTATCGTGAAAATGCAGAATTGGCAAAACGTTATCAAGGTCTCGTAGGTCGTGTAACTTACGCTTATGACAACCGCTACTTGGCTGAAGTAAACTTCGGTTATAACGGTTCAGAAAACTTTGCTAAGGGTAAACGTTTCGGTTTCTTCCCCGCATTCTCACTAGGATGGCGCATCAGCGAAGAAAAATTCATGGAACCAACTAAGGCATGGTTGAACAACTTGAAGATTCGTGGTAGCTACGGTCAAGTTGGTAACGATGTTTACTTGGTAAGCGGCGTTCAACAACGCTTCCTATATGAACAAAAATGGTCACAAATCAGCAATGACTATTACTTCGGAACAAACGGACAAACCGGTATCTACGAACAACAATATCCTAACTACGGTGTAACTTGGGAACGTGCTCACAAGTACAACCTCGGTCTTGAATTTGCAGTTCTCAATAACTCACTTACCGGTAACATCGATGTATTCTATGAAAGCCGTAACAACATCTTGACTGAGTACTTGACTCGTCCATGGTGGTTTGGTGTAACATCAGCAGCAGGTAACCTTGGTAAGACAACCAATAAGGGTTATGAACTTGAGTTGCACTACAACAACAAGATTGGTAAGGATTTCAACTACAACATCGGTTTGACTTATTCACACGCACAAAACAAAATCACAGCGATGGATGAACCTGACGCAAAGACTGAATATCGTAAACGTACAGGTCACGTCATCAACCAATACTTTGGTTTAATCTGTGACGGTTTCATCACTCAAGCTGATATCGACAGCGGTACACTTCCTGTATCAACCTTCGGTTCAACTCAAGTGGGTGACTTGAAATATCGCGATATGAATGGTGATGGCTTCATTGATGACCGTGATGAAACAGCAATCGGTTACAGTGATGTTCCTGAAAACACATATGCATTGACACTCGGTGCTGAATATAAAGGAATTGGATTTAGCATTATGTTCCAAGGTGTAGACCACGTGAGCCGCTACTATGATGCAGAAGCAATGTATGCATTCATCAATGGTGGTAAAGTTAAGGAACACCACTTGGAGCGTTGGAACCCGGCAGAAAGTGAAGAATACAACTTGGCAAACGCCACTTATCCATTGCTTCACTATGATAGCTACGGTGACCACAACCAACGTCAAAACTCATTCTTCTTGAAGAACGGTGCATTCTGCCGTTTGAAGAACATTGAGTTGTCATATACTCTTCCCCAAAATTGGGTTAAAGCATGTTCAATGACACAATGTCGTTTCTACATCAATGCTAACAACTTAATTACTTGGGACCACCTAGGCGGTCTCACCGACCCTGAAAGCAACGGTTCAAACCGTTATCCTATCTGTAAGACAGTCAATGTCGGTGTTAACATTCAATTCTAATTTTCAAGACAAATATGAAAAAGGCAATCAAATATACAGCAACAGCTTTATTGTTGGGCGCTTCGATTTCGTTAACATCATGTAGCGACTTCCTAGATAAGCAACCATCTAATGAGCTTACCCAGGAAAAGACCCTGGCCGACTGGAATATGTTTGAGTATTTTCACACTGATACTTATAACTTCCTACTACACGGTGCATTGAGAATATCTAATTCATGGCTTGATGCAACAACCGACTTGGCAGAGACATCATTTGCAACAGGTGGAGCTCGCACTTCATTCAACATTGGTAACTATTACGCATCAGGCGGTTACAATGAATTGAGCTCAGTGTGGGAATCACGCTATCGTGCAATCCGTAAGTGTAACTTCGTTCTCGAACACATTGCAGAAGTTCCTAACGATATTACCAAGACTGCAGAACAAGAAGCAGCTACCCGTAAGCAAATCATCGCAGAAGCTCGCACCTTCCGTGCATACTTCTACTGGGAATTGTTCCTCCGCTATGGTACATTACCTATCATCACTGAAGTTCTCGACCCTGAAACTGATATGATTACATCATACACCGGACGCCCAAGCATCAAGGAATATGTAGTAGATTTCATTCTCAAGGAACTTGAGGAATCAGAAAGTGACCTTCTCGGATATGATGACGCATGGAACAAGAACCGTGTAGGTCGTCTATCACAACCAATGTCACGCGCACTTCAATCACGCATTAAGTTGTACATGGCTTCACCACGTTATTCAGCTGAGAGCGGTATAACCTGGCAACAAGCAGCAGATGCAGCACGTAGCTTCATCAGTGATTACGGTTCAAACTTCGGTCTCTATGCTGAAGATAACATTGACCCGGATATCAACTACGGTAATGCAGTATTGCGTACTCAATATACAGGTAACAACAACGAAGTAATCTTCTTCCGTAACGATGTAACCATCGGTTGGAGCGGTATTTCAGTAGATACTCCTGTTGGTGAAGGTGGTTCAGGTGGTAACTGTCCATCACAAAACCTTGTAGATATGTATGATATGGCTGACGGTTCAGCACCATTTACTTCATACGATGCAACAGGTGCTCCTGTATATGATTCTAATGGTAACCCGACCATCAACGCAGCAAGCGGTTATTCAGACCAAACAATGTGGCAAAATCGTGACCCGCGTCTCAAAGGTACCGTTCTTTACAATGGTTCAACATGGAACAACGCAACAATCAACGTAGTTCTTGGTGAACGTGATAATCCAGTGGGTAACGCAAATGCAACTCCAACCGGATATTACATGCGCAAGTACATTCCGGAAAGTATCTTGGCAAGTAACCACGGTGGTACAGCATATCGTCTATGGACAATCATCCGTTACGCTGAAATTATCATGAACCTCGCTGAATCACTCAACGAAGTAGAGGGCCCAACAGCTGAAGTGTGTGCATTACTTGACCAAGTGCGTCACCGCGCAGGTATCACAGGCAATGTTGCAGATCGTGCAGACCTCAAGACAAAGGATGCAATGAGAAACTTCATCCACAAAGAACGTACAATCGAATTTGCATTCGAGGAACATCGTTCATGGGATGTACGCCGTTGGAACGTAGCAGTGGAAGCATTGTCACGCCCCATCTATGGTGTATCAGTTGATAAGAGTGGAAATATCAGCCGTAAGGTTGCACAAACTCGTAAGTTTGAATCTAAGATGTATCTCTATCCAATACCTGAAGCAGAGGAATGGAAGACCAACATCGAAAATAATCCCGGTTGGTAAATCTTAAATCACGTAAATAAAAAAGTATGAAAAATATAGTAAATTCTATGTCAAGCAAAGGAAAACTCCTTGTGACAGCCATGCTTCTCGGCGGTTCATTGGTGATGAACGCAGCCGGTGGACGTGAAGTTAAGGGCCGTGTAGTAGATCCTGACGGAAATCCAATAGCCGGAGCTGTACTGAATCTCGCTGAACGTAGCCGCATTGTCCTCTCGGATAAGGATGGATATTTTACACTCTCAGATGTTGAATATGAGGATGAGGTAAATGCCAAATGTGTAGGCTATATTACAAGCATAGTTCCCATTGAGGATGAGAAAGCTCCATTGACAATTGTCCTCAATCCAGATACAGATAAATATTCACACTTGAGAAATGTCGCATTTGCTGAAAAGCCTGCGAAGTTCATGACCGAGTCAACTTCAATGGTATCAGGTACAGAGCTACAACGTTACCCTGTAACCGTACTACAAAATGCGTTCAACTCTACATTGACAGGTGTTCAAACCTACGAAGTATCTTCAGAACCCGGATGGGCACAAACCAAGATTTATATCCGTGGTGTGCGTACCTTGAACTCAAGTGCTCGTAGCCCGATTATCATTGTGGATAACGTTGAGCGTGATATCTCATTCCTCGATGCATTCCCAATTGATAACGTAACCATCCTCAAGGATGCAGCAGCAACAGCAATCTACGGTATGCGTGGTGCTAACGGTGTTATCCTCGTAACTACCAAGCGTGGTGAAGTGGGTAAGACTAACGTTGAGTTCACTCAAGAATATGGTTTCCAATCATTGACCGGTAAAGTAGAGAACCAAAACTCTTACAACTTGGCATTGACTCAAAACCAAGTAAAATATCTTGATGGCAAAGACCCCGTGTGGAGCGCAGACCAAATTGAAAAATATCGTCGAGTATGTAACGGTGAAACACTAGACGGCATGGACCAATATCGTTACTTCAACACCAACTGGTTTGATGTACTTTATCGCGAAACTGCTCCTGTAGTGAAGACTAACTTACAAATCTCAGGTGGTAATAACCGTGCTCGCTACTATGTATCATTCTCTTACTTGCGTCAAGAGGGTATGTGGAACAGCGAAGGTACTTCAATGAATGACCGTTATTCAACTCAACACTGCTTGAATCGTTGGAACCTCCGTTCAAACTTGGACGTTAAGGTAAACAAATATTTGACAGTGGGACTTGACCTTGGTGGTCGTATTGATAACATCATCCAACCAACCGAGTCAGTGTTCAACTTGACAACATTCGGTGCTGTAGAAGCAACTCCAATGGCACCTGTTTACTGTCCTAACGGTGAACTCTATGCAAGTAGTTCAGCCAACAACCCATTGCGTTACCTCGGTGCATCAGGTCAAGAAAAGAACCGTCGTCGTCAACTTTATTCAACATTGAATGTAAACGGTGACCTTTCACCCATCACTAAGGGCTTGAGCGCAAACTTGGTTGTCAGCTTCGATGCTTATGACGTGTTTGAATCAACTCAAACTAACTCAATCAATAGCTACTCATACGACTACACTAACACCGGTGTAACTGACATCAACGATTTCACTTACACTCAATATAGCCGTTACAGCGAATTGAGCAACCCGACCACTCACGAACGTGCAAACTCATGGACAATCAACGCTCGCTTTGGTTTCAACTATGACCGCACCTTCGGTAAGCACCATATTGATGCTAATGCATTCATCCGTTCATATCAACAACGTTTGAACGTACAAGAAGCAAGTACCGATATGACCATGTATTCATCTGACCGTTATCTATCATTCAACGGTGCAGCTAACTACATCTTCGATAACCGTTATGTATTGAATGGAAGTATTTCACGCATGGGTTCAGATAACTTCGATCCTAGTGACCGTTGGGGAACATTCTGGGGCGTAGGCGGCGCATGGGTTGCCAGCGAAGAATCGTTCTTGAAGAATCCTAACCTCAACTTGTTGAAGGTACGCATGAGCTATGGTAAAGCAGGTATGAATGATACCGGTGCAGGTCGTTATCCTTATCAATCAACCTATGGCCAAAGCAATGGTTATGCATTTGGTTACAACGCAACATGGGTAACCGGTTATGCTGAACAGGTAGCAGGTAACCCCAATAGCAAATGGGAAGTATCAAAGATGTATAACTTCGGTCTTGATTGGGATCTCTGGAACAGTAAGTTCTACGGTTCATTTGATGCATTCAAGGAATGGCGTAGTAACATCCTCGTTGAACGTTCAACAATTCCTAGCATCATCGGTATCAGCTATGCAAAAGACTCTTATGGTAAGGTAGAATCTCACGGTTTTGAATTGTCAATTGGTCACAAGAACAAAATCGGTAAAGTAAGCTATCAAATCGAAGGTATGTTGTCATACAACATGAATAAGATTACCGAAATGGACGAAACAGAGCCTTCAGTAGAATGGCAACGTAAGACCGGTGATCGTATCCGTGACTATGTCAGCGTAGCTAACCTCTACGAATGGGAAAACCGCGATGCAATCGGTGGTTGGAACATTTATCAATTTGAGCAATGGGCATCAGATCCTAATTTGATTTCAACCAGCCAACAAGATGCAATTGATCACCCTGAAAAGTATCCATATAACTCATTCTCAAGCGGTGGCCAAAAACTTGGTACAGCAGTATTCAAAGACCTTAACGGTGACCGTGTAATTGACTCACGTGATATGTCACCTGTAGGTTACACTTTGCTTCCTGACTTGACACCATCATTGTCACTTTCAGTGCAATATGCAGGCTTTGACTTGAAGGCAATCTTGACAGCATATCTCCATCGTTCAGTATTCTTGTCACCGTCAATGACCTTCAGTGAATGGGGACAAAATAATGCAACTCACGAGGTAACTAAGGCATGGGGTTATTATACTGATGATCCAACTGACCCACGCAATATCAATGCAAAATATCCACGTTTGAGCTATTCATACAACACAGAAGATTCTTCACGTGATAATGGTTCATACCAAAATGATATTTGGATTGTGAACGGTGATTACTTGGCATTGCGTAACCTTGAATTTGGTTACTCACTTCCCGAGAAGTTAATCGCCAAAGCATACATGACAAAGTGTCGTTTCTATGTAAGCGGATATAACTTGTGCAACTGGAGCCACTTACCCAAAGGCATGGACCCTGAAAAGCCGATGTCATACTGCTGGTGGTATCCAAAGACTCGTACAATTTCATTAGGTGTAAATATAGCGTTCTAATCCTGAAATTTTCTTAGAATTATGAAATTCAATAAATATGCAATAATAGCTGCTACAGTGCTCTCGTTAACGGGAGCATCATGTAGCGACTATCTCGACAAAGAAGTTGACTTGACTCTCCAAGCTGAGAACGTATTCGCAGACTATGACCGTACTCGCGGTTTCTTGGCTCTTCTATATGATTATCTGCCCGACGCATTTGTTGGTTACAATGATACACAATATCGTCTATCCAATGACTGTATGACAGATAACGCAGTAAGTTACTGGGGTGTACACCGTTATCACTCAGTAAATGCTGATGCATACGATGCAACCAACCACTGGTTTGCAGATTACTACTGGGAACGTCGTTACACCGGAATCCGTGGATGTAATCAATTTATCTTGAATGCACGTGCCGATGTTGTCGGAAACTCAGAGAAGAGCGGTGATGACAACCGTCTATATGACCGTTGGATAGCTGAAGCTCGCGTGTTGCGTGCAATCTGCCACTTCGACTTAATCTGCTGGTTTGGTGATATCCCTGTAGTAGCAGATGATGAAGAAGGTACTCCAATCATTTTGACTCCATCATCAACACTTCCCGAACGTGTATCAGCCCAAGAGGCACTTCAATGGGTAATTGATGAATGTGATAAGTACAAAGATGACCTGCCATTCCGTTATTCAAACGAGGAAGAGAACTGGGGCCGTATCAACGGTGCAGCAGCATACGCACTCAAAGCACGTGCAGCTCTATATCTCGCATCTCCATTGTATAACACCAGCGGTGATACTCAATTGTGGTCAAATGCGGCACAATATGCATTGGATTTTATCAACAAAAACCAACAATGCTCAAATCCATACCGTCTTTACACTACATCGGATAATGACCCAAGCCAAAACTACTATCAATGTTTCGTAACCGACCCTGTTCGTAACAACGAGTACATTCTTAGCCGTTCAGTGTGGTCAACACTTAACCTTGAGTATTTCAACGCACCTTGCGGATTCTCAGGTTCAATCAGCGCAACAGGTTATTTGAACCCAACTCAAAACCTTGTTGATGCATACGAAACCCTCAATGGTCTTCCCATCGACCAAGACCCGACTTATGATGACCAAAACCCATACGTAAATCGTGACCCACGTCTCGAACAAACTATCTTCCACCAAGGAACAGTTTGGGGTGATACCGACGAGGAACGCACCATCGACGTAAGTAACGACGAATATGGCAAGGGTATTGACTATGCTCGTGGTAATGGTGGTACAGCTACCGGTTACTATTCAAAGAAGTACACCAACAATATCCGTTGGGATGGTACTATCGGTAACCAACGTCACGCATGTCCAATCTTCCGTTATGGCGAAATCCTTCTTAACGCAGCAGAAGCTCTTAATGAAGCAGGACGCACAAGCGAAGCTTATCAATATGTAAACCAAGTGCGTGCCCGTGTAGGTATGCCGGCTTACAAGAGCATGGACCAATCAACATTGCGTGAACGCATCCGCAATGAACGTCGTATCGAACTCTGCTTTGAAGACCATCGTTACTTTGACGAACGTCGTTGGAAACTCTTCACTGAAAACAAGAGCGCAACAGCTGAAACAAGCTTACCACGCTATCGTCAAGTTTACAACCTCTATGGTGTATCAGTAAGAAAGACCGATGCAGACGGAACTTCAGTGAACTATGTTTATGGAACCAGTGATGTAGATTCAAGAGTATCATTCACAATTCCTAAGAACTACTTCTTCCCAATTCCTTACGATGAATTGATTAAGACCGGTTATCCACAAACACCGGGTTGGGAACTCTAATCAAGAAACTTAAAACTTAAGAAACAATGAAATCAAAAATATTGCTTCTAAGCGCATTCGCTGCAGTCGCCCTCATCATGGGCGGCTGTGACGATGACGACTTTGACTACACAGAGCCATCGGCAGGTGTGAGCTTCTCAACAACGCAAGTTGTAACTCACGCTACAAGCGTAGAACTTTCCACTCCATTCACATTGGAAAAAGGACAACGCTATTCAAAGGTAGGTTTTGCTTATAGCACATCACCCAACCCCACCATCTATGGCACAGCAGTAGAAGGTGAAGTTAAGGATGGTAAGGTTGTTGGCACAATCACCGGTTTGGCACCAAACACAACTTACTATGTACGTTCATTCGTGACATTGTACAATGGCGATCTTGTTTATTCAGACCAATTCACAGTGTTCACAGCAGAAGGTACACTTGCTGAACAATTGGAGAACTACATTGCACCAACTTATGAAGATAACTATGTAGATATCGCAGGTTGGGAAAATCGTTCACAATGGAACTTAGCAAACGTTCATGACCCCACAGTAATGAAGGCAGATGACGGTTACTATTACATGTATCAAACTGACGCATCATATGGTAACGCATCAATCGGCGCAGGTAAGGGTCACTTCCACGGCCGTCGTTCAAAGGACTTGGTAAACTGGGAATATCTCGGTTCAACCATGGACGAAGCACCGGCATGGGTAGCAGAAAAATGTAATGAATATCGTGCAGCTCAAGGCTTATCCGCAATCACATTTACTGATGATTCATACGGCTATTGGGCACCTTGCGCACGTAACCTTGGTAACGGCACTTATCGTATGTATTATTCAATTGTTATCAATCACACCATGGCCACCGGAACACTCAATGGCGATGACTCATGGGCAGAACGTGGATTCATCGGTGTGATGGAAACAAAAGACCCTGCATCAAATGTGTGGGAAGATAAGGGCTTTGTAACAGTATCATCAACTGACCGTGGTGACCAATGGTTTGTAGTGGGTGATTACAAGAATGCATACTACACATGGAATGCAATTGACCCATCTTACATCATCACTCCTGAAGGTGAGCACTGGTTGATTCATGGTTCATGGCACTCAGGTATCGTTGCATTGCAACTTGACCCTGAAACCGGTAAACCACTCAACGAGCTTGGAACACCTTGGGGCACATCAATGAGCGATATCGCATCATTCGGACAATGCATCTATACTCGTACAAAGGGTTATCGTTGGCAAGGTTCAGAAGGTCCTGAAATCGTTTATCGCAATGGTTACTATTACTTGTTCCTTGCATACGACGGACTTGATGTACCTTACAACACACGTGTTGTGCGTGCAACTTCAATCACCGGTCCATACTATGGTATCGACGGAACTGACTGCACAAACAATGGTGGTGATGCATATCCTATCGTAACTCACCCATATAAGTTTGAAAATAGCTATGGTTGGGTAGGTATTTCACACTGCGCAATCTTCAATGATGGCAATGACAATTGGTACTACGCATCACAAGGTCGTCTACCTGAAGGTGCATACGGCAACACATACGCAAACGCAATTATGATGGGTCATGTACGTTCAATCCGTTGGACTGAAGATGGATGGCCGGTAGTAATGCCTGAACGTTATGGTGCAGTTCCTCAAGTTGCAATCAGCGAGGATGAACTCGTGGGCGAATGGGAACACATTGACCTCGGTTATAGCTACGGAAACCAAAAAGAATCATCACGCATGACACTTGACCCTGACTACACTATCAGTGCAGGAACATGGAAGGGTGGCTCATGGAGCTATGACGCAGACAATCAAGTATTGACAGCAAACGGCGTTAAGTTGTACTTACAACGTGAATGTGACTGGGAAGCAAGCCCACGTACTCACACAATCGTTTATGTAGGTCTTAACGGCAAAAAGACATATTGGGGTAAGAAGGTTGTGAATCAGTAGCAGGATTCAATACCCTATATATTTGTACTGGTTGGGCGGTGCTCGGGACTCGGTGTCCCGAAGCACCGCTTTTCAGTTACCGGCGCTTGAAAATGGAGAAAATTATTGCTAAATTTGTAACTGTAAAATAACTAATTAACCAATAAACAATTTTGAACTAAAACATGAGAACAGGTTTAACAGTAGTGCTATTGGCAGCGTCATTGATTGGCGTCAATGCCGCCACAATCACGTCGCCGTCGACACGATTGAACGTGGATGTTGATGTGATAGGCAACCGCCCATGCTATAGCGTAACTCTTGATGGAAAAACGATGGTGAAGACTTCACCGCTTGGCTTTAAAGCAAACATCGGCGATTTCACGCGCGTGAAATCAATGAAGATGGGAGATGTTGAGAGCGTCACCGGCAGCTATGCAGTTGACCGCATCAAGAAGAGCGATATCAGCTATAATGCCAATGAGGTGAGAGTGACATTTACCACTCAAGATGATAAGAAGTTTGACGTGTTGTTTCACGTTGGGGATAATGATATAGCTTTTCGCTATGAGTTGCCCAAGTATGGAAACACCGGAAGCATATATATCGAGGAGGAAGCAACAGCGTTTTCATTTCCTCAAGAAACGACCACATTCCTATGTCCGCAAAGTGATGCGATGATAGGCTGGAAGCGCACAAAGCCCAGCTATGAGGAGGAATATAAGGCAGATGCAGCAATGGCAGAAAAGTCGTTGTATGGTCACGGTTATACATTCCCATGTTTGTTTCATGTGGGGGATAAAGGCTGGGTGCTTGTCAGCGAGACAGGTGTAGACAGCCGTTATTGCGCAAGTCACTTGTCAGATTATAAGGATGATGCTTATAGCATTGCATTCCCAATGGCTGAGGAAAATAACGGTAACGGCTCAACCGGAGCAGCATTTTCACTTCCCGGTGTCACACCATGGCGCACAATCACAGTGGGAAGCACGTTGAAGCCTATTGTTGAAACAACCATCGCATGGGATGTTGTTAAGCCATTGTATGAAACAGCGAATAATTACAAGTATGGCCGTAGCACATGGAGCTGGATTTTGTGGCAAGATGAGAGCATCAATATGTCAGACTTGAAGCAGTATGTTGACTTGGCACAAAGCATGGGCTATGAATATACCTTGGTCGATGCCGGATGGGATGTAACCATAGGTCGCGACAAGATGCCCGAATTGATAAACTATGCGCATGAGCGTGGTGTTGAGCCATTTATTTGGTACAGTTCGTCGGGCTATTGGAATGATATCGTGCAAAGTCCTACAAATTGCATGGATAACCCCATTATCCGTAAAAAAGAGATGCAATGGCTCAAGTCAATCGGAGCTAAGGGTATCAAGGTGGATTTCTTTGGCGGAGACAAGCAAGAGACCATGCGCTTGTATGAGGCAATTCTCAGTGATGCCGATGATAATGGCTTGATGGTAATTTTCCATGGCTGTACATTGCCTAGAGGTTGGGAGCGTATGTATCCAAACTATGTGGGTAGTGAGGCCGTGTTGGCATCAGAAAATATATATTTCCAACAACATTTCTGTGATGAGGAAGCATTTAATGCGACATTGCATCCGTTTATCCGCAACACTGTTGGCTGTATGGAGTTTGGCGGTTGCTTTATGAATCGCAGAATGAGCCGTGATAATAATTCACGCAATTATCGTCGCACAACCGATGCATTTGAGTTGGCAACAACCGTATTGTTCCAAAATCCTATTCAAAATTTTGCATTGGCACCAAATAACCTCAAGGATGCTCCTGAAGTGTGCATGAATTTCTTGAAGACCGTGCCAACAACGTGGGATGAAACAGTTTATGTTGACGGTTATCCCGGCAAGTATGTTGTATTGGCTCGTCGCCATGGTGATACTTGGTATGTAGGCGGTGTAAATGCCCAAAAGGAGGCTTTGACATTGAATCTAAATTTGCCAATGGTCAAGAAGGGTGATAAGTACAGCATCATTTATGACGGAAAGGACAATGAGCCTGTAGGTGAATCACGCACAGCCAAGACTGCCGCCGTTAAGGTGGTTATGCCGGCCAACGGAGGTTTTGTGATTGTGAAGTAGGTCGTAAAAACAGCGCTAAAAATAAAAATGCCCTGCCAAGGTTTAAAACCGAGGCGGGGCATTGTGGTTTTATATAGGCTCGATGACGAGCTGTAAAAAACGATGAGATTAGAAACGACGGATACCCATGATTTCGCGCACTTCAGCGAGAGTCTTTGAAGCGACTTCGCGAGCGCGTTCAGCACCTTGTCTAACGACGCGGCTGATGTATTCATCGTTATTTTGGATGTCGAGGATGTGCTCGCGGATGGGAGTGGTAACTTTGAGGATATCTTCGGCAAGTTGCTTCTTGAGGTCACCGTAGCGGATAGAGCAGTCAGCGTAAGCATCGCGGAAATGTTGCACGGTGTCGGGTGTAGAAGTCAATTCAAGAAGGGTAAAGAGGTTTTGAATGGGCTCGCTCATAGGAGAGTTAGGCACTTTTGGACCTTCATCGGTAACGGCGCGCATAACTTTTTTGCGGAGCACTTTTTCTTCGTCGATGAGGTAAATGCAGTTTCCTTCGCTCTTGCCCATCTTGCCTGAACCGTCGAGGCCGGGAACTTTAACGGGCTTTCCACCGAAGTCAAAGTTGGCGGGTTCGGGGAAGTAGTCAACGCCATAGTAAGAGTTGAAACGGCGAGCAAAACGGCGAGTCAATTCGAGGTGTTGTTCTTGGTCTTTACCAACGGGCACCTTGTGGGCTTTCTGGATGAGGATATCAACGGCCATGAGGGTGGGGTAGGTGAGAAGACCTGCATTAACGCGCTTGTTTGACTCGTTGCCGATGATTTCGCGTTCGATGTCATCGTCGGGGTTGTCGGTTTTAATACCGAGCGCTTTGCGAGCTTTATCTTTGAAAGAAGCGGTGCGCATGAGTTCGCCGATGCCCACGTGCATGTTAAGAAGCAAGTAGAGTTCGGGAATTTCAGGGACGTCGCTTTGAACGAAAATAGTTGCTTTTTCAGGGTCCAAGCCTGCAGCGAGGTACTCGGCGAGGATGCTCTTCACGTTTGCGTGAAGTGTAGAAGGGTCTGGGTGAGTGGTAAGCGCATGAAGGTCAGCAACAAAGAAACGGCAGTCGTAGTCATTTTGCATTTTGATGAATTTGCTCAATGCTCCGTAGTAGTTTCCGAGGTGGAGATTGCCGGTAGCGCGAATACCGCTAAGTACAACTTCTTTACTCATATGATGATAAGGGTTATATAATGTGTTAGTTATTTCTAAACCACAAATTTACAAAATATCATTGTAATGACCGCAGTGATAAACTCAAAAAATAAGTGAAAACGCGGGGAGATAGTTTTTTCTAGTGAGAGCTGCATGGCTTTGTGGCTTTTTAACGAAAGATATTTGCCGAGGTTGAAATTAAGTCGGACCTTTGTAACTGCCTATGTATAAAAGAGAAGAATTAAAACAGCTTAAACGCGACTTTTGGAATGGCTTTGCTGAATATTGCGAAGGTCAGTCCTATCTTGCAGGTCGCAGAAAAATGTGGATGCTCTATAACACCAAGGTGAAAGGTGTAGAGTTAAAGTTTGACGCAAATCGCGAGGGTGCTTACGTCATTCTAGAGGTGAACTGCAAGCCGTTGGCCCGCCGTAGAGAAATGTTTGAGAAGTTAGGCTGGTATAAGAGTGAGCTTCAGAAAAATATTGCCGAGGAGCTGATATGGTCGGAGGATTTTCAGCGAGAATCGGGTGAGATGGTTTCACGCGTGTATGTCGAGCGTCTCAATCTCGACATCCATAGGCGCAATCATTGGCCTGAATTCTACGAGTTTATGGCTGCGAGAATGTATCGCCTTGAGGCGAACTTTAAACGTATCATAGAGTATATCAGAGAAGATTAAGTTTTTATTGGTACAAAAAAATAGACGGCACCGTGATGATGCCGCCTAATATTGAGGATGAAATTTCTTTCAGTGAATTATTATTTCTTGAAGTAGCGGTTGTAAAGACCTTGGAAGCCTTGACCGTGACGAGCTTCGTCTTTAGCCATTTCGTGAACGGTGTCGTGGATAG
>CAYTFG010000010.1:0-36083 GCA_964436925.1 uncultured Bacteroides sp. | reverse complement strand
GCTCGGTTAAGAGCTTCTTGATTGAAATTTACAAATCCTATTTCCATAGTTGTTTTGCGATGAGTGCTGCGTCGTCATTTCAGCATTAGGTCGTTTGGCGGGCACTTAGCTCAGGTAGACACAAAGTTAACATTTTTTTCTTAAATGATTGGCGCTTCAAAAATAAATTTAAGAAGTGTACATTTGCAAGTAGTGAGCGATGAGGTGGTCTTTTATTGAAAATTCTTAGCTTTAAAACAAAACGACCGCAAATGGAAAAATCTTCACTTGCGGTCGTTTCTGTTTTATTTAGTTGGGGAATGTTTTATTCCCATTCGATTGTGGCTGGTGGTTTTGACGAGATGTCATAGCATACGCGATTTACGCCACGCACATGGTTGATGATATCGTTAGATACTTTAGCCATGAAATCGTAGGGTAAATGAGCCCAATCGGCTGTCATTGCATCGGTTGAGGTAACAGCGCGGAGTGCAACAGCGCGTTCATAAGTGCGTTCATCACCCATAACTCCTACACTTTGTACCGGTAGTAGGATTACGCCGGCTTGCCAAACTTGGTCATATAGGCCCCAATCGCGGAGACCTTGAATGAATATTTGGTCGGCGTCTTGGAGAATGCGAACTTTTTCGGGAGTTATGTCACCGAGAATGCGAACAGCGAGACCTGGACCGGGGAATGGGTGACGCTTAATGAGGTGGTCAGGCATTCCTAACTCACGACCAACGGCGCGTACTTCATCTTTGAATAGCAAGCGAAGTGGTTCGCAAAGTTTGAGGTTCATTTTTTCGGGGAGACCGCCAACGTTGTGGTGGCTCTTTATTGTTGTGCCTGTGATAGACAATGATTCAATGCAGTCGGGGTAGATGGTACCTTGAGCAAGCCATTTAACATCCTGGATTTTGTGGGCTTCTTCATCGAATACATCAATAAAGCCTTTACCAATGATTTTGCGCTTGCGTTCCGGCTCGGTAACACCTGCAAGTTCGCTGAAGAACTTGGCTGAAGCATCAACACCAATAACATTGAGGCCAAGGCATTCGTAGTCGTGAAGGACATCGCGGAATTCGTTTTTGCGGAGCATACCGTGGTCAACAAAGATACAAGTGAGGTTCTTGCCAATTGCTTTGTTGAGAAGTACTGCAGCAACTGAAGAGTCAACGCCACCGCTAAGACCAAGAACAACTTTGTCATTGCCAAGTTGTTGTTTGAGCTGAGCTACTGTAGTCTCAATGAATGATGCAGCGCTCCAATCTTGCTTGCCACCGCAGATGTCAACCACGAAGTTGCGGAGAATCTGAGTGCCACATTCAGAGTGGAAAACTTCGGGGTGGAATTGAACGCCCCAAGTCTTTTCATTTGAGATTTGATAACCGGCTATGCGAACTTTGTCGGTGGAGGCAATAACGGTGAAGTTTTCAGGGATTGAGGTGATTGTGTCGCCATGGCTCATCCAAATTTGGTCACCGTTGTTAACTCCATTCATAAGCGGATTGGAAGTGACAACGTCAGTTAAATTAGCGCGACCATATTCGCGAGAACCGGCAGGTTCTACTGAACCGCCATTGCTGTAGGCCAAGAATTGAGCGCCGTAGCAAATACCTAGAACGGGGAAGTGACCACGAATTTCACTTAAATCAGCCTTGAAAGCTTTTTCGTCATATACTGAGAATGGGCTTCCCGAAAGAATTACACCGATAACCGAGGGGTCATTGTGGGGAAATTTGTTGTAGGGAACAATTTCGCAGTACATATTGAGCTCGCGCACGCGTCGACCGATAAGTTGGGTCGTTTGCGAGCCGAAATCCAGAATGATAATTTTTTCCTGCATACTAATGTAGAAGTGTTGTAGAATTTGTTATACAAAAGTACGAATAAAAAGTGATATAGCGAAAATAAAGACTTAGAAATAGATAAGTAATTAATTGGAACTATCCTATTTGAGGACAAATTGGTCGAAATGGCTGATAGTATGGACTTATGTGAGAAATATTTGCTAACTTTGTGATTCAGAATAATTGCACACGAAAATAAAAGAGAATGTCAAAGAAAATACTGCTGATAGTGGCTCTTTTTTTTGTTGGTTTAAATAAAGTTGACGCCTTACCATTGTCGCTCGATTCAGTGGCGGAGTGGGGCTCATTCCCTCGTTTTTGTGTGAATACATATCGTTGGGGCGATAAGTTTTTTAATACTTATGATTCAACTTATGTTCAAGGTTCCGGCTATAAATTCAATATCAAGTGTAAAACCGACTCTTGGTTGGATTATTATTCATTCTCGTTGCCTAATGATGTGGAATTGAAAATGACTTCATCGCCAAGTACATCAGTGGGATTTTATTTGACTTATTTGGCAGTGTCGGTGGGATATGATTATAACATCAGCAAGTATTTTAATGGAAATGAGCCGGCTAGAACGCGCTTTAATTTCCAATTTAATTGCTCGTTGTTTGCTGCTGATTTGTATTATACCAAAAATGATGTTGGCGCCACGATTAAGCGATTTGGCCAAAAGCATAACCTGGAGCACACAGATATTGCTTTTCATGGTATAAATAATAATACATTAGGGCTGGAGGTCTATTATTTTTTCAATCATAAAAAGTATTCTCAGGCAGCAGCATTTGCCTATAGCAAGATTCAGAAAAAGAGTCAAGGCTCGCTATATGCAGGTATAGGTATTTGGCGCGACAGTTATGATTTTGATTTTAATGAATTGGACCAAGACAAAAAAGACCAATTACCATCAACGTGGGATGATTATACTTACCGAGTTAAGAGCCGTAATTATGCGCTCAAGGTTGGGTATGGTTACAATTGGGTGTTTGCTCCAAAATGGGTGCTTGGGGTAACAATTACTCCGACAGTAGGCTTGAAAGAAGGCATAAGAAAGGATGAAGATATAAACAAATTTTCAGTAGCGATGTATAATCGTGCCCGTCTTTCAGTTGTATATAATCACAAGCAGTGGTTTGCCGGTTTAATTGGAAAAATGGACACAGCAATACTGTTTGACAAGAGCCAAATGATTCAATCATCAGTGTTAAGTGCTGAAGTATCAGCCGGGTATCGCTTCAACCTCTGGTAAATCCGTTTATGAAATTATAGAAATTTCTGACAGAGAAGGTGACAAGCGATGTACCAGAATTTGAGTTTTTATGCGGTCGCGAAGTCCTTGCATATGAGAGATAATACCCACCTTTTTGCCTCCAAGTTGATGTAACCGTTCAAGTGTATCCATTACCATGTCAAGGCAATCGCTGGATAATGTACCGAAGCCTTCATCAATAAACAGCGTGTCAACCGATAAACTTTGACGGTTAAGTGATGACAGTCCTAGAGCTAAAGCAAGTGATACGAGGAATGTTTCGCCACCTGATAGTGTCGTTGTAGAGCGAGTTATGCCACCTTGATACATGTCACGAAGTAGGATGATAAGTGAGCCTGATTGACATTCTAATTGATAGCGACGATTCAAGTTGGTGAGGTAGATGTTTGCATTATGGAGCAGCTCGTCAAGCACAAAACTTTGTGCAATTTTGCGGAATTTTGAGCCTGTTGCGTCTCCAAAAATGCTATTGAGTTGTTGCCATTGCTGTGAAATTGCGAGGAGCCTTTTGGCCTCTTCTTGTTCTTTGGCAATGAGCTTAATGTTTTCGGCATTTGTGGCTAAGCGAGCGTTTGCTGACCCTATTTCTCGATTACATTCTCCAATTTTGGCTTCGAGTTTAGTGACTAAATCATTGAGCATAGCTTCATTATCAGATTCACCAAAGTCGGGGCGCGTTTTAGCGTGCTCTTGTCGTTGCTCACCGAAAGATTTGATAGTAGCATTGCAAGAGATTATGTCATTGGTAGTTGACGAGAGTTTGTCAGAGATATCGGCTATTTTATCAGTTGATATTAATGCTAATTGCGAGAGCCGTTGATAAGTAAAGTCCGGATTATTCGCTAGAAAAACAGAAATATTTTTGTTAGTTTCATCGATTTGTGCCGTTGTCGATTGCAATTGCTCGTTGAGGCGAGTCGCTTGGTCGTTAAGCTGTTGCCAACTTGTAACAAGTGTGTTGATGTCAACAATTCCATTTGCCGATGATACTTCGCCCCAAGATGGAAATATGCTCAAGATGTTCTTGCAAATTGATGAAACTGAGGCAATTGTATTATTGTTGATTTCAATGTTATGAGCAAGTTGCGTTTTTTCTTCGGTTGCGGTGCTGTATTTGCTGCTTAGCTCGGTGAGCCATGTGATAAACTGTTGAGGTTCAGACTCCCAGCGTTCAGTCCAATCGGGATTAGTGATAGACTTACTTAATCCTGAAGTTAGTTCAGTTATTGACTTGCGTTTTGATTCAATTACGGCCGAATTAGAGCTAATGATATTATTGGCATTATTGATTTCGTTGTCACACGACTTAATTTTGCTATTAATATCATCAATAGCGGTGCGTATTTGATTCAAAGCGCGTTGTGCAGTATTTGCTTGTTGCTCAATCTGTTTAAGCTGCCCGATTTTATCGTTAATCAAGTCCAAAGCTTTTTTAGTCTCAATCTTTTGCTCCGAAATGAGTTCTAATGAGTTGTCGCTAATTGGTAATCCTAATTTAGAACAAGCGGTGTTTGCTGTGCTTTTAGCGGTTTCTAATTGCTTTTTTGCAGTAGAAACTTGCCGTGATTCGTTTTCAATTTGTTGGGCGGTAGCTTGTTGTCGGCTCAAAATGTCCGATTTGTTTTGGCGTGATTGTTCTAATTTAGAATACGTTTCATCAACATGCTTTTTAAGTGGCTCAAGAATAGAAATAAAATGCTCATCGTTATAGACTACATTTACCACTTGTCCACAGACGGGGCATGTGTCACCAACCGAGAGGCTATTACGTGCTTCTGAGGCCCAGGTCTCAATACTTTCGTGAGTCTGCTTGTATATTTTATCGGCTTGTTGATATAGCTCGTGAGCTTTGTTCTGTTCGATATCGGCAGCTTTTAATTGCTCGCAAATGGATTCTAATGTCGCTTGGGCATTTTTTAGAGCTTCAGCGTGTTCGTTGTAGTTAGTTAGCTGAAAATTGTATTGTTCCACGGCGGTTGATGCGTCGCGCAAATTATTAAATCGCTCAGTTGCCTCATTGCGAGATTTCTCAAGTTCAACGGGCTTGAAACTGTCAATTATTTCGTTGAGATTGTCTAAGTTTTTTTGCGCCTCGGCTTGTTTATCTTGCGCCTCAGTAAGTTTTTTCATGAGGTCGGTACGCTCGCTATTGCGAGAGTCAACAACCTTTTTTTGCGCAATTGTTTTCTTTTCAAGATTGGAAATTTCGGATGTACTTTTTGTACAAGAATTGATGTCATTTACAATGACTTGTGCCATATTTATCATTGGCAAATCATTATCCAACGTTTTAATGAAGTCATTGATGCCGTTTAGCTTGGCGGTCGCTTCTTGAGTCAACGAGGCTAGCTGCTTATTGCCCATGGATAATTGGGCAAATGTTGAAGCTGCAGCGCTGATATGCTGTTTAATTGACGAGCTTGAAGTGTTTAGCTCGGCTAACTTATTGTACAAAAGCCGTACTTCGGTTGATGCATTCCACTGCTTGACAATTAATTCATTTTCAAGGTATTCAGGCGATTGGGTAAACGCTTTTAATTGTTCTAACTTTTTATTTTGCTCTTCAATAGATGTGGCAAGTTCGAGGTCTCGTTTCATCCATTGAATTTTAGCCTGAGCAGCGGTGTGTTGTTGGCGTAGCGATTTCTCTTGAGTGGTAAGATTGGAAATAGACTCATTGATAGCATCTGTTTCTTCCTTGCTTAAAAGATTATAAGAATCAATGAGTTGGCGTTGTTTGTTGTATTCTTCTAGCTTTTCGCACTGAATCTGATAGATGCGTTGACCTATGGATGAATATATTCCGGTGCCGGTGAGCTTTTCAAGAATTTCAGCTTTCTCGTTGTCGTTGCAAGTCAGAAAACGGTTGAATTGTCCTTGAGCGAGTAGGGTAGTGCGACAGAATTGCTCAAAAGAGAGCCCAATGGCATTCGCAATTTCTGCGCTGATTTCATTCTTTTTAGTGATGGTGATGCTTGTCGAAGTATTAGTGAGTGACCATTCCACGTTTTGAATTTTACCGGACATCTTGTTTCTAGCACGTCTCACTGACCAATTTGCGATGTAGTGGATGTCATTGGAGCCAATAAATGATAGCTCAACATTTGCGCTAATTGTATTGTGGCGCATGAGCTGGCGGCAGTCGTTAATGGCAATAGCGCCATCGGTGGTGTTGAACGACGAGCGAGACGATGCATCGTTCATGCGTGGCGTCTGATTGTATAGCGCCAAGCATATTGAGTCAAGAATTGTGGTCTTTCCTGCGCCGGTGTCTCCCGAAATTAGAAATAGCGGTTCATCGGCCAGCGCACCGTGTTCAAAATCAATCGTTGCATCTTCGATTGATGCGATATTATGAATGACTAAATTAAGAAGTTTCATCGTTGGTTCTCAGTATTAATTTGTTCAACAACATCCGAAAGCATAGCCTTCAACTTTTCATCCATTTCAGTACCATTGATGGCTTTGAAATGAGATTCAGCGATGGAAAGAGGTGAAGCAGCCTGTAACTCATTTATTGATAGTGTTATGTGCTGTTCCGATATCGTCGACTCAGGCCGAGATATTTTAATCAGACAGTATCGGTGGTTTAATTCGGCACACACTTCACTGACTCTGACGTTATCGTTAGGATTTAAAAAGCTATCAATGAGAACATTTAAACGAATGTAGCAAGACTTGTCGCTCTTAAATGCTCCAAGTGCTTGAAGTGCATCATCAAATGGTTTCGGCTCTTGGGGTATGGTGATAAGTGGATGAGGATTATTGATGGCTATTGTCTCAATTTGTGGCTCAGCTCCATGTGTAATTTCGGCCAATGTTACCGAATGAGGATAATTCTCATCAAAATTTACTGCAATTGGAGTGCCGCAATAACGAGCTTTTGTGCCGATATTTTGGGGACAATGAATGTGCCCAAGTGCCAAATAATCGTAGCTATTGCCCAAGTCGCTAAGTGGAACATAATCCATGCCACCCACAACGTCGTCATGACCTGTAATGTCACTTCCGGCAACAGCGAGATGAGCCATAACAATAACAGGCGCGTCGGTCGTGTTTATCGCTTGTACTCGTGATTGCAGTACGCTGAAAAATCGTTGAAGCCTTAATTCACGAGGCGTTTCGCCGTCAATGTTTGGAAAATTTGACGGATAACAGTGTGGAATCGCAATGACGTATGCAACAATCTCTTTGTCGGAGTTGTAAATGGGGATTATATGACGGTCAATATCGTTTATGTCAGAATTCCAATGAACAGTACCGATAATTGTAACTCCTAAATTTTTCCACAATTTGTGGTCAACTTCAAGTTTGGAACTGCTGTCGTGATTGCCTGCAGTGATAACTATAGGCATTTGAGGACATTGGTTGTGAATATTGATGAGGGAGTCAATATACAAACTTTGGGCTGCGACCGAGGGAATAGAGTTGTGAAAAATATCGCCACTGACAACCATCAAGTCGGGCTGTTTATCGCGTACAATATCTGCAATTTGGCGAAGGAAATCACGCTGTTCTTCTTCGCGGTCATGTCCGTAAAAAGTTTGGCCCAGATGCCAATCGCTAGTGTGAAGCAGTTTCATTAGGAGAATATTTATATACGGTTTTGTAAAGGCGTTCTTTAATTAGTTCAGGAGAAATGTTGCAATGATTATTCAATATCATCAGTTTGAGTGGAACAGGTTTTAAATCAATTGAATAAGGAGGTTGAATGTATTCAAAGTCAATCAACTCAAATCCCAGGTGAGAGTAAAAATTGATACGCTTGATTGCTTGTTGTGTCGTGGGTGGTTCAACTTCTACTATAATGGGCAGGGTGAAGTTTGCGGTGAATAATTCAATGGCTTGTGTACCAATGCCTTTCCCTCGAAGATTATTTGCAATGGCAAAGTGCTCAATATAGATAAAATCGCTCAAATTCCACCACGATAGTAACCCGATAATAAAATTATCGTGGTCAGTAATCGACAATAGCTCGTAGGGAGAATCCTTGTCATTAGCAAGAGTCATCATATTGTCAAAATCTCGTTGCTCATCACGAGGGAAAGATTCTAGATAAATATCATGAATCTTAGCGATGAGATGACTGTCAAATGCTAATTGGCGTAAATTAATAGCGGAGTTATCCATTTAGAACTTAGATATTTGAATAAATTGGCAGATTATTCTGTTAATATGTACAAATATAAGAAATTTTTGCATGAAATTTTACTTTTATTTTGTAATTTTGTAAAGAAAGATATCGTTGTTGCTTAGATGACTTTTTATATGCGTCTTTTGGCTTTTTTGGAAGATTAGTAAATATACAAAAAAATAATGTTAGACTAGTTATTCAAGAAACACAAAAAGAATGTACCATAAAGACAATATCTAAAAAACAGCGTTAATCACAAAGCATTAAAAACAAACAATAATAACTAAAACAAAAATAAAAAATAGATGGGACGTCAACAATGTGATTTGTTAGATATCAAGATTTTGCGTACATTATCAACTAATGCACGTAAGCCGGTTTTGGAAATTGCTCGTGAATGTAAAGTATCAGGAGCAGCAGTACATCAGCGCATACAACGATTGACACAATTAGGCATCATTAAAGGCTATGAGTGCTTGATTGACCCTGCATCAATAGGATATGAAACATGCGCATATATGGGATTTTTCCTTCGTGACCCTGCTGACTTTAGCCGTGTGGTTGACGAGTTAATTAATATTCCTGAAATTGTGGAATGTCATTATACAACAGGTCAATATGATATTTTCATTAAGATATTGGCTCGCAATAATGACCACCTATTGCAAATTATTCACGATAAAATTACTTCATTGGGATTGGGCCGTACCGAAACTTTGATTTCTTTCAAGGAAGTCATTAAGCGTCAAGCTCCGATTTCTGACCCTAATGAATAAATTTCTATTGAATATTTTCACTCACAAAAATGATTGATACCACGCAACTTGTACTTGATGCAATATCATGGGCGAGAGAGGCGGGCGCGGTGCATTTGCGCTATTTTAGAGGCCAAAACCTGGATATTCATAATAAGTTAAACGATAGTGATATAGTAACGGCAGCTGATAAGGCTGCCGAAAAAGTAATATTAGATAACATTCGCGCAACATATCCTACACATTCGGTTTTATCGGAGGAGTCAGGTCAAGATGTTGTAGAGAGTGATTACCGATGGGTTATAGACCCGCTGGATGGAACAACTAATTTCAGTAATGGTTTGCCGATATTTTCAGTGTCAATAGCATTGGAATATAAGGGAGAAGCTATTGTGGGTGTGGTTTTTGCTCCATATCTCAATGAACTGTTTCATGCAGTGAAAGGAGAGGGCGCTTTTCTAAATGGCGAACCAATACACGTGTCAACTAAAACATCATTGGCGCAGTCGGTTGTATGTACAGGATTCCCCGTTGATAAAGAAAATCCCGACAATAACATTGATAATGTTGCCAAGGTGATGCCATTGGTAAGAGGCTTTCGCCGATTAGGCTCGGCTGCAATGGATTTGTGTTACGTCGCTGCGTCTTATCTTGATGCCTATTGGGAAATGAATATACATCATTGGGATGTATGTGCCGGTCAATTGATTGTTGCTGAGGCCGGTGGCGTTTACACTCATTACCGAGATGATAGAAATGTGTCGGTATTGGCGGGGCCAAAAGAATTGCATGACCAATTAATTAAACTAATAAAATGAAATCAGTATTAGCGACCGCTGCATTATTGCTTGGTGTGGCAACAAATGTTTCAGCATCTGATTTTAATGCGCAATTTTGCGATTCTACATTAAGATTGGATTATATATTTTCAGGAGATGTTAGCGGTACTGACATCAGTGTTGATGAGGTATCGAAGTTTGCAGGTTGGGCCGGACGCCGACACAACTTGTCAGCATTACCTTTAGAAGGAAATGGCCAAGTGACAATGACTAGTGAGAGTGGCGACACGTTATACCGCGCTTCGTTTTCAACGCTGTTTCAAGAATGGCTTGTTACTGATGAAGCGCAAGAAAAGAGAAGAGCGTTTGAACATTCTATCTTGATGCCCTATCCTAAAGAAAAAGTGAATGTAAATATAACTTTGCTTGACAGCCGTCACAAAGAGATAGCCAAACTCACTCACAAAGTAAATCCGTCGGATATCCTAATAAAAACTAAGGTCGCAAGCCCTGAATATAAGTATATTCACAAGGGCGGTGATTCAAGTGTGGCAATTGATGTTGCAATCTTGGGCGAAGGTTATACCGATACCGAAAAAGCAATATTCTATGAGGATGCAGAGCGTGCAGTTCAAAGCATCTTGTCTCATTCACCGTTTACTGAGTATAAGGACCGATTCAATTTTATAGCTGTGTTCACCCCGTCAACCGATAGCGGAGTGAGCATCCCACGTTTTAATGATTGGAAGCGTACGGCATTCTCGTCACATTTCAGCACATTCTATTCTGATAGATATTTGACGACGACACACGTTCATGATATTCATGATGCATTAGCAGGATTGCCATATGAACATCTAATAATTCTGGCTAATACTGACGAATATGGTGGTGGCGGTATATATAATTCATACACTTTGACAACGGCTCACCATCCTAATTTTTGGCCGGTTGTAACTCATGAATTCGGCCATAGTTTTGGCGGTCTTGCCGACGAATATTTCTATGAAGAAGACGTGATGACCGATACTTATCCCACTGATGTTGAACCGTGGGAACCAAATATCACGACATTGAAAGATTTTAGCTCTAAATGGGCTGACATCCTCCCCAAGAAAACGCCTATACCAACAGATAAAAAAGACGCCGACAAATATTCTGTCGGCGTGTATGAAGGTGGTGGATATTCGTTCAAGGGAATTTATCGTCCCGCTTACGATTGCAGAATGAGAACAAATACTTATCCTACATTTTGTGGCGCTTGCCAATCTTGGCTTGAAAAGCTGATAAAATTCTATACGGAATAATCTCGCTATAGAGCGCCCTTTGTTGAAGGAAGGGTGAAATGAAATTGATCACGACGAATGGCATTTTTAATGGCACGAGCAAGTGCCTTAAAGATGCCTTCGATTTTATGGTGCTCATTGTTCCCTTCTGCGCGAATAAAGAGATTTATGCGTGCATTGTCGCTGAAGCTCTTGAAGAAGTGGAAGAACATTTCGGTGGGCACATCACCAATCTTTTCTCGATTAAATGTGGCATCCCACACTAGCCATGGGCGTCCACCAAAGTCAATGGCTACAGTTGCCAGGCAATCATCCATGGGAAGCACAAATCCGTAACGCTCAATTCCTCGTTTATCGCCTATCGCTTGGCTGAAAGCTTCGCCGAGAGCCAAACCTGTATCTTCGATAGTGTGGTGCTCATCAACATTAAGGTCACCCACGGTGTGAACGCTTAGGTCTATACCGGAGTGTCGAGGAATTTGTTCGAGCATATGGTCAAAGAATCCAAGACCGGTTGAAATATCAGCTTTGCCGTTGCCGTCAAGGTTTATTGAAACTGTAATTTTTGTTTCGCGGGTGTTTCTTACCACAGTCGCTTGACGACTGCCTCCTTGAAGGAAATCGGTAATGCGGTCCCAAGAGGAAGTGCACAGAACGATTGTGTCGTTATATTCAGCGGGAATATTGCTGTCGCTAGGTTGTAATAAAATGGCTTTACAGCCTAGATTTTGAGCTAGTTTGACGTCGGTCAGTCTATCTCCGATGACAAATGAATTTGCTATGTCGTAGTCACCGTTAAGAAAGTGCTTGAGCAATTCAATTCCCGGTTTGCGAGTCGGGGCATTTTCATGCTCAAATGTGCGGTCAATGATAATTTCATCGAAGTTAACGCCTTCATCAGCAAATGTGTCAAGCATTTTGTTGTGAGCGGGGTAGAACGTATCCTCAGGGAATGAATCAGTGCCCAACCCATCTTGATTAGTGACCATTACAAGCTTGAATGGCAAGTGGTGAGCAATAAAATGCATTCCGCGGAGTGCTCCGGGATATAGACGTAACTTTTCCAGGGAATCAACTTGAAAGTCGATAGGGGGTTCTATGATGAGTGTGCCGTCACGGTCAATAAATAAAACACGCGGTTTATCGGCGCAAGGAGTCATATTCATGTAAAGTGTTTATTAATAATTGGTTTTCAAGAATAGAGCCTACTGTTATGCGCAGACAGTTGGCACAATTTTTTACCTTTGAACGGTTTCGCACAATTATGCCGCGACCTTTCAGATAAGCATAAATTTTATCCGCATCGTTTACTTTCACCAATAAGAAGTTTGCGTCAGAAGGGTAAACGTGTTCCACACAGTCAAGCATAACCAATTCTGCTGCAAGATGATTGCGTGCATCAACCAGTTCAGCAGCAATATCCCTCACTTGTCTGAAATTAGATAAAATTTCTATAGCTTTTTGCTGTGTGAGAATGTTTATGTTGTAAGGATACTTGACGTTGTTGAAGATATTGATAATGAACGGAGAAGCAAATGCAATGCCAAGACGTATTGCGGCGGCAGCCCATGCTTTAGAGAGTGTTTGCATCACAATCATTTGAGGGTATTTCTCAAGGAATTGAGTCATAGAGCCAATCGAAGAGAAATCAATGTATGCTTCATCAATGATTATAATGCCGTTGAAGTTTTCGCAAAGGAAACGAATGTCGCTCAAAGGAAATGCGTTGGCTGTAGGATTGTTTGGTGAACAAATCCACATTATTTTAGTGTTTTCATCGCAGGCATCGAGAAGCGCTTGAGTGTTCAATTCAAACGATTCGGGGATGAGCTCTACAGCACGATATTCAATGTCGTTGATGTCGGCACACACTTTGTACATTCCGTAAGTGGGCTCGATGGCTACAACATTATCAATGCCGGGGCGACAAAAAACTCGATATGAAATATCAATACATTCATCGCTACCAACGCCAAGGAAGATGTTCTCCATGGCAATTCCACGTATTTCAGCTATTTTTTTCTTTACATCAAGTTGTAAAGGGTCAGGGTAACGGTTAAAACCGTTGATGCGCGAATTTTCGTTGGCATCAATCCAAGCAAGAGCCTTGCCTGAGAATTCATTTCTTGCGCATGTATAAGGCTCAAGATTAAGGATGTTCGGTCGAATTAAATGTTTGATATTGGTCATTGCGGTTTATTTTGGAATAGATTTTAATCTGATAGTCATGGCTAACTTGTGTGCGTGCAAGTCTTCGTGATAAGCCATGGTTTCGACTGTGTTACCAATGGTTGCCACGCCTTGTGCTGACAATTCTTGGAAAGTAATTTTCTTTACAAAGCTGTCTATGTTCACGCCACTGTAGGCGGTTGCGTAGCCCGATGTGGGTAGCGTGTGGTTAGTACCTGAAGCATAGTCACCTGCGCTTTCAGGTGATAATGCGCCAATGAATACCGAACCGGCATTTACAACACGTTTAGCTAGTTGAGAAGCGTTGGCTGTGTTGATGATGAGATGCTCCGGGGCATAGGTATTTGAAAAATCCATTATTTCATCATCGTCGTGCAGTAAAATGAGACGGCTGTGATGAAGGGATTTATTTATCATTTCTTGATGAGGTAACTCGCTGAGTAACTTGTCGATGCGTGAGGGTAACTCATCAATAACTTTTTGTGAGGATGTCAAGAGGATAGATTGACTATCCGGCCCGTGTTCTGCTTGAGATAAGAAATCAGCGGCTACAAAATCAAGGTTAACTGTTTCATCGGCAATAATGAGCACTTCGCTGGGACCTGCGGGCATATCAATTGCTACATGACCTTTAGCGACTTGTTGCTTGGCTTCCATGACAAAACGATTGCCGGGGCCGAAAATCTTGTGAACAGCAGGGATAGTTTCGGTCCCATGAGCCATCGCAGCGATTGCTTGAGCTCCACCAACTTTAAAAATTCTATCGACGCCTGCAATTTTAGCCGCGTAGAGAATAGCCGGATTTACAGTTCCATCAGGACGTGCGGGAGTGCACATGATTATGGTTTTGCAACCTGCTAATTTTGCGGGTACGGCAAGCATCAATACTGTAGAAAATAGGGGGGCATTCCCTCCGGGTATATAAAGTCCTACTTTTTCAATGGGAACCACTCGTTGAGAGCACACGACTCCGGGCACGGTCTCGACAGTAACGTCATTCCAGTTAATCTTGCTTTGCGCAGCATGAAATTTTTTGATATTTTCAAGCGCTTGGGCCAATGCTTTACGCAGTGGCTCATCAACCAATTGTGAGGCTTCGTCAATCTCATTTTCAGAAACTTCAATTGAGTCAAGTTTTGCACCGGTGAAACGTTCTTCGTAACTGCGAATTGCTGCATCGCCATTTTTATATACGTCAGCGATAATAGAGGCAACTGATGCAACAACGTCGGGGTGAGTTTCTACGCCTGCACGTTGAACGAGTTTATTCCATTGATTTTGTGAAGGATATATAAAGGATTCCATTATAATATCATTTTTTCTATATCAAGAGCAAGGATACCTTCGGCACCTGCGGCTTTGAGTCGACCAATTATCTCCCAAAATTCTTTTTCTGCGATTACAGTGTGGACAGAGCACCAATCGGCATTAGCCAATGGCAAAACTGTAGGGCTTGTAATGCCTGGAAGATGTGAAATGACAAGGTCAAGCTTGTCTTTGGGCACGTTCATTAGAATATATTTTTTATCGTCGGCAGCTTTTACAGCGTCAAAGCGGAATAATAGCTGGTCGAGGATTTCTTGCTTGGCTTCAGATAAATGATGCTTGCATCCCGAAATGAGGACAGCTTCTGAATCTAAAACCTTTTCAACTTCAGCCAAATTATTACTAACGAGAGTCGAGCCTGAAGAAACAATATCAAAAATACCATCGGCAAGGCCAATACCGGGGGCAATTTCTACTGAACCGGAAATTACGTGGATATCACATTTTATGCCGTTTTGGTCAAGAAATTTTTCGAGAATTTTAGGATAAGAAGATGCTATCTTTTTGCCATTAAACCATGATAATCCGGTGTAATCAATATGTTGAGGAATAGCAAGTGAAAGATGGCACTTACTGAATCCCAGTTTTTTTAATATTTCAACATCGCGTTCTTTTTCAAGAACTTCATTAAGTCCGACAATACCGATATCTGCTGTTCCTGATGCAACTGCGTCGGGAATATCATCATCGCGTAGGTATAGTAGTTCAACCGGGAAGTTTCGCGAGGGTACAAGCAAGGTGCGTTTAGCCGCGGTCATTTTAACACCGGCTTCGGTTAACAATTCCATTGTTTCATCGTATAGACGACCTTTAGATTGTACGGCAATTCTTAATCTAACATCCATGTTATTTGCTTATTATTTCGTTTTTCTTATGAATAACGCAAAATTAATCAAAATGTACGAAAAAAGCTACAAATTTTCAGATAAAAGATTGATTTAATGATAATTTTTTAGAGTTTGGGTAACTGATGTAATAATTAGTTAGACAATATTGATGCGAAATTACCTTTTTTATCATCTGAGTGAAGCTCTTGGTCAGTTTAGCGGTTTTAAGGCCCTATTGGTAGGCATAGACCTGATTATCAATAGTTGAAATAGGACATAAAAAAGTGGTCTCCGGGGGAAGAGGAGACCACTCAAGGAGTTCATCTCGTCGTCGCGACGAAATAGATTCCATTGTTGAGGTATGCAAATTTATAAAATAATTCAATTAGAGGTCAAATTTTTACTTAAATATTTTCTAAAAAATTGTTATATTATGATATTTCGTGCTTTTTGTTCCTAAATCTGCCCAAAATATACATTAAAACGTCTTGTTGAATTTTTGATTTAAGCAAAAAATTAATAAACATATACATTGCAAGTGCAATTAAGCTATTAACAATTAAGATTACAAATGGATTCCAATTACATTCAAATGCTGATAGAATGTATAAAGTAGCCATGGTAATCAATGTAATAGCTAAATAGGGGATGCAGTCTCTAATGTAGACTAGCATAGGAATGTCGGTCTTACGAGCTGTGTAATAAAGAGTTACTCCCCATGTCAGAACGCTTGCAATTATTTGACCGATTAGTAATATCTTGATACCTAACACAGGGTCGGTGTCTGTGGTTAATGTCATGTATGGGAATGTTATGACTAGAGCTATAATAGCAACGGAATCTCTTAAAATCTCCATTGCGAAGATTAGTTTTGAGTGTCCTAATGCCAGGATGTAGTTGTTATAAAGATGACACAGAGTCGTGAATAATCCGCGGAATAGCAGCATTTGAAATAGAAGTATTGACGGGTCCCATTTGGTGCCAAATAGTGCGTGGAAAATAGGGGTGGAAATACTTATCAAAAAGCCGATTGCCGGGAATAGTACGTATGCTGTAAACCTATTTATCTTGGATATGATGTGTTTAAGACGTTCGATATTGTCTTGAACTTCTGATAGAACGGGGAGAAATGATATAGTTAGCGTTTGGGTTATGGATGTGATGCCCATTTTACTCCATTTGTCTGATTGGGAGTAGTAGGCTAACGACACAAGACCTATTCGGTTACCGATGATAAATGAATAGATATTTAGAAAGACGGTGTTTAGAAACGATGTAAGCATCATCCCTGAGCCGACAGCAAAGAATGATTTTAGTGACGCCCATGAAAATTTAAATAGGGGATACCAATGGCTTGTTAACCACAAAATGATTGATTTCGTGCTCATTAATGTGATTGATTGCCACACAATTGACCATGCGCCCCAACCGGTTACCGCCATATATATGCCAATAAATGCGCTGAGAATCAACCCGATAGTATTGGATATCGCAATCATCTTGACATCCATCTTTTTCATCAGTCGATTGGCTTGAACAATTGATGATGCGTTGATGATTAAGGTTAGGAACATCACACGAGAAAGTGGAATCAACCGTTCGTCACCTTGAAAGCACCATGCAATGATAGGTGCACAAAACCATAGTATGATGTATATTCCTATCGCCATTGCGATATTAAACCATAGTATGGTAGAGTAATCCAATCGGGTAGGGGCCTTGCGTTGGAGCAAGGCAGATGAAAAGCCGCTGTCGATAAATAGGTTCGCGAATGCTTGAAACACAAGAACTGCGCCAACTAGACCAAAATCTTCTTTTGAAAGTACGCGAGCTAGGACAATACCGGTTACTGCGTATAAAACTTGAGTGAGTACTCGGTCAACTACGTTCCATTTAATGGAACGTGCTGTGCGTTGTTTTAAGTTGGCATCAGTGTCAGTATTTGCCATCGTGTTATTCGTTGGTTGTAGTTGATTCAAGTTGGCTTAACTTAACGCCAACGCTACGATTCTTAATTGTTGTTGGATTTCCGCGGTAGTAAATAGTGGCTGAGCTGGCTCCATAAATAGAGAACTTGTCACTAACGGCACAACCAATGGTGCCTGTGCCAAACAATACACATTTAACATTTGTGGCATTAAGCTCGTCAGCTTGAATATTTCCGGTGCCTGTTAGTGTGTATTTAGCGCTTTGGCATTTGCCATATATGGTTAAGTTGCCTGAGCCTGTGTCAATAGACGCGTCTACTGATGTTGAATGAATGTTGCGGGCAACTATGCGACCGTTTCCAATTAATCTAGCCTTGAATGAAGCGCCTGAAGCGATTGACAATACACGCACTGTTGAGTCTCCGCTGTTTTCAACTTTTTGAAGATAGTTTGAATAGACGGTTACAGTTGGAATGTCGGTAAAAGTGGCTCCATCGCTATAAAGTTGAACTTTTAAACGAGATTTATCGTTGGAGAACATCAATATCGATGCTTTGTCGGGCGTGGTATCAAAAGTTACGATACCTGCCGAATCGGCACTGCATTTATAGTCGACATTAATGCCGTCAACTACTTTCAGCTCGTTGAAATCACTTACATTTAGCGCATAATGTTGCATTTCTTGAGCAGATGCTAGAAATGGGAGAAATAGTGTAATGATTGAAATGAGGTACTTAGTATTCATTAGTTTAGAGAGGGTTATGTTATTCTAGAGATGGCTGAATTGCCTTGATATTTTCTTCTTGGCCGATTTTAGATACTTTAGTGACCGATTTGTTGTAATAAATGTGCCCTGTCCCAAATATTGATGCATCCAAGCTTGAGCAAGTGAGGCGTTGTGCGTCAACAATGCCTGAGCCTTTGAGCGCAAGCGATACATTCTGAGTCGAGCCGTTTAGGTCAATAACTCCGGCACCTTTAACAGTGCTATTCACGCGGTTGGCAACGACGCGGTTAATGCTTATGCGTCCGCTACCGGTAACCGAGCATGTCAATGTGCTGCAAGTTGTAATGCCTTTAACCGCTAATTTGGCCGATGCCGAGAGTGACATGTTTATGTTTTCAGATGTGATGTTGTTTAATACAACGTTTCCTGTACCCGATACCACAACTGATAGTGAACGTTGAGAAGGAATTGTGGGTACATATAGAGTTCCACTTCCCGAGAATGATAGTATTGAAACATCACCTGTGTAGTAAATGACAATGGGTGACATCTCTCGGTTGAGGTCAATGCCGGCGCCGGTGGGTACATCAACACTGAGATATAATGTGTTGCCGGAATTGAGTGGCTTAATTGAATTTGCTGCTCGTGTAGTTGCGCTGTAAACAATCAGTCCTGCAGAATCAGCATTTTCCCGACATTCAAAACGTGCATTACCTTTGATGGCAATTTCGCTGAATGGCCGTGATTTCAGTATGTGGCGCGTCATGTTTTGCTGAGCCATAACTGAAATAAAAAGAAGTTGAGTGATAAATAATATAGCAAATTTGCGTCTCATTTATTCATTTATTTTAGCATTGGGGATAATGTCATGTTCTATGTGAGTCAGTATTGCATCAAGCTCTTCCAGTGTATTTGCACGAAGCATAGCAATGCGTATCTCACGGAAGTGGGGTATGCCCTTAAAAATGGGTGAAGCCGCTAGATGACGACGAATGTGGAGAATACCACGATACTCGTCAATGCGGTCAATACTTTCGGTAATTTGTCGTCTTATAGTAGCAAATTTTTCAGCAAGTGACAGCGGGGTGTATGTGCCGTGAAGGAGAGTCTGTTTCATCTCATGGAATATCCATGGTGCACCTATTGATGCGCGTCCCACCATGACTCCATCCACACCGTATTTGTTGAATGCGTTGACTAATTTCTCGGGAGTCGTGATATCGCCGTTACCAATGATGGGGATGTGGATTCTAGGGTTTTCTTTCACTTTAGCAATCATTTCCCAGTCTGCTTCACCATTGTACATTTGTGCGCGAGTGCGACCATGAACGGTTAGTGCTTGAATGCCGCAATCTTGCAATTTTTCGGCGAGTTCAACTATGATTCTGTTGTCGTGGTCCCATCCCAGACGAGTCTTAACTGTCACAGGTAGTTTGACTGCATCAACCACAGCGCGAGTGATTTCAAGCATCTTGGGAACGTCGCGAAGCATGCCGGCTCCGGCACCTTTGCCTGCGACTTTCTTAACGGGACAACCAAAGTTGATGTCAATGATGTCAGGATTTGCAGCCTCAACGATTTTTGCAGCTTCGACCATCGGTTCAACTTCGCGACCATAGATTTGGATAGCTGTGGGACGTTCATCGGGACAGATGGTCAATTTACGTGTTGTGGCGGCAATATTTCGAATAAGAGCATCAGCCGAGACAAATTCTGTATATGTCATATCAGCGCCCATCTCCTTACAAATCAGACGAAAAGAATGATCTGTAACATCTTCCATTGGAGCCAACATAACAGGCTTTTGTCCTAAATCAATATTTCCTATTTTCATTGCGTACCTCTAGTTAAATTTTCAGACTACGAAGTTAGCAAAAAATCTGCGTTATTCTTGTAGAAACCAACTAAATAAATTCTAAAGACATGTATTTAGTTAAGCAAGTGTTAGTGTAGAGCAAAGTTGTGGCGCAATAAATTGAGCCACATCAAGCATTTGTTGTGGTGTGACTGACAGAATGCGTTTAGCTGTTTCTGACGGCATATTTGCTTTACCAAAATAAAGAACTGAACGCCCCAATGATAGCGCAAGTTGTTCGCGATTCTCATTTGTGAGTGTTAGTTGTCCTATATATTGGCGAGCATATTGTTCAAGCTTTTTGGCGGAGAATGGAGTGTCAATTAACTTTTGAATTTCGCGGTTGATAATGTTGTGACAAAGTTTTACATCCGCAGTGTCACATCCGTAGTATATCGTAAAAGCTCCGGCATCAGAATAATTTGCTGTCGAAGCGTCAACTGAGTATACCAAACCACGTTTTTCACGCAAAGCCAGATTGAGAATGGAGTTCATTCCCGGACCGCCAAGAATATTAGTGAGCATCGCTATTTCATAGCGTTGGGAACTGAATAATCCCGGTATTCGAGCGCCAACGATTGTGTGAGCTTGATGAGAATCAACGTCGTGGGTGGAATTGAAAATAGGGTTAACCGTAACTTCATCTTGAACAAAGTTACGTGTGATAGGTTTGTCTACCATATTCCCAAAATGGCGCTCAACGATTTTGCACACATTTTGCATTTTTGTTGGGCCTGCATAGAAAAATACCATATTGCCCGGAACATAGTAGCGGCTCAGATATTGTCGGCATATCTCGGGTGAAAATGTGGTCAAATGCTTTTCTGTGCCTAAAATGTTGTGCCCTAACGATGAGTTTGCAAACAATAGGTCATCGAAGTCGTCAAAGACAGCCTCTGAGGGATTGTCTAAATAGCTATTTATCTCGTCAGCAACAACTTCACGCTCTTTGAGCAGCTCTGATTCGGGGAATATTGAATTTTCTATCAAGTCCGCTATCAGTTCGGTGGCGCGGTTTAGGTTATTGGCCGGGAATGCCGAATAAATAACGGTTTCTTCTTTTGTTGTGTAAGCATTCAACTCACCGCCAACCGATTCCATGCGGTTGATAATGTGCATGGAACGGCGGTGTTTTGTGCCTTTAAAAATGGTGTGCTCAACAAAGTGGGCTAATCCATGTTCATGAGGAAGCTCATCGCGGCTACCAACTCTGCATATAATGCCGCAATATTCTGCACAAGAATGTGGAGCATATAGATGCGCGATACGCAAAGAGTTTGGTAGCGTGTGATAACTTATCTCAGGATTTGCTAATTCGTTCATTTACTGTAAAATTACGGTTCAACCCAGTCCCCATTCTCGCGAAGAATGGCAATGAGATGTTCAATAGCTTCGCCGGCAGGGATATTTTTCTCTACACAAGTTTTACCCTTATATAAACTTATATTTCCTGCTGCTGCGCCCACATAACCATAGTCAGCATCAGCCATTTCGCCGGGACCGTTGACAATACATCCCATCACGCCAATCTTGAGCCCTTTGAGATGACTTGTCGCTTTTTTTATTTCGGCAAGAGTCGTTCTTAGGTCAAAAAGCGTGCGACCGCATCCTGGGCAAGCAATGTATTCAGTCTTGGTGAAACGTTGGCGTGTAGCTTGTAATATGTTTAGTGACAAGCGAGATATTTGCTCGGCTGAAAGTTGTGGCGCATCAATCCAAATGCCATCGCGGAAGCCGTTCATTATGATGGTTCCAAAATCGATTGCTGCTTTGATAGCAACAGTTTCATAGTCAGCGTCATCATAATGAAATTTTACTATCGCAGGACGCTTGTCGCCGTTGTCAATCATTGCGTGAAGTTGAGCTTGAACATCACCGATGTAATTGACATGGCTTGATTGAATGATGGCAATTTCAGTGTTGTCAGTGAGCTGTTGTGCTGATAAGTCAACACCAACGGCTATCGGTGTATTCTCTCCGCCAATATTCCCAATTGCGACTGATTCGCGACGTTGGGGACTCACCGGATTGTATCCACGGCTATAACTGCCTGAGATTGAAGGCGCCGATTGTCGTTGCGAGATGTGTCTCACAATAGCGTCGGCTACCGGTATTTCGTTGGCAGGGTCTTCACTTAATGATACTCTTATTGTGTCACCAATGCCGTCATTTAAGAGTGTGCCTATGCCTACTGCCGATTTCACTCTACCATCTTCGCCATCGCCGGCTTCAGTTACACCCAAGTGTAACGGGAATGCCATATTTTCGGCCTCCATGGCTTTAACAAGACGACGCACTGTCTCAACCATGATGACTGTATTTGATGCCTTTATTGAAATGACAACGTCAGTGAAGTTGCAATCAACACAGATTCTCAAGTATTCCATTGCGCTTTCCACCATGCCTGAAGGTGTGTCACCGTAACGGCTCATAATACGGTCGCTTAGCGAGCCGTGATTGACACCAATGCGAAGTGCTGTGTGGTTTTGCTTTAAAACATCAATAAATGGAATGAATGCAGCGCGAATACGTTCAATCTCTGCAGCATATTCGTCATCGGTATATTCCAATTTACGAAATGTGCGCCCGGGGTCAACAAAGTTTCCCGGATTTATGCGCACTTTTTCTACTTGAGTTGCTGCTGCAAATGCGGCTTTTGGATTAAAATGGATATCGGCAACAAGTGGTGTCATGCAACCTTGTTGTCGTAGAATTGCACGAATTTTGCCGAGATTTTCAGCTTCGCGCACACCTTGTGCCGTGAGTCTTACATAAGAAGCTCCGGCCTCGGTAATCCTTTTGCATTGGTCAACACAACCGTCAGTATCCATGGTCGATGTAGACGTCATGGATTGGAGTCTTATGGGATAGTCACTGCCAAGAGGCGTGTTGCCTACATTTACAGTAACCGTAGCTCGACGTTTATAGTCAAATTGACTCATTATGAATCTTAATTGGTTTTAAATTTGTATTGAACTTTGGCTAGTTCTTCGTTTGCTTTAACAATCTTATTGCTTAATGAATTGCGGTAATTATTAACGCGTTGAGCAATCTCGTTATCGCTTAAAGCAAGAATTTGAGAAGCAAGGATAGCTGCGTTTAATGCACCGTTGATGCCCATTGTTGCAACAGGAATGCCCGGGGGCATTTGAACGATTGAAAGCAGTGCATCTTCACCCTGAAGTGTTGAACTGATGGGAATGCCAATGACAGGTAGTGGAGTCATTGCTGCAATTACACCGGGAAGTGCTGCTGCCATACCGGCTGCGGCAATAATTACTTTAAGACCGCGAGACTGAGCGTTGCGAGCAAATTCTTCAACTTCAGCCGGAGTGCGGTGTGCACTTAGAGCATGCATTTCAAAGGGGATTTCCAATTGGTTAAGGAAATCGGCAGCTTTGGTCAAAATGGGTAAGTCTGAGGTACTACCCATGATAATGCTTACTAAAGGAGTCATATTTATAATTTAGTTAGATAGTATTTCTATTTATTAGAAGAGAGAAAATGTTGATAACCACATCATTCCGAACACCCAGAAAAAGCCGTTAATGTATCCTGCAAATACTTGCCCGGGCGTGTGCGCCCCTAAGATAATCCTTGCAGAACCTATCATTCCTCCTAGAATGATACTGATAATCAGCCATGCAAGTAAAGGTATAGTGTTGATGTGAGCTGATGCGATAAAAAACAAAATGCCGAGATAGCCGCCATAGGTGGAACAATGTCCGCTAATTTTCCATTTAAGGTTTACTATCAAAGCGGTGAGGCCGGCGAAGGCTGCGCCATAGAAAAAGTAGCAAAGCCACTGTGGTGCATGTATCCATCGTAGATATAGACCTGAAGCTAGGTAACATAGGATTGCAACGATGAATGGAATTATGCGCTCTCGGCGATTGCTGATTTCAATATTTGATACTTTTCCAAGTCTCATCATGACAAAAATCGCAATCAGCGGTATGACGCATGATGTGAAACATAGAGCCAACGCAAGGCTTAATCGTGCCGTCTCTTTGAGCAAACATAACGGTGTAATCCATAATGCAAGCATTACGGAATAAGTTGGCATCAATAATGGAGAAAATATGATAGATAAAACTTTTGATGCCTTAGTCACAATGTCGGTATCTGTTGTTGTATTTGTGGGTTGTTCTTGGTCCATAACTTATAAAGATTTTCATGATTTGTTGGAAAGAGTGTCTTTGCGTAATCGAGCAACAGGAATGCCCAATTTTTCGCGATATTTGGCAATTGTTCGTCTGGCTATGACAATATCCTTTTCTGCGAGCAGAGATTTGATATCCTCATCGCTATAAGGACTCAATTTATTTTCTGAGTCAATAATCGACTTGAGCGCTGCTAATATTTGATGAACCGATGTGTCGTCATCCTCATTTGGTCTCTCGCTGAAGAACATTTTTAGTGGGTATATGCCACTACGAGTGGATATATATTTGCCTGACGTTGCGCGAGATATAACCGAAAGGTCTTGTCCGGTAATATTAGCTATATCTTTTAATATCATTGGCTTGATTTTCTCAACATCTTCTGTGATGAAAAAATCTTTCTGGATGGATACGATAGCTTGCATCACTTTAAAAAGCGACTCATTTCTCAGCTTCAAAACATTGATAAATTGCGCTGCTTCATCGTGCTTTTGCTTGATGAATAAACGTGCTTCTCGGTCTCTCTCGTTGGCTATCGGGCGCTTGTCAAGCGTGTCAATGTTGAAACTCTGCTCTATGGCTAAATCGGGATAGTTGGTGGTGAGTGATATTGATATGCGTTCACCATCAACGTCGATAGCAAAATCAGGGGCTACTTGTTTTAGCGCCTCATTGATGCCTGAGGAACCGAATATGGCTCCGGGTTTTGGATTAAGTGCCCGTATGACGTTGAGCGCTTGGTTTAATTCGTTAGAGCTGATGTTAAGGGCTGATTGAAGCTTATCATTATGCCTTTTGGCAAAGAAATCATAATAATCGCGTATGATTTCGGTAGCTATATTTACTATAGGACTGGGCTCCAAACGCTTGAGTTGCAATAGAAGTGTGTCTCTAAGGTCAATAGCTGCTATACCGGGAGGGTCTAAGCTACGCACAATATCGTAAACATCTTTTGCTTCTTCGGTTGTAATGTCCAGACCTACATTAATTTCCAAATCATCAATTATTTCGCGCAATGTGCGAGTCAGATAGCCGTTATCATCAATATTGCCAATTATATATTGCGCTATATTGTGCTGCTTCTCAGTCAATTCCAACTCGTTGAGTTGTCGCGTTAATTCGTCGATTAATGTGTCGGAACTGTCAATAGCCATCGGCTCGTAATCATCGTCGTCAGGCGAATAATTTCGGGCGTTTAGGCGGTAGGAGGGAATATCGTCTTCATTTGCATAGTCAGCGTCAAGCAATTGGTCAGAACTTTCATTGAAGTTTGCATCGGTATCGCTCTCGGAGTTTTCATCAGCGACTTCAAGCGCCGGATTTTCGTCTAATGCGTGTCTAACCTCGTCTTCTACTTCGGGCGCAGTCATTTCGAGCAATTTTACAAATTGCACTTGCATCGGCATGAGCCGTTGCTGTTGTTTCTGTGCTAATGTTTGTTTTAAACCCTCTTCCATGTCCGAGCATTAATTTACGCAAAAATACAAATAAAAACTGACATAATGTACAATAAAAGTCAAAAGCTAAGCTCTTTTACTGTTCTAGATGCAATATCGGGCTCAAATCCACGAGAAATTAAGAATCTGAATAGCTTGGTGCGTCCTTCAAACGTCTGTGGCTCCTCGATTGTGCGACTCTTTGTCAAGCATAATTCTTTCGCAAGATTTCTGTAAGCTTCTTCGTCAATGGCGTCAAGCGCTTCAGCTATAACTTGCCTGTCAATGCGCTTTGTGTATAGCGCCATTGCGATTTTCCTTTTGCCCCAATGTGCAAAGTTAAATTTGTCGTTAACAAATGACCTCGTAAAGCGCTTGTCATCGACAAAGCGACGCTGCAAAAGTGATTTGATAATTTGAGAAGATTCTTCTGTCGAAATTCCCCATTTATACAACTTTTGATAAAGTTCATAAGTGCAATGCTCTGAATTACAGCATAGCGTTTCGAGCCTTATTATTGCTTGTTCAGCCGTAATGACTTTAGTTTTCATAAATAGCGGTTATGAATCTATTTTTGCCGCAAAAATCGCGATGAACGAGGATGTCTCTGTATCCTAATTTTGCTAATTCTTGCGTTAGTTCTTTCGTAAATAACGGATTGATTTCGAAGTATAATCGGCCCTTATTCACCAATGTGCATTTCCCGAATTGTGCAATAGCTTTGTAGAAAATAAGCGGATTTTCGTCAGGCACAAATAGGGCGGAGTGGGGCTCATGCTCCGTAACACGACTCTCCATTTGAGCTTCCTCAAACTGAGCTATGTACGGCGGATTGCTTACGATTATGTTGTATTTTGTCGTGCAGTTGTCAGCACTATAGCTAAGTATATCAGCATGAATGAATTTTACATTAACTTTTAGCGAATTCGCATTCTCATGAGCAACCTCCAAAGCTTCTGATGAAACATCCAGCGCTGACACATTGGCAAACTTTAGCGCTCGCGCTAGAGATATCGCAATGCACCCCGTGCCTGTGCCAATGTCTAAGACATTTAAATCTCGCTGATTATCGTAGTCTGAGACTATCATATCAACAAGTTGTGCTGTCTCTGGTCGAGGTATGAGCGTTGCCGGAGTCACTTTAAAATCATTACCCATAAATCGAGCCGTTCCAAGTATGTATTGAATCGGCTCGTCGTTGGCAATCCTTGTTGCAATATCTATTGCCTTTTGCGCAATAAAATCACTGATGTCATCGTCTCGACGTATAACTAAATCGACCGGAGTCCATCCCTTGAGATGCTCCATAATTATGCGAATCGATGCTTCACTTTCCTGTGGACCGATTACCGGTTTAAGAATCTTGCGTAGCTCGACTATGAGTTGGTTGACAGTCTGTGACATTTATAGTGAATCGTATGATGGGCTAAATGTATCTCCTTGATTTACATCACCGGTTGTGATGCCTTTTTGTAGCCATTTTACACGTTGTGAAGAACGTCCGTGGTTGAATGTTTCGGGTTGTTCATAACCGTATGCTTTCTTCTGAAGATAGTCATCGCCGATTTTTGATGCTGCATTAATTGCGTTCTCAACGTCACCCGGCTCGATTGAGCCGAATAATTCATTGTCTTGATAAGCCCATACTCCGGCATAAAAGTCGGCTTGTAGCTCCAATCTAACGCTTATTTTGTTAGCTTCGCTTTCGCTTAATTTTGACATTTGCTGATGCGCTTGAGTTAGTATACCACGCAAATATTGCACGTGGTGTCCAACTTCGTGTGCGATTACATAAGCGTAAGCAAAATCACCGTCAGCGCCGATATCTTTTTTCATATCACGGAAAAAGGCTAAGTCTATATACACGGTTTGGTCGCCAGAACAATAAAATGGACCCGTTTGTGATGTAGCATTACCACAGCCTGATGAAACGGCGTTGGTGAATAATACGAGTTTGGGACATTCATATTCTCCCCAGCCTTGACGCTTGAATTCTCGTGTCCACACATCCTCTGTACCTGCAAAAACTTTTGATGCCAATTCTGCAAGATATTTATCCTCGTCCGATTCGATATAAGTGTTATCGGCTGTCTCATATTGACCATTCATGAGTTGTGAGCCGGCATCAGATATGACGTCTTCCAAGCTGCCTCCGCTCATTAATGTTACTATTGCTGCGATGATGACGCCTACAATACCGCCACCAATACCGATAGCCTTACCCGATGATGAACCTCTGCGGTCATCAACGTTAGAACTTAGTCTTCTTCCATCAAGTTTCATTCGTGATAATTTTTTAGAGTATTAGTTTTTAGCAAATATAGTGATTATTATTTATATTAGTCGTATATTTGTAGGAGTTTTTATGAAAAATGATATAATGAATATAGAAACCAAGTATATGCAACGCGCGTTGGAGCTTGCTAGACATGGCGAAGGTAATACTCGTTCTAATCCTATGGTAGGCGCAGTTATTGTTTCACCTGCGGGCAAAATCCTTGGCGAAGGTTATCATAGACAATGGGGAAAAGGCCATGCCGAAGTCAATGCCATTGCTTCAGTCTCTGATGAATCTTCATTAAAAGATGCTACAATGTACGTTACACTTGAACCTTGTTCTCATTATGGCAAGACTCCACCATGTGCTCAACTAATTATAGATAAGCACATTCCACGGGTTGTCGTTGGCGCAATGGACCCATTTGAAAAGGTTAGTGGCCGTGGCGTTAAAATGATGAGAGATGCAGGCGTGGAGGTCGTTACAGGTTGTATGGCTGCCGAATGCGAGCGTTTAAATACTCGTTTTATGACCGCTCATCGACAACGACGTCCGTTTATCATGCTGAAATGGGCTCAAAGTAGTGACGGATTTATGGATAAACGACGTAGCGAAAATGAAACACAGCAAGTGTTTTCCACTGAGCTGTCTGCGATGGAAATGCACCGACTAAGAGCACATTATGACGCCATAATGGTGGGCTCAAATACCGTGATTGCCGATAATCCAAGCTTGACCGTTAGAAACTGGACTGTCGGCGCAATGCCCACTGCCGTTGTGATGGACCGACGTGGCCGTGTCCCGTCTACTGCAAAAGTGTTTGATGCAACCAATCGAGATAATACAATCTATATTACGACAAATTATCGCAATGATTTGGACGCCAATGTGAGACAACTGATTGTTAACCAAGAGACTCCGCTGAATGAAATCCTATCCAAACTATATGATTTGGGGATAACATCTTTGATGGTCGAAGGTGGCGCACAACTGCTAAACTCATTCTTGAATGACAATCTTTGGGATTTGGCTCGCGTTGAAGTATCTCCTATCTTTTTGGGCAATAATGGGTGTCACGAAGCCCCGGTTTTGGATTTAACACAATTTCAGGAAACTCCAATCGAAGAAAATATTCTAAGAATTTATAGCCGAAACGGTGATTTTGACGTTAAAAACTTATAAAATGACATTATTTTTTGCGAAATGTCCAGAAGTCTTTGTCGAATTAAAAGTGAAATTCTAATTTTGCAAATTGTAAAAAACTATCACATGATTAAGAAATATGCAATAGGCTTAGCCATGACAACGGCTGTAATGGGATTCTGGGGATGTAACTCATCATCAGACAGTACATATGAAACTGTAATGCCCTCAAGCGTAATGGTTACAGCATTCTCATTAGCTGAAAACGATTCAGTCCTTGAAAACCTCGATTCGATATATTTTTCTATCGACTTGGTTAACGCTAAAATATTTAATGCCGATTCTTTACCTTATGGTACTAATGTTTCGCGATTAATAGTCAATATCACAACTTCAGGCGTTGGCGCAGCCAATTTGAAGTTTAAATCCTCTGAGACTACCGACTCTGTCGTTGACTATTTGACTAACTCAACCGATTCTATCGATTTTAGTTATGGTCCGGCAACTCTATCTCTCACCGCCTATGATGGCGTGACTACCCGCGACTACGAAATTAAGGTAAATGTGCATCAAGTTAAGCCCGACTCATTAGTTTGGAGTCAAGTGGCTAAAACTAAATTACCAACAACATTCTCTGCTGTTGGCGCTCAAAAGACTACTCAAATGGCAGGCACATTATATTGCCTCACTAAAAGCTCAAGCAACTATTGTCTCGCTTCAACTGATGATCCGGGTGCAAACTCTTGGACAACCAAGAGCGTCTCATTTGGCTTTACTCCAAATGTAGAATCATTCAATGCAACAAACGATGCATTATACATCCTGTCTAGCGATGGCACTCTTTACAAATCTTCCGACGAAGGCCAATCTTGGTCATCTTGTGGTGTTGAGTGGAATAACATCTACGGCGGATATCAAGACCGATTGCTCGGAAATAAGAAATCAGGTAGTACCTACACATTTGAAACTTATCCCGCATCTCAGTCAGTTGAACTCAGCGAAGATTTCCCCGTTTCAGGCACTTCCGAACCTCTATCATTCGATGTCGAATGGGCTGTTAATCCTCAAATTATCATCGCCGGTGGATGCAAAGCCGATGGCTCTTATTCAGGCGATACTTGGGGCTACGATGGCGAAACTTGGGTTAACTTAACTGTAAAGCCATTCCCCGTGGGATTGAAAGGTATCGCAGTATTCCCTTACTTTACTTATGTTACCGACACCACCAATTGGGCTGTAACCGAATACACCACCTTATATGCTATTGGCGGTCAAACTGCTCAAGGCACTGTTAATGGTAGTGTATATGTTTCCAAAGACTATGGTATGACTTGGAACGAAGCTGATGTCTTGCTTCAACTCCCTGACTATATCCCGGCTATGTACTCAAGCCAAGCATTTGTATATAAATCAACACTCACATCAAATAGCCGTAGCACCTCTGATTGGATTTCGATGCCTTCTCGCGACATCCCCGGCTATCTACAAATGCCCGTAGCTACATCTAAGTCTAGAGTCTCTACTCCTATTACCGAATGGGAATGCCCTTACGTTTACCTCTTCGGTGGTGTTAGCGCTTCAGGCGTAACTTATAATACCGTTTGGCGCGGCGTTATAAACCGATTGACATTTAAGCCTATACAATAGTAATAAATGAAAAAATTAGTATTACCTATAATCATCATGCTATTTGCGCCATTTATAATTATGGCGCAAAATAATGCTGAGGACTCCTATAAATTCGATTTAGGAGTTGGTATTGGCATGAGCGGATATTTAGGTGATGCTAATCAAAGTAACTTATTTAGCAATGCCGGATTTGGTGCACAAGCCCAGTTCCGCTATTTCCCTAATGCCCGTTGGGCCTTTAGAGCAAATTTTACGTTGGAATCTTTAAAAGGTAACACTGCCGATTGGGACAACAAGTTACCCGGCGGAGAAAATTATTCATTCAATTCAACTGCCTACGATTTGGGCGGTAGAGTTGAATTTAATTTCTTCAATTACGGTATCGGTGCAACCTACATGAAGATGAGACGTTGGTCGCCCTATTTGACTCTAGGCGTTGGAGTGACACTTGCCACTTGCGACGGTCAGTCAAATGTTGCCCCCAACATTCCTATGGGAGTGGGCGTTAAATACAAGATCAAGCCAAGGTGGAATCTAGCAGCCGAATTTACAATGACTAAAGTCTTTGGCGATAAAGTTGACGGATTATCTGACTTGACCGGCATTAAAAGCTCGTTTATTAAGAATACCGATTGGTACTCATTACTATCCGTATCAATTAGTTATGAATTCGGGTTGCGTTGCGCGACCTGCCATTATGTCGAATAGAATTAATTAAAAATAGAACAAACGATGTCACAGGTTGACCAAATTGATATTACACGTGTTCCCAAGTCCGTTGCTATAATTATGGATGGTAACGGCCGTTGGGCATTGGAACGTGGCTTAGAACGTTCGGCAGGACATGTCGAAGGCGTTAATACTGTACGTCGTATCACTGAGGTGTCTTCCGAAATTGGTATTAAATATCTTACCCTCTATGCCTTTTCTACCGAAAACTGGAATAGACCAAAAGAGGAAGTGGACATCCTTATGCACCTCATTGTTACCGCAATCGAAAGAGAAACTCCCGACTTGATAAAAAACAATGTGCGATTGACCATGATAGGGGATACCGACCGTATGCCCGCCGAAGCTTTGGCTCGTCTCAACCAATGCATTGATGACACTTCCCATTGTACAGGCCTGGTGCTTGTGCTGGCACTCAGCTATTCATCTCGATGGGAGTTGACTCAGGCTTGTCGCAACATCGCGATTGAAGTCCAAAAGGGAATTCTTTCTCCCCAAGATATTTCCGATGAAGTTATATGTCGACATTTAGCAACTAAAAATATACCCGACCCTGATTTACTGATAAGAACCGGTGGCGACATGAGAGTTAGCAATTTCCTTTTATGGCAAATCGCTTATTCCGAGCTTTACATCACCAATACTTATTGGCCCGATCTTGACCGCGAAACATTTTTGGATGCAATTAAAGAATACCAGTCACGAGAACGTCGTTTCGGATTGACTAGTCAACAAATTCAACAAAAATCAAAGTAATTTAGTATTCAATCATTCTATCACTAGATATATGCATTATAAAGCTTTACTGCTCGTAGCGCTCGTCAGCGCAGCCTCTCCGGCTGTCTATGGTGTTGAATCTACCGATACGATTTACAATCCTCCGGTAGTGTTCAGCGCGATGCCTCAAGTTTATGAATTAGCTGGCATCAAGGTTACCGGTGCGCCTAACTATGAAGACTATGTTGTTATAGGCTATTCCGGCTTAAAATTAGGGGATAAAATTGAAGTGCCCGGCGCGGATATTACTAGCGCCGCTAAGCGTTTGATGCGCCAAGGCCTTTTTGCTCAAGTTCAGATTAAAGTCGAAAAAATTGCCGGTGATAAAGTTTGGCTCGACCTCGTCCTTCGTCCTCAGCCTCGCATCGCCGAAGTTAACTATATCGGTATCAAAAAAGGTGAACGTGACGACCTCCAAGAACGCCTCCAATTGATGAAAGGTAATCAAATTAGCCAAAACATCGTCAACCGCGCTAAAATGATTATCAAAAAATACTACGACGATAAAGGTTTCGGTAATGCCGATATCAACATCCAGCTTCACGAAGACCTTTCTCACGAAAACGAAATGATTGTCGACATCGTTATCAACAAACACGACAAAGTAAAAGTCCACAAAATTTACATCGATGGTAACGAAGTCCTCAGCGATAATCAGTTGAAACGCACTATCAAGAAAACAAACGAAAGCGGCAAAATTCTAAACCTTTTCCGCCAAAAGAAATTTGTTGAATCTGACTATCAAGACGACTTGAACCGCATCATCGAAAAATATAACGAAAAAGGCTATCGTGACGCCAAGATTGTTAAAGACAGCGTCGTTCCCTTTGACGAAAAGAAAGTCGATGTATATATTTCTGTAGAAGAAGGTACCAAATACTATATTAAAGACATCTCTTGGGTAGGTAACACCTTGTACTCTAGCGACTTCTTGCAGAACGTCCTAGGTATGGAACCCGGCGATGTTTACAACCAAAAACTCTTGGACAAACGTCTTGAAACCGACGATGACGCAGTCCAAAACTACTACATGGACCGCGGTTACCTCTTCTACCGCTTAGTCCCCATTGAACGCGAAGTTGAAGGCGATTCTATCTCCCTCGAAATGAGAATGGAAGAAGGCCCTCAAGCCCGTATTAACAACGTTGTCATCAACGGTAACGACCGCTTGTATGAAAAAGTTATCCGTCGCGAGCTTCGTGTTAAACCCGGCGAACTATTCTCTAAAAATGACTTGATACGTTCCGCTCGTGAAATCGCTCAAACCGGTCACTTCGACCCTGAAAATATGGACATCCGCCCTGAACCTAACGAAGAAAACGGTACTGTGGACATCTTGTTCAACTTGGAATCAAAAGCTAACGACCAAGTCGAATTCTCAATGGGTTGGGGCCAAACAGGTATCATCGGTAAACTGTCGTTGAAGTTCACCAACTTCTCCATCAAGAACCTCTTATACCCGAGCACCTACAAAGGAATTATCCCACAAGGTGAAGGCCAAACATTCACTATCTCGGCCCAAACAAATGCCCGTTACTATCAAGCATACAGCGTTTCATTCCTAGACCCTTGGTTCGGTGGTAAACGTCCTAACCAATTGTCTGTATCTGCTTACTATAGCCGCTCTACTGGTGTTAACTCATCTTACTACAACAGCACCTGGTCAAATCCATATTTGTACTCAGGTCTATATGGCTACGGTAGCTCATCTTATTACAGCGACTACTACACCAACAGCTATCAAAACGCTTATGACCCCAATAAAGTACTCCAAATGGTTGGCGTTAATGCCGGCTTTGGTAAACGTCTAAGCTGGCCTGATGACTCATTCACATTCACAGCCGATGTCGCTTACAACTGGTATTACTTGAAAAACTGGGACTACTTGTACTACATGCGCAACGGTACATCTAACGCTATCGTTTTCGGCTTGGCTTTACAACGTAACTCAATTGACAACCCCATCTACACTCGTAGCGGTAGTACATTCAGCTTGAGCCTCAACTTCACTCCTCCCGCTTCGCTATTCTCAGGCAAGAAAGACTGGGAAAAACTTTCAAACGAAGGCACTACCGAGTCTAAAAAAGAACTATACCGCTGGATTGAATATTGGAAATTACGTTTCCACTCTCGCACATATACCCCGATTGCTAACGCCGACGGTACCTACACTCCGGTCTTGATGACTCGTGCCGACATCGGTTTGCTCGGTAGCTACAACAAATACCTCAAAACCCCATTCGAAACATTCTATGTCGGTGGTGACGGTATGACCGGTAGTTACACCTACGCTACCGAAACAATCGGTTTACGTGGTTACGACAACGGCCAATTCACACCTTCCGGTGCTGAAGGCTACGCCTACACCCGTTTCGGTATGGAAGTTCACTTCCCATTGATGCTACAACCAACCACTTCAATTTATACCATCGCATTCCTCGAAGCAGGTAACGCTTGGACATCCGTCAGCAAGTTCAACCCCTTCGACATGAAACGTAGCGCCGGTGCCGGTGTGCGTATCTACCTCCCGATGGTAGGCTGGATGGGTATCGACTGGGCTTACGGTTTCGACACCGTTTACGGCACTAAGGGTGGTAGCCACTTCCACTTCATCCTCGGTCAAGAATTTTAATCCCAAATAAACCATTTGCTATTTAAAGTGTCTTATCAATTGAATAACGAAAATTTTTAACTGTTTATATCAATGAAAAAACTGACATTAATACTTTTAATGGCTATTGCTGGTATAGTATCCGCATCAGCTCAAAAGTTCGCACTTGTTGACATGGAATACATTCTCAAAAATGTACCATCCTACGAAATGGCAAATGAGCAGCTCAATCAACTGTCTCAACGTTGGCAGAAAGAAGTCGAAGTTAAAGGCAAAGAAGCCGAAACACTTTACCAAAACTATCTTTCCGACAAAGTATTCTTGACCGACGAACAAGTCAAGAAAAAAGAAGAAGAGATTACTGCTAAAGAAAAAGAAGCAACCGAACTTCGTTATAAATACTTCGGCCCCGAAGGTGAGCTCTACAAAAAACGTCAGTCTCTCATGAAGCCCATCCAAGACGACATTTATAACGCTATCAAGAAAGTTGCCGAAGAACGAGGATACCAAGCTATTATGGACCGCGCATCTTCCAGCGACATCATTTTCGCCTCCCCTCGCATCGATGTCAGCAACGAGGTCCTCGCTAAGTTAGGATATTCCAACTAAAAGTCTTATCTTTGCATCAACTTTTCAATTCTCGAATATTAATCAAATAAACTTTATAAAAGACTATGTTTAAGAAAATTCTTCTCGCACTAGCAATTGCAATGGCTATTCCTGTAGCATCTTCTGCTCAATCTAAGTTTGGCGTTGTCGACATCGACCCTATATTCCAAGCTCTTCCCGAATCTGTTGAAGCTCAAAACAAACTTCAAGAAGCTTCTAAGAAATACGAAGATGAATACAAAAAACTTCAAGAAAAAATCGAAAAAGAATATGCTGAATACCAAGAACTCAGCAAATCTACCGACACCCCCGAATCTATAAAGGAACGTCGTATGCAAGAAATCCAAGAACTCAGCGACAAAATCCAACAATTCCGCAACACTGCTTCTCAAGACTTGCAACGTCAACAACAACAATTGATGGCTCCTATCGAAGAAAAAATCACCAATGCCATCAAAGCTGTCGGTCAAGAAAACAACTTTACTTTCATCTTCCAAAACGGTTCAGCTTACTACACCGGTAAAGATGTAATCGACGTTAGCTCACTAGTTAAAGCAAAACTCGGCTTGAAATAATATCGTAGATTCATTTAAAATGATGAATAGGGGAGTCCCACCACCACGGTGCGACTCCCTAATTTTTTACCCATCCCCCACATATCCCCATCAAACGATTGCTTGTATAGAGCAACTATCTCGGTAACCCCTTACTTGCGCGCCTTTATGGGAAAACTATGTCATCTAATTCAAAGATTTTTAGTAACTTTGCAATATCCAAAGATTCAAGATATGTT
>CAYTFG010000009.1:0-37051 GCA_964436925.1 uncultured Bacteroides sp. | reverse complement strand
TGACTTAATAGTAAAAGAGGCTGCGCCATATTTGATTTATGACACAGCCTCTTTTTCGCTGTATTATAGCAAAGTAGGATTAGAATACGATTGTATTTGAACCTTTGAGCGGATTATTGTTGCGCTCGGGTTGGTCATTGCTGTTAGACTTCACTTGGTCAATGATGCGCTTGTCGCGGTTGAAAGCGGGAGTGCTTTCAAGGGTGTCAAGAATATTGTCATCATCCAGTTGAGAAGGCTTGAGCACGATGTATTTTGCGCTTGTTTGGGCGGTGCGATACTCGTTGATGCGGCCCTTGCCATACTCTTCGGTGAGTCGTTGCTCGTTAATCAGCTTTGCGCGGTCAGTAACCATTGGCTGTTGTTGAACTTCGGGATGCTTTGCGGGCTCATTCTTGGGCTCGGGAACAGAGATTACCGGAGGTTGTGGAGTTGCGCCGGTTGTAACGTCAAAACCTGCAGCCAAGATAGTGATTTTCACCTTGTCGCCGAGGTCCTCGTTAAATGAAGCACCCCAGATAACGTCTACATCTGAATCCAATTGGCTGATGAATGCTGTCAACTCGTTGGTTTCTTCAATTTTGAATGCTTTTTCAGCCTTAGGATTGAAGTATAGGTTGAAAAGTAGGCGCTTGCTGCCAAGGATGTCGCGGTTCTTCAACAACGGGCTGTGAAGAGCGTCTTGAATCGCTTTAGATACACGATTTTCGCCTTCGCCGTAACCGCTTGAGATGATGGCCGTGCCACCGTCGCGGAGCGTGGTGTCCACATCGTTGAAGTCGAGGTTCATGTAACCGTCGCAGGTGATGATTTCAGAGATGCTTTGAGCAGCGGTAGATAGAGTGTCATCAGCTTTGCCAAAAGCATTTACAAAGTCGAAATCTTTGTATATTTCAGTCAGACGGTCGTTGTTGATAATCAACAGCGCGTCAACATATTTACTCATTTCGTCAGCGCCTTCAAGGGCCTTGAGGATTTTCTTTTCGCCTTCAAAGAGGAAAGGTATTGTTACAATACCGATGGTGAGAAGGCCGCGTTCCTTAGCGATACGTGCAACTACAGGACCTGCTCCGGTACCTGTACCGCCCCCCATACCGGCAGTAATGAACACCATGCAAGTTTCATCATTGAAAAGTGCGTCGATGTCTTCAGCACTTTCTTCAGCAGCAGCGCGAGCTACATCAGGCTTGTTACCGGCGCCGCGGCCACGTGTTACAGTCGGGCCAATCAGCACTTTAGTTGGTACCGGTGATGCATTGAGCGCTTGTTTATCGGTGTTTATTACTACAAATGATACATCTTTCACGCCTTGACGGTACATGTGGTTGATGGCATTGTTACCACCGCCGCCCACGCCGACAACTTTAATGTTTACAGGTGAATGAGGTTTCTCATCTATAAAACCGGTGTTGTTGCTAATATCATCGATTGTCATAGTTTATGTTATTTAGTATCTTTATATTCTTGTTTATTCATTATCGTCTTCTTCATCGTCGTCGGGGCCTCGGAGGAAGTCGGTCACTTGTCTCTTGAGCTTAGACATCAATGAAACTTCGCTTTTACGGTTGCCTTTGGGGTTGTTGGCGGCCACTTTAGTGTCATCATCGTCGTCGTCAAGGATGTTGTCGTCATCGTCTAGATGGCCTATGCGAGATTCTTCTTCAGGCTTAACGGTCACGGTTTGGGCAACGTGTTGTCGGCGCTCGTCAATTACGATTGCGGGCTTGACGGGAGCTTTGAGACACTCTGCGGCTGCGGGAGTGTGTGAAGCTTCAAGAAGGAGTGCAATTATATCAACGTTGTCGCTTGAGAGAATTTCACTGTTGGCAATGCGTATTCTTGATGAAGGTGTGCCTATGCGCACTTGGAGATTGCTTTGCTTGCCAAGCAACATGTTGAAATTGCGAAGTTTTGCGCCGCGACCAACGATGATAATGCCTTGAGAAAGGTCATTGACTGATAATCCGGCGTATTCAATTTGAGCACATATATTAGCGACGATTTCGCCTGCGCGAGCTTGCACGTAATTGTAGAAGACGGTACTGTCGAAGTTGTCGCTGATGGTGTAGTTGTTAGTCGTTGGGTTGGCCATAACGTCACCATAGGCAATCTTCATTGATTCGGCACGTTCTTCGATGACGTTTAATGAAGTGAGGTCACGAGTGATGTTGTGAGAGCCCATTGGGATTGTTGACAAGTATTGAAGTACACCGTTCTTGTACATTGAGACGGTTGTCGTTTCGCTACCAAAGTCGACAAACATACAGCCAAGTCGTTTCTCATCGCTGCTCAACACGAGGTCAGCTTCGGCGATGTGGCGGACGATATATCCACACACTTTGAGCTTGAGGTGCTCTTTTATCACGATGTCCAAGTTGTGACGTAGTTGAGGCTTGGCGGTGAGTATGTTGAATGTTGCCGAGATGCTGCTACCATAGGTGCCGATGGGGTTGCTAGTTGCGCGGTTGTCAACCAAGAAACTGCAAGGGAGCACGTTGATGACTTCACGGTTAGCGGGGCTTGAGCTTCTAACTTCGTTGAGGAGTGAATTGATGATGAGTTGGGTTATCTGAACTTCACCTTGAAGAGTGCGGCTCGCTTCGCGAGTAGTGGATGCGAAAGAGCGACCGCCAAGGGACAGGTAAACGCCTTCAACCTTGCGAGGCGCAATGGCGGCGTTGTTTTCAACTTTCTTGATGAGTCGTGTCACATGGTTTTCGACATCAACGACGTTGTTGATAACTCCGTAGCGCACGCAGTTGCTGATGGGTTCTTCTTCGATGGCAATAACCGTGAGTGTGCCTGACGTGTCGATTGCGCCAACGCCACACTTTATCTTGGAGCTGCCAATTTCCAGGGCTACAATGTATCTCGGTTCCATAGAGGTTTTGTTGTTATATTGTTTTTAAAGCTTTATTTAATCGTTGTTAGAATCGTTAGTAGAGGCGTTTGTGTGGTCAATCGCTTCAGGGGTTAGGGCGCTCATAGTCTCGGTATCATCCACATATGCCGAGTCGGCTTCGCTGATATAGGAGAGCATTGGTTCGGCAAGCTTCTTGACACGTCGTGTCGCAACTACTTGACCTCGCCATTTCACAGAAATAGTATCGTAAGTATCCCAGCCTTTAACGGGTAATACTTTGCGGTACATGGTTTTAATGCGTTCCCACTTGTTGACGATGTCGGTGGTGTCACCAAAGTTGATAACGTGGCCGCGAATGATGGGGACAATGATGATGTCGCGATTGCGGTCTACCTTTATTGATGAAACAAGAGCATCGGTTGCCGGATGATTTTTGATGTAGTCCAGCAGCGGGAGAAGTGATGTCGCAGAGTGGTCTTTGTCAAATTGCCCTACAATGATGGGGACGTCAACATGATAGCGCAAGTTAGCTCTCATGTTTTTGCCGTCTTTGTTGATGTAGTGAGAACCTTTGGAGTCATAGATGCGGGCTACGGGAACCATAGGAATTACGTCACATTTCAGCGACCCGTCATTGAGGTAAACAAAGTTCACATCCTCGATGTTGTCAAGCGATTTAAGCGCCTGCTCGATGTAATGTGTGTTTATTTCTCTGCGAGTGGCATTATTGATGTTGGGATACACCTTGAGAGTCTCCTCCTTGATGTTTTGGGCGGTGACAAAGTCAGTGTGCATCGAGTCAATAATATTTATCTGCAAAGAGTCCTTCAAATGGTCATATCGGGCAATGTAACCTGTTGCCGGTAAGGCAATAAGGAGGTAGACAATCATGACGATTGACAATACACAACGGATTACATTACGTTTACTCATAAAAGACTTGTTTGACTTTGAATAGACTTATTTATTTGTTGTTCAAGATATTACGACTTATTTCGGGTAGGAAGTTGTTAATGTCGCCTGCTCCCACGGTCAATAATATCTCAAAGTTACGATTTTTTATTACATTTGGCAAATCTTCCTTGGAAATCACCATTTTAGATTTGCAAGTTACATAGTCGGCGATGAGTTGAGAAGTCACGCCTTCGATGGGTAATTCTCGAGCGGGATAGATGTTGAGGATGATGACATCATCGGCTTGAGAAAGGGCTGCGCCAAATTCCTTGTAGAAGTCGCGGGTGCGGCTATACAAGTGGGGCTGGAAAGCAACTGTCAACTTGCGTCCGGGATAGAGCGCCTTGACTGATGCGATGCTTTGCTTGAGCTCGTCGGGGTGGTGGGCATAGTCATCAATGAGGACTTTGCCTTGAGGTCCGTCTTGCTTAACCCAGAATTGGAAGCGACGTTCGGCACCGAGGAATGACTTGATGGCTTCAGCAGCCTTTTGGGGCTCCATTTTGCCGGTCAAGTGGCAAGCAGCGAGTGCGGCAACAGCGTTTTCGATGTTTATCTCAACGGGAACGCCTAGCTCAATGTCTTTTATCTCGATATCGGGACCCACAAAGTCAAAGACAATAGTTCCGTTGCCACGGCGTATGTTTGCAGCGTGGAAGTCACCGTTGTCGCGAGAATATGTGTAGGTCTTGACGCCTTCAACGGGGCGTGGACGCAGTTTCAAGCCTTCATGCACGATGAGAACACCGTCGGGACGTATAAGCTCGGTGAAGTGAGCAAAGCTTTCAAGATAAGCTTCTTCAGTGCCATAGATGTCGAGGTGGTCGGGGTCAGTGGCAGTCACAACGGTGATGTAGGGGGTCAACTGGTGGAATGAGCGGTCATACTCGTCGGCTTCAATGACTGAATAGGGCGATGTTTCGCTCAAAATCAAGTTGCTGTTGTAGTTGCGCAGGATACCGCCGAGGAATGCGTTACAACCCACTTGGCAAGTGTTGAGGATGTGAGCCGCCATTGATGAAGTTGTGGTCTTTCCGTGTGTGCCTGAGAAGCATATTCCGAGGCTGTTGCGGGTAATCATGCCCAGCACTGCTGCGCGCTTGAGGAGGTTGAAGCCATTGTCTCTAAAGAAAGTCAACGGCACGTTGTTGTGGGGAATTGCGGGGGTGTAAACCACGAGTGTATTCTCGGGATTGCGAAATTCTTGAGGAATGGCATCCATAGAATCTTCATAAGACAGCACTGCACCTTCATCGGTGATGGCTTGTGTTAAAGCGGTTTTGGTGCGGTCATAACCTGCAACATTGTGACCGCGAGACAAGAAGTAGCGCACGAGTGCAGCCATGCCTATGCCTCCGGCTCCCACAAAGTATATATTTTTGTATTTAGTATCTTCAGTATTCATTTGCTTTCTAGGGGTGTATCTTTATAGATGTTTGTAGATGAGCTCAACTATTTTCTCGTCGGCATTGCGGAGTGCCATTTTTGCGATATTCTTGGATAGTGTAGCTCTTAATTGGTCGTTGTCGAGCAAGTCAATTATCTCTTTGCCGAGTTGAGCGGGCGCATCGGCATCGAGCACCATGATTGCTGCCTTTTGGTTGACAAGCGCCAATGCATTTTTGCGTTGGTGGTCTTCAGCGACATTGGGCGATGGCACGAGGATAACGGGCTTGCCAATGATTTGAAGCTCGGAGATGGTTCCTGCTCCGGCGCGTGACACGACGATGTCGGCAGCGCGATAAGCGAGGTCCATGCGAGAGATAAATGCTTGGGCTTTGATGCCTTTGAGACCGTTGGTCATGGGTTGGTATTCATCAACATATAGCTTGCCTGTTTGCCAGAGCATTGAAGCGCCGCTGTTGGCTATTAAATTTAATGCGTTGGCGATGCTCTTGTTGACTGTGCGAGCACCCAAGCTACCGCCCACAACAAGTATCAGCGGCTTGCTACCGTCAAAACCGAGCGCGAGTTTGGCTTGTTCTTGAGTGAGGTCGGGGTTGACAAGGTCGCTGCGCACGGGGTTACCGGTGAGGGTAATCTTTTCGGCGGGGAAGAATTTGTCCAATCCTTCATAGGCCACGCAAATTTCTTTAGCGTTTTTTGCCAACAATTTATTTGTGACTCCGGGATAGGAGTTTTGTTCTTGAAGAAGGGTAGGGATACCACGTTTTTGAGCAGCTTTGAGCATTGGCCCACTTGCGTAGCCACCCACACCAATAGCCATTTCGGGCTTAAAATCTTTCAGTACTTTATTAGCCAAGCGCATGCTTTTCCACAATTTCAAGAGCACCTTGAAGTTGCGCCACAAGCGCTTGCGGTCAAAACCACATACGGGCAATCCCACGATTTCATATCCGGCAGCAGGCACTCGCTCCATTTCCATGCGACCTTCTGCTCCTACAAATAGAATCTCGGTGTCCGGGTCTCTACGGCGCAATGCATTAGCTATTGATAAAGCCGGAAATATGTGACCTCCGGTGCCACCTCCGCTGATTAGTATGCGATGTTTAGACATAATTGCTTATTTTTTTTGTGTTTCTTTATTTACATGTTATAATTGATTGGGGTTATGTGCAAGTACGCTTTCAGGCAAGCTTGATATATCCTCAGTCATCTTTTGCTTAATATCTTTCTGTAGAGCGTGGCGACTGACGCTTAGCATGATGCCGAGCGCTACCGACGTTATAAATATCGACGTACCACCCTTGGATATCAAGGGCAGCGGCTGTCCTGATACCGGCGCCACACCGGTAACAATAGCCATGTGGAAGAGCGCCTGCAGGGTTATGAAGATGCTCATACCGATGACAAGCAACGCGGGATACACGTGTTCACACCGCGATGCCAAGACGCCTCCTCGACCTAGTAACCACAGATAAACCAGCAATACAAATATTCCGCCACCCAGGCCGAGCTCTTCAACAATGATTGCATAGATGAAGTCGGAGAATGCGAGTGGCAAACGTGAAGTCTCGCGCGAATTTCCAAAGAATACGCCTGAGATTCCGCCGTGAGCTTGGGCAAAGTAAGAATATTGTGATTGACGATTGTTCTTGTCGATTTCTTGAGTCAGCGGGTCTTCCATGTAGCGGCTGATGCGGGCGTCCCATGTCTCGCTACGGTCATCTTCACCGTTGCTGAAATGCTTTTTGGCAATGTATCCGCCGCCTCCCATGACGCCGTAGATAATGATGACGGTAACGATTTTCTTCCATCCGGCACCGCTCAGCACCATCATTGAGATACTGATGGCCATGAGCAACAGCGTGTTGGTGAGACCTTGGGAGAATAGTAGTCCGCCAAAGACACCCACAATGATTGCGCATGAGATAATACCGCCTCGGCTTACATCGTTCTTAGTCTGGCATTTACAGAGGATTGCGGCAATAGCCAGAACTGCCGATATTTTTATCATCTCGGCGGGCTGTAACATGAATCCCAGGATTGTGATATTGCGTCGAGCTCCATTGATAAATTCACCGAAAAACATTACATAAACCATCAGCAGAACGCTCGCTAGCACAAACACCGGCGTCCAGCGATAAAAGTGCTTATAGTGAACGCGTTCAAGTGCCAAGATGATGAAACATCCACCGGCGAGCAGCATGATGTGACGTAGCAGCGGTCCGAAAATGTTTTCGGGCGCTACTTCAAAGCTTGAGGCACTGTACAATTCCACGATTGAAATCATGCACAGTGTGATGTAAATGCCCCAGATGTGTTTATCGGAGCGAAATTTGGGTTTCAAAACTTCAACGTCGGCCGATGCCGGTGTCTGACGATTATTTGCCATGTCTTTAGGTTAAAGAGGAGTTTATATGGAGTAGAGGTGAGAGTTACTTATTATTTTTTGAGTGCACGCACAGCATCTTTGAATTTGCGACCGCGGTCTTCATAGCTGCTGAACAAGTCGAAGCTTGCGCAACATGGTGATAGAAGCACGGTGTCACCTTCAACGGCTATTTCTTGGCAAGCCTTGATGGCGTCATCAAGAGAGTGAGTGTCAACGATAGTGTCAACATGACCGTTGAAAAATTCAAGGATTTTCTCGTTGTGAAGTCCCATTGCAACGATAGCTTTTACCTTGTCTTTTACCAGCGGAAGTATCTCGTTGTAGTCGTTACCCTTGTCTTTACCGCCGAGGATGAGGATGGTGTTGCGGCCCATGCTTTCGAGGGCATACCAGCAAGAGTTGACGTTGGTGGCCTTAGAGTCGTTGATGTATTTCACGCCGTTGATGGTTTCAACGGGCTCGAGACGGTGTTCAACGCCTTCAAAGTCGCTCAATGCGCGGCATATATCTTTGTCTTTGATGTCGAGCAAGCAAGCTGACAGACCTGCAGCCATTGAGTTGTACAAGTTGTGGAGACCGTGAAGCGAGAGGTCGGCACGAGGCATTGTCAATGATTCGTGGCCTGCGTTGAGGATAAGACGGTTTTCAGCGTCAACATAGGCTGCTGTGTTTTCTTCGCGGTGCTCGGCAAAGGGGAACAATTGAGCTTCAGTTGCGATTTGGCGCAATTGAGCTTGTATGATGGGGTCATCGTTCCAGAAAATGAATGCGTCGGAAGACGTCAAGTTCTGAAGGATGCGGAACTTAGCGTTGACATAGTTTTGCATCTTGTAGTCGTAGCGGTCAAGATGGTCGGGCGTAATGTTCATAATCACAGCTACATTGGCCTTGAAATTGTACATATTTTCAAGTTGGAAGCTACTCAATTCAATGACATAAACGTCGTGGTGGTCGCGTGCTACTTGCAATGCGAGGCTTTGACCCACATTTCCTGCCAAACCCACGTTGATACCTGCATCCTTGAGGATGTGGTAAGTGAGGAGTGTGGTTGTGGTTTTACCGTTACTACCGGTGATACACACCATCTTAGCATCGGTGTAGCGACCTGCAAATTCAATTTCTGAGATTACAGGTATGTTCTTTTCGGCAATGCGTTGCATCACCGGGGCTGTTGGAGGGATGCCGGGGCTTTTAACCACTTCATCAGCGTTTAAAATAAGTTCCAGCGAGTGATGGCCTTCTTCCCAAGGAATTTTCTCGTCATCAAGAAGCTTCTTATATTTTGGCGCTATGGTACCCATATCGCTGACAAAGACGTCCATGCCTTTATCTTTACCTAAGACAGCTGCGCCGGCTCCGCTTTCGCCGGCTCCAAGAACTACGAGTCGTTTCATTGTATTTAAAATTTTATCTGTACTTGATAATAATTATCTGATTTTTAGAGTCACAAAGGTGATTACAGCCAAGATGATGGCAAATATCCAAAATCTCACCACAATTTTGGACTCGGGAATTGCTTGGATGGGGCGTTGAATGAGCGCCTGAATGCCTGAATTACCGGGCTTTTGGTAGTGGTGGTGTAACGGTGTCATTTTGAATATTCGACGACCTTCGCCATATTTTTTGCGAGTGTATTTGAAGTAAGCTACCTGTAAAACTACCGATAGGTCTTCGATATAGAAGAGTAAGCAAAGAATTGGAAGCAATAATTCTTTGTGAATGAGGATTGCAAATACTGCGATGATACCACCGAGTGTCAAGCTGCCGGTATCACCCATAAACACTTGTGCGGGATAAGCATTGTACCACAAGAAGCCCACAAGTGCGCCGATAAATGCGGCCATATAGACCACAAGTTCTTGACTGCCCGGCACATACATGATGTTCAAGTAGCTTGAATAGATGATGTTTCCGCCGAGGTATGCCATGATGGCTAGTGCGACACCGATAACGGCCGAAGTACCTGTTGCGAGACCGTCAAGACCGTCGGTGAGGTTTGCACCGTTGGAAGTTGCTGTAACAAAGAAGATTGTGATAATCACAAACGCAATCCAAGCGCCGGTTTCGGCGTGGTCACCAAGCCATTTTGTCAACGATGAGTAGTTGAAGTTGTTGTTCTTGAAAAATGGTATGGTTGTTTGTGGTGATTTTGTGTCTTCTTGCTCATACACAACGTTTTCCACGAGGCTTGTTTCTTCGTTGACAATTTCGACATTTTGGCGAATAACCATGTCGGGGCTTAGGTACATGGTGAGGCCGACGATGAGGCCGATACCAATTTGACCGATGATTTTGTATTTGCCCTTCATGCCTTCTTTGTTGTGCTTGGCAATCTTCTTGTAGTCATCGAGAAAGCCGATGGTGCCGAGCCACACTGTCGCTATCAGCATCAATATCATGTAGATGTTGCTCAAATTGCCCAGCAACAAGCAGGGGATGAGTATTGAGATAATGATGATGATACCGCCCATGGTGGGAGTACCGGTCTTGCTCATTTGACCTTCGAGGCCGAGGTTGCGAATGATTTCGCCCACTTGCATTTTCTGCAAGCGGTCAATGATGCGGCGGCCGATGAAAATGGCGATACACATTGATAGCACAAGTGCAAAACCCGAGCGGAATGTGATATAGCTCATCAATCGTGCTCCGGGTATATCTTGTTGTTGTAAGTAGTCAAATAGATAATATAACATTGTTTAATCGCTTTATTGTGAGTGATTTGTTATTTATTCGGGTTTGATATTCCTAAGGCTTCGCTTGCCACTTCGCGGTCATCAAAGTGGTTGCGCACGCCGTTGATTTCTTGATAATTTTCGTGACCTTTACCGAGGATGGCAACGACATCGCCGGGTTGAGCGAGAGCAACAGCGGTGCGTATTGCTTCGCGACGGTCAAGGATTTGCAATGTGGTGGCGCGTTGCTCGTCGGTGAGCCCGTCGGCCATCATTGCGAGGATTGAAGCAGGGTCTTCGGTGCGAGGATTGTCTGAGGTGAGAATCACGCGGTCAGAGCCTTTGGCTGCTTCTTGAGCCATGAGTGGACGCTTGCCGTGGTCACGACATCCGCCGGCACCCACAACGGTGATGATTTTCTTGTCTTTCCCGAGGACTTCTCTCACGGCGTTAAGCACGTTGGCGATAGCATCGGGAGTGTGAGCGTAGTCCACAACTGCGGTAACATCGTGCTCATTGTGAAGTGTTTGGAAACGTCCCGAGACGGGAACAAGACGGCTCATGTTGACGTTAACGTCTTCTTTGTCCCAGCCGATGAGGAGTGATGCTCCATACACGGCAGCGAGGTTGTAGGCGTTGAATTTGCCGGTAAACAGCACTTCTATTTCGGTGCCGTTGAGCGACAATAACATTCCATTTATGTGGCTTTCAATGATTTTGCAATTGAAATCGGTCATGGAGCGGAGTGAATAGCCGAGTTTGCGAGCGGCGGTATTTTGCAACATGACTTTACCTGTCTTATCATCAATATTGGTCAAAGCCCAAGCGTCGGCGGGAAGTGAATCAAAGAATGATTTCTTTGCGCGCAAGTATTCGTCAACGGTTTTGTGATAGTCGAGGTGGTCGCGGGTGAGGTTGGTGAAAATTCCGCCAACAAATTTTAGCCCGGCGATGCGATGTTGGTCGCAAGCGTGGCTGCTCACTTCCATTGCTGCAAATGTACAGCCTTCTTCAACCATTTCATGAAGCAAGCGGTTGATGGTCAATACATCGGGCGTTGTCTGTTTAGCTTCTACGGCGCGGGTGTCAACATAGTTTACAACCGTTGACAGCAATCCGGCTTTTTCACCTTGCAGGCGAGCCATCTCATAGAGTGTTGTTGCTATTGTGGTCTTGCCGTTAGTTCCGGTAACGCCCACCAAGTGAAGCTTTTGTGATGGGTTGTCATACCAGTTGCTTGCGATAAATCCCAGGGCAATTGCTGAGTTGGCGACCTTGATGTAGGTGACACCGTCATTTAGCTCTTGGGGTAAATCTTGGCACACAATTGCTGTGGCACCTTTTGCAATGACATCGCTGATAAACTTGTGTCCGTCAACACTTACCCCCTTGACGGCCACAAAAAGTGCGCCTGACGTTACCAGACGCGAGTCGGCACACACATCGCTGATTACAATGTCCTGAGAACCTGTAATCGCTTCAGTGTCAACTCCTCGTAATATTTGAGATAGTTTCTTTGCCATATGATGAAATTTCTTTAAAATTCAGTTAGGTTAAGTCTTACAATACTGCCCTTGGGTGCACGGCTTCCTGCTGTGATTGACTGTGTTGTGACATAGCCAACGCCCTTAAAGGCAACTTTATATCCTGCTTTTTCAAGCTTCACGATTGCTTCGCGAGCTCCGAGGCCCACTACTGACGGCACTGTGCCCTCGGCAGTGTTTGACGGTTGATTGAAGTGGCTGATGGTGCCTATTTTCAAGTCTTTTTTGACTTTCTCAACGCGCTCTTCGCTAGCAGTTGCATATAGTGTGGGATGAGTTCCCGGGTTTGATTCCAAGTGGTAGTCGCTGTGGTTGTTGAGCATACCGCGAGCAAACATTTTCATCGCGATGTTTCTCACCACAAAGCCGCTGGTCATTTCGGCTGAACGCACACCCGGTTTTGGCTTGCTGATGAGCACCATGCAAGTGTATTGCGGGCTTTCGTAGGGGAAGATGCCGCAGAAAGCCAAGCGATAGCGGCCTTCGAGGTAACCGCCCTTGAATGGCACAGGCTTTTCGCCGGGTTTCAAGGTGTCTTTGCTCTCTTTTGGTCGCTCGATGGCGATTTTTGCCGTACCGGTTTTGCCGATGATAGTGACGTTGTCGTTTCTCAATCGTTTGGCGGTACCGCCTTTTTCGTAGACAACGCGGTAAAGCATATCGCGGATTGTGCGTGCGTGCTCAACGCTGCAAATGCGGTCTCTCACGTATGTCACCGGAAGGACTGAATCAACAGTGCCGTCGGTTGAAAGTACCTCATTGACAATGCGTGGACGCACAAAACGTCCGTCATTGGCAATCGCGTTGTACATAGCACACATATAGAGTGGCGGTATCATTGTTGAGTAGCCGTAAATCATACGTGACATTGAGATGCGGCCTCCTCTATTGTTTTGCAACTTAGGATAATAAGGGGTTGTCTCGCCGGCGATTCCGGTGTTGAACTTCTCAAAAAATCCCATGTCGCGCAAGCGGTCACGCAGTCCGTTGGGGTTGCTCTCAAAGTGTGGCGCAATCAACTTGGTCATACCGATATTTGATGAATATTCAAGGAATTGGTTGACAGTCAATGTCGCGGGAGAGTGAGTATCTTTGATAGGGCTGGTCCCTTGGTAAGCATAGCTGTGGCCGATGCTGTAGGTCTGGTTGACATTTGGCACAAGGCCATCTTCAAGCGCTACAATCATGGAGATTGTCTTTACAACCGACCCCGGTTCGTAGCCGTGGAGGGCGCGGTTCATCGCTTCAATGTAACGGCCTGATATTGTGTCACGTTCCAAGTTGGCAATCGCTTTGATGTCTCCGGTGGGAACGTGCATCAATATTGCTGTACCCCATTCGGCTTCAATTGAGCTAAGCATATCATTGAGCTCATTTTCAACGATTTCCTGCATGTTGATGTCGATTGTTGTCTTAATCGTGTAGCCATGCACGGGCGGGGTGTATGTCCAGTTTACGATGCCGTTGGTTACTGCAACTTTGTGAGATAGCCCTGTTTGGCCATATAGCAGTGAATCAAGGGCATATTCAAGACCTGAACGGCCGTGAATCTGTTTACATTCCTTGGTTTCGCCCACAATGCCGATGCTTCGGCGCGCCATTTGTCCGTAAGGGTTGCAACGTTTAATGCGGCTGTCAACGGTCAATCCGGTTTTGTTGGGGTTCTTTATCTTGAAGAATGGGAATGTTCTGACGAGCTCGTAGTCGCAGTAGGGAACGTCTTTCACCAGAAGATAGGCGCGTGGACGCTTTTCTTTCTTGATTTTCAGCGGCATGGTCAGGTAATCTTTCCATGCTTTGCGGTCGCGCTTGGGAAAGTGCACTGCCAAGCTGTCGCAGAGTGAATCAATTGAGACCATGAAATCGCCCTCTTTGAATCGCTCGCTGCGGAAGTCGATAAAGAGGGTGTAATAGTTTAGGTTTGTCGCCAATACAGTTCCGTCGCAGGCGAGAATGTCACCACGCTTGGGGTAGATGGTGTCCATCTTGGCAAGTTCCAAGTTAGCTTTCTTGTTCCACGCATCGGCGCGCACGATGGTTGTGTCCACCAGCTTGTAAATGATGCAGGTAACAAAAATGAGGAACACTACAACGAGAAACATGTAGCGACCGATAATATGTTGACGCTTACTCTCCTTCATCGTAGTCTAGTTGAAATGGTGGACGTTCCTGTATTGATAATCCCAAGTGGAGCGAGTCAATGCGCTCGCGCATCGCTGTCTCGCGTATGTTGCTCATGTAGGTGCTGCGCTCGCGTATTCTCTCGGTCTTTACGACTTCAAGCTCTTTTTCCAACTTGCGTATCACTTCCATGCGGGTTTGGCATTGGTATTTGTTTGTGATAAATACTAATATCATGATGATGAGCACAAAAACTTGCAGCCAGTGACGTTTGAAAAACTCACTGGACAGAACATTGCCGCGCACAATCTTCATTGCGGTGTCAACGCCTTTCTGCTTTACGTTTTTTGATTGTTTGCTTTTATTTGTTTGTGCCATCTTGTTGTCTTGTGATGAATGCTTTGGGCTGTTGTTTTATAGCTTTATTGCGACTCTCAGTTTTGCGCTTCGGCTGCGCGGGTTGCGGTTAATCTCATCCTCATCGGGGACAATGGGCTTGGAATTCAGCAACTTCATCGGTGCGAGGTTGCGACCGTAGAAGTCTTGCTCAACTTTCCCGCTCATGTTGCCGGTCTTCATGAAGTTTTTCACGAGACGGTCTTCGAGAGAGTGATAGGTGATAACCGCCAAGCGACCACCGGGCTTGAGCACCGCAAGTGCTTGAGTGAGAAAACTCTTGAGCACGTCTATCTCGTTGTTTACTTCGATGCGAAGTGATTGGAATATTTGTGCAAGTTCTTTTTTCTCTTGTCGCGGGTTGATAAACGGCTTGATGATTGCAAGAAGTTGTTCTACAGTGGTTACCGGCTTCTCGTTGCGTGCTTTGACTATTGCCGATGCCAATTTGCGTGATGTTTTGAGCTCTCCGTAGAGGTAAAACATATCGGCAAGTTGAGCCTCGGTGAAGTTTTCGAGCACCCATGCTGCTGTGCGCTTTGCCTTGCGGTTCATGCGCATATCCAGCGGGCCTTCCCAGCGGAATGAGAATCCTCTCTCGCTGTCATCAAAGTGATGAAAAGACACTCCCAGGTCAGCGAGAACGCCATCGACACCGTCAACGCCGTAGTAGCGCATGAAGTTGGTGAGATAGCGGAAGTTGCTGTAAACGACTGTGAAACGAGGGTCGGAGAATGCGCGCTTAACGGCATCTTCGTCTTGGTCAAACGAATAGAGGTGACCTTTGCCTGTTTCAAGACGCTCCACAATGGCACGTGAATGGCCTCCACCACCGAGGGTGGCGTCAACGTATATGCCGCCGGGATTGATGTCTAGTGCATCAAGTGTCTGGGGCAATAGTGCGGGTATGTGGTAAACTTCCTGTGTCATAGCTCTTTCTGTCTTTGATAAGTGCCTACTTTTCTGAGTGTAAAGTTAGTTATTTTTGTTGGTAATTTACAAATTAAAACTGATGAATTTTTCATGATTTTCCGAAAAGTTATTAACATTCTTGCTAACTCGCTGTGTATCAATAAAAAGAAAATGCAAACAACCCGAAAAACGAGTCGTTTGCATTTGTAAATTTGAGGATAATCGTCGGTCCCTGATTCTATTCCTTGACGAGCATCTCTGTGAGCTTCCTAATGCCCACACTTGCAGGCTCTTGGATGATGATTACGCCTGTCGGAACGTGAGTGGGATGCGGGTCGATGTAATATACCGGAGTTCCCGGTTTTACATAGTGGAGGAGTGATGCTGCGGGATAAACTTGTAGAGATGTCCCCACGATTACAAAAATGTCGGCTTCGGCGACGAGTCTTGTGGCAGGGTCAAAGTTGGGCACCGCTTCTTGAAAAAATACTATGTTTGGGCGCACGTGCTCGCCGTTTATCAGTGTTTCGGGTGTCGTCTCATAGTTGTCGCGGGTGAGTTTATACACGCGGTTCTCGTCTCTTAATGACCTGACTGACATTAGTTCGCCGTGCAGGTGAAGAACTTTGCTTGAGCCTGCACGTTCGTGCAAGTCGTCAACGTTTTGTGTTATCACTTGGACATCAAAATATTTTTCTAAGGCAACGATTCCTTTGTGGCCTTCATTAGGTTGCGCATCAAATAGTTGTCGACGTCGGTCGTTGTAGAACTTGTGTACTAGTGCGGGGTTGCGTTCAAATCCGTCGGCACTGGCAACGTCCATGACAGGATATTGCTCCCATAAGCCTCCGGCATCGCGGAAGGTGGAAATGCCACTCTCAGCGCTCATGCCGGCTCCGGTTGAAAATACTAATTTTTTCATTCTATGTTGTTATTTTGTTGGTTGTCCATTTCTCTCACTGCCGAGCGCTTTATCTTGCCTGTGACCGTCTTGGGTAGACTGTCGACAAACTGAATTACGCGCGGAACTTTGTAGTTGGCAGTGTTTTGTCTCACTTGATTTTGCAGCTCTCTTATCAAGACCTTTTGGTCGCAATCTTTGTATGTCGGTTTCAGTACGATTGTAGCTTTGACGGCTTGACCTCTCAGGTCGTCGGGTACGCCTGTAACAGCAACTTCGGCAACGGCTTTGTGACGGAGAAGGATGCTCTCAACTTCAAACGGCCCAATGCGGTAACCTGCTGATTTGATAACATCGTCAATACGTCCGGTAAACCAGTAATAGCCGTCTTCATCGCGCCATGCCGCGTCGCCTGTGTGATAAACCTTGCTGCGCATCACGTGTTTGGTCATGCGTTGGTCGTCAATGTATCCCAAAAATAGCCCTGCGGGGCGCTTGCCGTTGGGGAATCTCACAATGATTTCGCCTTGCTCGTGTGGCTGACATGATTTGCCGTCGGCATCAACCAGGTCAACGTCAAATTGTGGCCCCGCCTTGCCCATCGAGCCCGGTCGCGGTTCAACCCACGGGTAGGTTGCAACAAGCAATGCTGTTTCGGTTTGACCGTATCCTTCTTTTAGTTGCAATCCGGTAGCCTCGAGCCATTTATCATAGAGGACGGGGTTGAGAGCTTCGCCGGCGATTGTGCAGTTTTCGAGCGACGACAAGTCGTGTCCGCTCACTCCGTGTTGTAACATCGTGCGATACACTGTGGGTGGTGCGCAAAAAGATGTGAGCCGGTAGTGTTCAATCATCTTGAGCACGGCTCCGGGCGAGAATCGCTCGTAGTCATAAACAAAGATTGTTGCACCCATTATCCACTGCCCATATAGCTTGCCCCACACAGCTTTAGCCCAACCTGTATCGGCAAGTGTCAAGTGCCGGCTTTCGCTGTTCACGTTGTGCCAAAAGGCCGCCGTCACTATGTGCCCGAGAGGGTAGGTAAAGTCATGCGCTACCATCTTTGGCTGGCCGGTCGTGCCGGAAGTGAAGTATATGAGTGATAGGTAATTATTAGCGTTAGCGCGCTTGGGCGGGGTAAACGTTTTTGCTTCGCTTACGCCTCGGTTGTAGTCAATCCAGCCTTCGGGAATATGTGGCCCGATGGACATTTTAATTGTCACTGACGGACAGTCTGATTCATGTTGCTCGATGGGGTCTATTGTGTCGTGGTCGCCGGCAATCAATATTGCCTTTATCTGTGCGCGGTTACAGCGATAGGCAAATTCTTTGGATGACAGTAAATGTGATGCCGGAATGGCTATTGCGCCCAATTTGTGTATGGCTATAATGGCTATCCAGAATTGCCATCTACGTTTCAGCATCAGCAACACGCGGTCGCCTCGTCCTATTCCCAATGACTGAAAGAACGAAGCCGCGCTGTCACTCTGCTTCTTAATGTCGGCATAGGTGAATATGCGCTCTTCGCCATGGTCGTTGGCCCATAGTAGAGCTATCTTGTTGGGTGTCACTTTAGCACGGTAGTCCACCACGTCGTAGCCAAAGTTGAAATCCTCGGGGATTTTCAACTTATAATTCTTCATGAAGTCCTCGTAGGACGTAAATTCAGTTACCTCTAAAAAGCGCTTCAAGACCTCATCGTCAATTTGATTGGCGATGTGCCCGTTTTTGGTCTCAATTATCGGTTTCATGGAACTGCAATTTTAAAAAGGTGAATAGACTGTTACAAATATATAACAAAAATTGCAAAACCAAAGATTTTTTAAAATAAAAATATCGACCAAATATTTAGAAAGATTAACAATAGCAGGGTAGGTGCCCTTGTATTATAGCCAGATTTTGTAGTTCTGCTTGGGAAGGTGAGGTTGCGCCACGATTACAGCCAAATCGCGGTCATTGGTGAACGTCATGCCGTAGCTCATGCCTCGGCGTGATTCTTTCCACACTTCGCGAGCTATCTTGCTCCCAAGGTGCCTTATAATTACTATGCCGTTGTGCTCAATTGCTGTCTTGGTGGCGCGTATTATGGCATCTTTGTTCTCGTTATCTATGTCTGAAATGTAGACGAACGTGGGATTGTGCTCCTCGGTGAAGTATTTAGCGACGCCTGAGCCGATTTCATTCTCAATGCTGATGCGATGGGTGTACTCGCTGATAATCTCGCTGTCAAGAGTCAGTGAGGGGTGTAATATCGTGATGCGCGAAGAGCAGGATACTTCCAGCATTGAAGCTGCCGCTTCGCCGTGAAGTGCCCCGATAGCGAGAATGTGCTCGGGCTGAAAATAGTTGGTCACGCGGAACAGCATTTTCATGTACTTGTAGGACATGATGTGGTGGGCGTGAACCTTGCGCAAATGCTTGTGAATCTTCCTCAGCTTGGCATAGGAATAATAGGCGGTGCGTTCTCTCAATACCTCCAGCACAAAGCTGAAGGCAAAAGGAGAATGTATGCCAAATCCGCGCCCTGAACGGTAGCGCTTAAGTGTGGTTAGAGCTCGGCGTACTTGCATCGACGTGTTTCCATTATTATTGCTGCCAATGATAGCAGATAGATGAGGATAATGCTCACATAAGCGATTGTTGCTGTTGTGTGCATTGAATCAGGGTCAAAAGTCATTGAGATATCATGCTTTCCTGCCGGCACCTTGATAGCTCTCAACACGTAGTTTACTCGGCCCACTTCAGCAGGTTGTCCATCAATGGTGGCTTTCCAGCCCCATGGGAAGTAAACTTCAGAGAACACAGCCAACGCATCGTTTGCGGTTGAAACCTTGTAAGTGAGCGTATTTGGTGAGTAGCTTGTCTCGTAGATTGAGTCGCTCGAGCTGACGGGCTGTAGCTTGTCGCTTCCGAGGATGTCCTTAAATTTAGCATCGGCAACGGCGGTGTGGCGCAAGTCGGTGTTGCCGAGAGCGTCCATTTCTTCATCGGCATTTTTGACATACTTGATATCGTTTACCAGCCAAGCATTGCCCATAGCCGATGTGTTTTTAATCACATTACCGTCGGGGTTAATGATGTAACGGGCGTTGAGCATGTCCATGACTTGATAGTCAGCGCGATACTCTTTGATTATTTCTTGATCTTCAGGACGATATTGAGCAACAACGCTGTCGAGTCTCAGTGCCGGGTCATAACCTGCAGTGCGCACATAAGCCATGCGGCGTTGTATCAAGTCCTCATAGCGGTTGAGCTTGGCTGCATGATAACCGCCTATCATTTTGTGGTGATAGGAACGTGCCGGATGACCAAAGTTGGGCACATCCATCACTCTGTAATTCATGTCCTTGTCGGCCAATATTGCGCGGTCGGCAGCATCGGGTGCAAACGGGTCGCTCACTGTGACTTCGGGAGTGCAGAAGCTGGAGTGTGACACATAGCGCTTGTCAACCAAGTAAAGGTCTCCAACGATAATTACGCCCACGCCGGCAACAGCTATTGGCCTGCTGATTTTCTTGTTGAAGAATGCCAATATCACTCCGCCGCCCAGCAACACGATGAGCAAGCTGCGCCATGCATCGCTTTTCACCATGCCATAACGCAATGACTCCAACGCTTCAACGTTGCTCGGGTTAGATAGACTGAACTGATATTTGTAATTGTCGATATCGCTTTGTGTATAGCCGCTTTGTTGGCCCATTTGCTGGATTTGAGCCATAATCTGCTCTGAAGTTGATTGGTCTTGAGAGGTGATTGCCGAGCCAAAGAAGCTTGGAACAGCTATGGCAACCAAGCAGATAACTACCGGAATACCAAATGCAATGATGATTTCTTTCTTGTATTTGGCCCATGCTCCCTCGGTGGTGAATAGCTTTTGTAAAGCCATGATTGCCAATAGGGGCATTGTAAATTCAGCGATAACGAGGATACTCTCTACAGCGCGGAACTTGTTGTACAGCGGGAAGTTGTAAATCATGAAATCGGTCAACGTCTCAAAGTTGCGACCAAGTGCAAGCAGTATTGACAAGACGGTGAGCACGGTAAGTACCCATTTTGTGGGCCCGTCAACGATGAGGAAGCCCAGCAAGAACAGTGCGCAGATTAGCGCGCCCACATATACCGGCCCGTTAGTGCCCTCTGAGTCGTTGAAATATTGGGTGAAATAGCTGACAAATTGAGATTGGTCGCTTGAAAGATTCTTCGCTGAATCAAGGCGGTCAAGCGTCATGCCCACATTGCCACCTTGCTCGGGGCGCATTGTTGCACCACCCTTGATGTTAGGTATCAGTAGGGAGAATGATTCGCTGCCACCGTAACTCCAGCCCACGATGTCGCTCTTGGGAAGACCGCCTGTCGGGCGTTCCTGAGGTTCTTCCTGGCTGTTATTTGTGACCTGAGTGAGCTCTGATGATGTGCGCTTTGTCTCGTTGGCATATTTGTATGTGTGGTACAAGCTGGGCGAGTTAGCGCCTAATGCCAAGAGTCCGGCAACGGCGATTGTTCCCGTTCCGGCAAGCCATTGCTTGATAGTGCCGTGCTTGATGGCTGAAACGAGATAACCGATTGATAATCCTGCCATTACAAAGAAGAAATAGTAGGACATTTGCGGGTGGTTGGCATTGAGTTGCATCATTGCAAACACCCCTGTTATTGCACAACCGGCAAGATAGCGTCCGCGATAAGCCAGGATGAGTCCGGCAATTGTTGGCGGTATGTAGCTGAGTGCTATGAATTTCCAAATGTGACCTGCACCAATGATAATGACAAAATAAGAAGAAAATCCCCATGTGATGGCGCCTATCAGTGCGTAATACCACCTCATTTTCATCACATAAAGCAGGATGAAAAATCCCATCATCATCATGAACAGCAAGTTAGAAGGATTGGGAAGCCCCAACCCATATATGCTGTTTATCCATGTAAACAGTGAGTTAGTTGAATAGGTTGGTGATATCTGGAACGTTGGCATACCCGAGAATAGGGAGTTGGTCCACAAAGCCTTTTCGCCGGTCTGTGCTTCATATTGTTGAGCCTCATGGCCGTTGGCTTCACCTTGTTGCATATCATATTGGCGCAACGAGTTACCCATTGAGTTGTCAGGGTAGAAAAATGCGTATGATATGATTGCCATTACGGCTATTGATACAAAGAATCCCCACACTTGTGGATTGGCAATCCAAGTTTTAAATTTTGATGCCAATGATTGGGTATTTTCGGATGTTGATTTTGTCATTTTAAAGGGTGTATAATTTTTTCAATGTGCAAAACTACAAATTTTCAAGCAGTTGTGCAATATATGGCGTTGGGCGAATGTTATATGCTTGTTTCAAATATCCCGCGGCGAGCTCTCTCGACTCGTTATTGCCGTGATGACGGTAATCTTTGTAGTAATAATTGCCAAGCTCAATCAGCGCGTTTTGGTCTCTGGGATTGAGCGTTAGAATGTATTTGTATGTATCAACGCCTTTATCTTCTTGTCCGTCAAGCATATATCCGTAGGCCAGCGATGCCAGATAAGTCATGTTATCGGGTAAGCCTTGAAGGAGTAAGTTGCTGTAAGTGATGATGTTGGGCGCATCGTGTCTGAACATATAATACCTCAGTAAGTAGCTGTCGATACCGCGTCTCAGCCATGGGTGGTCAGTCTGCACGCGTTTCAAGAAATTTTCATACAGGCTGTCGCAGCCCACCTGAAAGCTCTCGCGTTGCACTCCCGTCAGCAGTGAGTCGATGGGCACAGCGTTGCGCATGGATTGCTCCACAAGCATCTTCTCGCTGTCGGTGTCGCGTATCATCACCGCCGCTACGATTGCTTTTGGATAAGTGAGAGCCACCTCCGGTTGCTCGTCAAGCATGAGGTGGTACATTGCCAGGGCGCTAGCCCACTCGCCTTCGTTGTAAAAGCGCGTAGCCTTCTTCTCGATTACCGTGTAATCGTTGGCGGCTCTCAATCCCGTAAAAGATATGATTGCTAACAGTATTATTGTCAGAAATTTCCTCATTCTATAGGAACTTGTCGCCAAAGCTTAGCTTGGCGTCATTAACCATTTGTTTTATGCGTTGTTCTTCGCTCATAGGGCACACCAACAACACGTCACCGGCGTCAGCGATGATGTAGTCCTTAAGTCCCGAAACGGCTATCAACTTGTCACCTCTCACGGCAAAAATATTGCCTGAAGAGTTGTAAGCCAATACGTTGCAGTTTTGAGCTACGTTACCGTCGCTGTTCTTGGGCGAATTTTCATACAATGCGCTCCATGTCCCCAAGTCATTCCATCCGAAGCTCACACATTCCACAAACACGTTTTGAGCTTTTTCCATAACTGCAAAGTCAATAGAAATGCTGATGCTTGCCGGGAAATATTGGTTGATGAAGTCCATCTCTTGTGGCGTTCCGAAGATTCCCTTGCCTTGGTCAAATAGTGCGGTCAAGTCAGGTGCATATTCGTGCAATGCTTCGATGATTGACGATGCTTTCCACATGAATATCCCTGAATTCCAGTAAAATTCACCTGATTGAACAAACACCTTTGCGAGCTCGATGTTAGGCTTTTCAGTAAATGTCTTCACGTTCATGATGCCTTGTTGAGCCTCGTAACCCACTTGAATGTATCCATATCCGGTTTCGGGGCGTGTAGGCTTGATGCCAAGGGTCAACAGCGCATTATTGTTTTCGATAAACTCAAATCCCGAGAGAATTGATTGCTCAAACAATCGCTCGTTGGTTATCAAGTGGTCACTCGGAGTCACCACGATTGAAGCCTCGGGGTCTTTTGCTTGAATGTGATAAGACGCCCAAGCAATGCACGGCGCAGTGTTGCGTCTTGCCGGCTCCAATAATATTTGCTCGTCGGTGAGTTCGGGTAATTGTTCTTTGATTAAATCCTTGTATATGGAATTGGTTAAGAGAATAATATTCTCCTTAGGAACGATTGGCAATATGCGGTCGTAACTCATCTGAAGTAACGAGCGACCGGTCCCCAGAAAGTCTATGAATTGTTTTGGCAAGTTAGTGCGACTATACGGCCAAAAGCGGCTTCCTATGCCGCCACACATTATCACGCAATAACGATGGGATGTAGTCATAGTTTGTGTTAAGGTTAATATTATACAAGTAGATATTTTTTTATTTGCTTCTGAGTGCTAAGTTACTGCATTTTTATCCCAATACCAAGAATTAATTGAAAAAAATTCCATAAATTCGTCGAAAACTGTGAGAAGATTAACTAACTTTGTGAAAATATAATTAAATCACGTATGAGAACCAAATATCAAAGAGTACTTTTAAAGCTTAGTGGAGAATCTCTCCAAGGTGAACAAGGTTACGGTATTGACACAAAGCGTCTAAACGAATATGCCGAACAAATCAAGCAAATCGTTGCCACCGGTGTCCAAGTCGCTATCGTTATCGGTGGCGGTAACATCTTCCGTGGACTCTCAGGCGCTTCCAAAGGCTTTGACCGTGTCAAAGGTGACCAAATGGGTATGCTTGCCACTGTTATCAATTCATTAGGCCTCAGCTCTGCTCTTGAAGCTGTTGGACAACCCGCTAAAGTTTTCACTGCCATCAATATGTTCCCAATCGGTGAACACTACAGCAAGTGGAAAGCTATTGAAGCTTTATCTCAAGGATATGTTTCTATAATTTCAGGTGGTACCGGCAATCCCTTCTTCACCACCGATACCGGCTCGGCTCTCCGCGCTATCGAAGTTGAAGCCGACGTCATGTTGAAGGGCACTCGCGTTGACGGCATTTACACCGCTGACCCCGAGAAAGACCCCACCGCTACCAAATTCTCTGAAATCACTTACGATGAAGTCTACAACCGCGGCCTCAAAGTTATGGACCTCACCGCTACTGCCCTTTGCAAAGAAAACCGCATGCCTATCGTTGTATTCGATATGGATACTGTAGGTAATCTTGCCAAGGTTATCGCAGGCGAACCAATCGGTACGCTCGTTTACTAGTTTCTTATTCAACATTAAAAATACAACTCATTATGACTGACCCTAGAACTTATTTAGATTCCGCAGAGGAAAAGATGGAAATGGCTGTGGCATTTCTTGACGAGTCTTTAGCTCACATTCGCGCAGGTAAAGCCAACCCCAAGATTCTTGACGGCATTCGTGTCGAGTACTATGGCAGTGCTGTACCCATCTCTAATGTTGCTAACGTTTCGGTTCCCGATGCTCGCACTATTACTATCACTCCTTGGGAAAAGAACATGTTCCGTGAAATCGAAAAAGCTATTATCAACTCTGAGTTAGGTATTACTCCCGAAAACAACGGTGAGATTATACGCATCTCTATCCCGCCATTGACCGAGGATCGTCGTAAACAACTTGTAAAACAATCTAAGGCTGAAGCTGAACAAGCCAAGGTCTCTGTGCGTAACGCTCGCCGTGACGCTATCGAAGGCCTTAAAAAAGCTGTTAAGCAAGGCATGTCAGAAGACGTTTCTAAGGACGCTGAAGGTACTGCTCAAAAAATTCATGACAAATACATGAAGAAAATTGACGACCTTTTCGCTGCTAAGGAAAAAGAAATCCTCACAGTGTAATATCGCTGACTCATCTTTTCAAGACTCTCTATCACACAATGGCACCGACTCTCGATGGTTTGGTGCCATTTTTTTTATCTTTGTCGACAAAAATCCTTATTTTTCTTACTAAATCGTCAACTTTAACTCAATTGTTACAAAAATGTGTAATAATTACTGCTGATTTATCTATTTTACGTTAAAATAAAGTTAAATACACGATTATACTATTGGTATTGTCAGAAATGTTCCTACTTTTGGATAATTTAACTCAAAATAATAAACCAAATATCTAAAATCACTATTCTTATGGAAGATTATAATGCTATTTTTACCGGTATGGGAGCCACAAGTTGGATAGTCTCTATCGCCTTGTTGATTCTTGTTATTGCCGGTACTTGGAAAATGTACGAAAAAGCCGGTCGACTCGGTTGGACAGCAATTATTCCTATTTGGAGCCAAATTACTCAACTCCAGGTAGCAGGAATGTCTCCATGGTGGGTGCTCTTTTACCTCGTTGGAATTATTCCTATTGTTGGAAGCATTGCTGTAGTAGTCTTTATGGTTTTCGTTTGGTTGAAAATCGCTAAGGCTTTTGGCAAAGGCGTCGGTTTTACTCTTGGACTTATCTTCTTACCCTTCATATTTGTTCCCATCCTTGGTTTCGGTGATGCAGTGTACCAAAAACCGTTGGCTGAACAAAATAATATTTAATATATTTAATACACTTGAAAATACAAACTGGAACATCTCGAGGGAAACTCCCCCTCGGGATGTTTCAGTTTTTTTACCCTCATTTTATCCTCAAAAAATTCCTGAGTTTTTACCTTATCTACCCCAAAAACACGAGATAAAGTTAAAACTCAGGAAATTTTATTTGCTTATTCCTCTGATTTTTAATACTTTTGTGCATAAACTAAAAATTATGCAAGACCGTCTAATATCTCGTAAGAAAGAATGTGAAGAATTGCAACGCTGTTTGGACTCTTCTCGTTCAGAATTGGTAATTGTCAGTGGCCGTCGTCGTGTTGGCAAAACCTATCTTATTGATAAATTTTTCAAAGGAAAGTTTGACTTTACCTATGTGGGCGCACACAATACCCCTGCTAAGATTCAGATTCAAAATTTCATGCGAACGCTTCAGCAGTGCTCCGCAACTCAACAGCCTCGTGCAAAAACGTGGTACGATGCTTTCAATGCCTTGCAAGATTATCTGTCAACACTTCCTGCCGGCCGCAAGAAAGTGGTTTTTATTGACGAAATGCCATGGATGGATACGCAGCGTTCCAACTTTGTCAATGCGCTGGAAAATTTCTGGAATGGCTGGTGCAATCGGCGTTCCGACATTGTGCTGATAGCCACCGGCTCGGCAACGTCTTGGATGGCCGACAAGGTCGTGAGCAATCAAGGCGGTCTCCATGCTCGCATCACTTGCAACCTCCACCTCTCTCCGTTCAATCTCAATGAAACTCGACAATATTTGTCTCAACGAGGATGCTTGTGGGATGATTATCAGCTCATACAGTGCTATATGATTTTTGGCGGGGTGCCCTTCTATCTCAGTTTGCTCAACTGTCGTGAGAGCCTTGCTCAAAATGTGGACCGCTTATTCTTTGCCAATGGCGCGCTTCTCAAGGCAGAATTTGATGAGCTTTACAGCGCATTATTTGTCAAAGCCGATAATTACATATCAGTGGTCAAGCTGCTATCAGAGAACAAGATGGGCCTAACTCGTTCCGAAATTCTCAAAATGACTAAAATTGAGGGCTCTTTCCTTAGCCGCATCCTTCGCAATCTTGAACGTTGCGATTTCATCATGCGCTTGTCTCAATATGGCAACAAAAGCCGTGATTGTCTCTATCGCTTGACCGATTTCTTCACCCTCTTCTATTACAAATTCCTTGAAAATAATAACTCTAAAGACGACTCTTGGTGGAGTAACAACATTGATTCTCGCAGTGTTATCTCTTGGATGGGATTAAGCTTTGAATTGGTGTGCTTGGTTCATCATCGTCAGATTAAGGCGGCTTTAGGCATCGCCGGCGTAGGTACCGCTATTTCCACTTGGCGCAGTAAGGCCGATGAAGCTAATAATATTCCGGGTTTTCAAATTGACATGATTATCGAACGTGCTGACCGCATAATTCATCTTTGCGAGATGAAGTTTTCGACCGATATGTTTGCCATTACTTCCGATTATGAGTCAAAATTGCGCGAGCGTATGGGGCTCTTCCGCCTTGCCACACGCAACAAGAAAACCCTTGTAAATACCTTCGTCACGACTTATGGCGTTGTCAATGGAAAGTATAAAAGCATCGTGCATAGCGAAGTGACTATGAATGAGCTGTTTAAATGAAAATTACAGATACAAAAATTCCTGAGTTTTTACCTTATCTCCACCAAAAACACGAGATAAAGTTAAAACTCAGGAATTTTATATCGTTTTTTGCGCTATCCTTTGATAGCGTTTTCAAGCTTCTTTAGGGCTTCCGCTAGCACGCTGCGGGGAGATGCTATGTTGAGTCTCATGAACCCGTCGCCCTCTTTGCCAAACATTGCTCCGTCATTGAGCGCCAAGCCTGCTTTCTTGACAAATAGGTCAACAAGTTGGTCATGGCTCAACTTCAATTCGCGACAATTTAGCCACACCAAGAACGATGCATCGGGTCTCAATGGCTTAATCATCGGCAGATGTTCTGCACAATAGTTGATGACAAACTCGATATTTCCCTCAATATAAGCAATCATTTCCTTGCGCCACTCTTCGCCGTACTTAAATGCGGCAATTGTGGCTATTGGCGCAAATAATGTCGGGTCATTAAGCTCGTTTGCCGTCAGCCAATTGTAGAATTTTGTGCGTATCTCGTCGTTTGGCACGATTGAATAAGAGCTAACCACTCCGGCGATGTTAAACGTCTTAGAGGGCGCGCCAAAGGTGATGCTACATTGTGCTGCTTTCTCTGATACCGATGCAAATGGAATGTGATGTTTGCCCCACAAGGCCATGTCGCAGTGTATTTCGTCAGAAATCACGATGATATTGTGGTCGTAGCAGAATTCTGCCAAGCGTTCGAGCGTTGCTCTGTCCCACAATATTCCTGCCGGGTTGTGAGGATTTGACAATATCAACATACGGCACTTCTCGTCAGCAACTTCGGCAAGATTGTCAAAGTCCATCGAGTAGCTTCCGTCAACATTCTCAATCAAAGGGTTGTAAACGACTTGACGGTTGTTCCCTTCAGGCGTCAAGCGGAATGGATGATATACAGGCGGTTGGATAATCACCTTCTCGTCTTCTTTGACAAAGACATTTATGGCCATACCTATTCCCTTCACGATTCCCGGAATATAAGTTACCCAGTCTTGCTTCACGTCCCATCCGTGGTGTGATTTTATCCACTCTATTACGGTTGGCCAATACTCGGGCGGGTTAACCGTATAGCCCAAGATTGCGTGCTCAAGGCGCTTCTTCAGTGCATCCATGATGAATGGTGGCGTCTCGAAGTCCATGTCGGCCACCCATAGCGGTAGCAAGTTGGCGTCGCCATAACGCTCTTCCAGCACATCAAGCTTCAGTGCGCCGGTTCCGCTGCGGTCCACGACCTTGTCAAAATCGTACTTTCCCATCTCTTTCTGGCTTTATTTGTTTACGGCTTGACAGATGTCTTCATATAAGTCGTCAACATCTTCAAGGCCGATAGATAGTCTTATTGTAGTTTCCAACACGTCCATTTCAGCGCGTTGCTCACGGCTGAACGGGCCGAAGATTGTGCTTGCAGGGTGAATGGCGAGCGACTTGTTGTCAAATAGGTTGGTCGCACGACGTATCAATTTCAAGTTGTTGATGAAGTCATAGCAAGCCTCTTCGCTCTCCAAGTCGATACATACCATAGCTCCGGCAGTCGGTCCGAATTGGCGTTGTGAAATCTCGTGGAATGGATTGTCTTCAAGTCCGGTGTAGTTTACTCGCTTAATGGCCTTGACTCCTTGCAATTTCTTAGCAAGAGCAAGTGCGTTAGCGCTCTGTTGTTGATAGCGCACGTCGAGTGTTTCCAAGCCGATAGTTTGCATATAAGCAACGTGAGGAGTCATGTATGCACCCAAGTTCAATAGCATTTCTTTGCGCATTCTGTAACCGAAGTTGGGTGTGGTGCCGTAGTCGATTACCAAGCCGCCTATTGAGGTCGCTCCGCCCGACAAGTATTTTGTGCTTGAGACGATTTCTATATCGACGCCAAGTTCGTGTGAATTGAACTCGGTGAAAGGTATCATTGTTGAGTCGGCAATCAATGGAATGTTATGTGCATGAGCCACTTCGGCAAGCGCTTTCAAGTCGGCAACTTCCATTTGTGGGTTGGTCATGATTTCCAAATAGATGCAACAAGAATTTTCGTCGATTTCTGCCTTAACAGCTTCGATATCTGTGAGGTCGGTGAGGTGTACATCCACGCCGAATCTTTTGAATGTTCCATCAATGAGCGCAAATGTATTGCCAAACATGTGTCGTGACGATACAATGTTTTTACCCGCGCCTGCAACACACATCAACGCGTTGCTGATAGCTGCCATGCCTGATGCCAATGCGATTACCTCGTTGGCGCCTGTCATCGCCTTTACTTTATTCTCAAAGTAAGTGACTGTTGGGTTGGTTACGCGTGAATAGTCAGGCATATCTGTGCGTCCGCAGAAGGCATCTGCCATATCGGCTGCGTTGCTAAACTCGTATGCTGCTGTGTGGTATACCGGCATGCTGAGCGCTCCATAAGGGTCTTGCGCTTGAAATGTAGTATGAATAGCTTTGGTTTGTTTCTTCATCTGTAATGCTTAATTTTGGTGTATGCAAATTTATGAAAAACTAATGAATCTAGGCTTAATCCCGCCCGATTTTTAGACGTTCCCCGTGTTTTATCTTCCTAACGGCCTTGTCTATCCATTTGCGTATCTTCTCTTTGGGCTTTGCGTGCCAGCTGTGGGCACACAAGTGTATCGCATACGACGCGTCAGTCACTTCGTGCTTGTTGCCGGCAAAGATTTCTGAACGATAAATTTTTATGCCGTCGTCGAGGTCTTGGTCTTCGTCTTTGTAGAGAAAACCATATTTTTCGGCAACTCGAGCATAGATTTGCGGTGACAGCAGTTCGATGTTGTGGTTCCCGTCTTCCCCGGTAAAGTGATTTTCCTCATACCAGTCGAGAACGTCTTTGATGAACTGGCTGTGGGGCTGTGCGCCCATCACCGCTGCTTGTATCTGAATCCCCGACACATACTCATCGGCTATCCTGTGCCCCTCGCTGTCTATTAAATTTGCCGCTCCTGTGCGTTCTATCTGCGTTGGGTGGTATTCCATGCTGGAGAAGAAAGAATGTGCCAGGAATGGGTCAAAACGCTTCAGAACCTTCACGTCGGAGTCAAGGTATATCCCTCCGTCGTGATATAGAGCATACATGCGTATATAGTCTGCTGCAAAGGCCCATTTTTTAGCCTTGTAAGCTTCGTAGACATATGGCACACCGGTGATATCAAAATTCTCGGTGTTCCACAACTTTATCTCGTAGTCGGGCATTACTTTGCGCCATGTGTCTAGGCAGTCCTTGATTTTAGTAGGGTAGGGCTCGTTACTGAGCCAACAGAAGTGTATGATTTTTGGGATTAGCTTATTTTGAGTCGTCTTTTCCATTTATACTTTAGTTGTTTTCTTTTCTCGAGGCGTGTTAACTCTTTCAATGCCTTGCTCTTGGTTGCGTTTATATCCAAGCCTTTTTCTCGGGCATATTCCCCCGCAATGTATGCGTATAAATCTCTGCGGAATGTGAGTGTGCTCATGTTCCTGATACATTGCTTTTCGCTCGGCTCGTGGTCGAGTATTTTGGAGCGATTAGTGTCAATCACGCTGAATAGATATTCCCCGCTGTCTGTGATTTTATACAGGAAGTTCCCCAGGTTGAGGTCGCCATGCAGGATGCCGTTGGCGTGCATCTTTACAAGCACTTTTGCCACCCCGGTGGCTAATTGCTTGTCGTAATCCTCTTTATCAACGAGCTCTGAAAATGCAGGCTTGTAGTCGCTCTTTAGCGATATGAAGTATCCATATCTGAACATCAGCCCTTGGTTTGCCTCGATGTAGGCAACTTCCTCGGGCGAGTTGATGCCGTGCTCGTTGAAATATTTTGCATAGATAAATGACTTTTCGGCTTTGGTTTTGCAAAAGTAGCTGTAGGCTATCTGCTGGAAAAAATTCACCGGTTTATAGCGCTTGACAGCGATTTCCACGCCTTCAACCGTGAATCCTATAATCTGATTTCGTCCGGCGTGTATCACGTCGCCTTCCCCGCGTTTTATGCGCGCGGGTAGCGTCTCGATAAAGCCTTTTAAATTATTATATTTCTCGTTTATGACTATTTTCATCGCGTCTCTTTTTAGTGCGCTTCAAGCCAATTGGCTCCTGTGCCCACTGATACTTCAAACGGAACTTTCCCTATGTAGGCGCTCTCCATGTCTTTGGTGATAATGCTCTTTACCGTTTCGAGCTCTTCGGGCTTAACGGTAAACACAAGTTCGTCATGTACTTGTATTATCATCTTGGACTTGAGACCTTGTTCTTTGAAATGCTTGGCGATGTTTATCATCGCTATCTTGATGATATCGGCTGCGCTACCTTGCAGGGGGGCGTTAACGGCATTTCGCTCGGCATATCCTCTCACAACTGCGTTGCGCGAATTGATGTCGGGCAAGAAACGCTTGCGCCCTTTGATGGTCATTACATAGCCGTCCTCGCGTGCCATGTTGATGGTTCTGTCCATGTATTTTTGCAACTCGGGATATGCTGCATAATAGCCTTCGATGATTTCCTTTGCTTCGGCTCTTGGTATGCCCAGGCGCTCGGATAATCCAAAGGTTGAAATGCCGTAGATGATTCCAAAGTTGGCTGTCTTGGCATTTCGACGTTGATTGTCGGTAACTTCATTTACCGGAATCTTGTATATTTTTGCTGCCGTCTCGCGGTGGAAGTCTTCTCCGCTCAAGAATGCGTTTACCATGTCGGGGTCACCGCTTTGGTCTGCTATCAGTCTCAGCTCTATTTGTGAATAGTCGGCTGCCACGAGAATGTCTCCGGCATCAGGAATGAATGCGCGGCGTATCTCTCTGCCCTCATCGGTGCGTATAGGTATATTTTGCAAGTTGGGGTTGGTTGAGGATATGCGGCCTGTTGCAGTCACCGTTTGGTTAAATGTCGTGTGGATTTTCCCTGTTGAGGCATTTACGAGCAAGGGTAGGGCATCTATGTAGGTTGCCAGCAATTTGCGCGTGCGACGTATCTCCAGAATTGTCCCGACAATTGGATGAACCGTGCGGTATTTCTCCAAGATTTCTTCGGTAGTGGAGTATGCTCCTTTCTTGGTTCGTTTCGCTTTGGGGTCTATCTTTAGTCGTTCAAACAATATTTCACCCACTTGCATCGGTGATGAAACATTAAATGACCCGCCGGCGAGTTCGTATGCTTTTTGCTCCAACTCGCTGACATGGGCTGTTAGCTTCGCTGACATCTTGGCAAGCTCGTCTGAGTCAATTCTCACGCCTTCATATTCCATTCCTGCCAATACTTGCGCAAATGGCAATTCTATCTCGTTGGCGAGGTCAAGCAGCTTTTCTTCTTTGAGTTTGGCTGTCAGCACAGGATATAATTGCAAGACGATGTCTGCGCTTTCGTTGAGGTTTGTCGCAGCGGTTGCCTCGTCGGTATATTCTCCCTTTTTGCGCGTTTTGGCATCTGCGGTATAGTCCAGCGTCATGTAATCCAGATAGTTGAATGCTATATCGGCCAATTCGTGACGCAACTCCGGTTGCAACAAGTAATGCGCTATTGATGTGTCAAAGTATTTGGCTGTCAGCTCTATGCCTTCGCGTCGTGCAAGAATCATGTCTTTCTTGATGTCATGACTCACGATTGTTGTGCTGTCTTGTGTGAGCAGTTGCCCTACGATTGCCAGCACTTTTCGGCGCTCCTCGGCGTCTCCCGGAATGGAGATATATGTTGATTTGCCTTGTGCTGTGGCTATCGCTATTCCGCACAAAGTCGCTGTCATTGCTTCAGTCCCTTTTGTGTAGGTGGCAATGCCCACGGCTTCTTTACCCAGCGCTTCATCAATTATTGCCTTTATTTGCTCCTCGCTCTTGGCTGTGCTGTAGTTCACATTTTCTTGGCTCATGACTTTTTTGCTCGACTGCTCCGGCTCGTCAATTGCTAAGTCAAATAGTGAGCCCATGCCATCGTCTGGCGTATTTGCCTTAGGCGCTTCCGCTGCCGGCTCTTCTTTTGCCGGTTCGGCTATGTCGGCACCTTGTGCGCTCAACTTTGTGACGTATGACCTGAATTCCAGCGTTGTGAATATCTCGATGAGCTTATTCACATCGGGCGCTGTGCGTTTCAGTGTCTCTAAATCCACGTCGAGGGGCACGTCGGTCTTTATCGTTACAAGCTCTTTGGAGAATTTTATCTGTTCTACATTCTCCGAAACTTTCTTTTGTAGCGCACCTTTCAGCTTGTCGGTATTCTTCAGAAGTTCTTCAACCGAGCCAAACTCGTTGATTAGCTTTACTGCTGTCTTTTCGCCTACTCCGGGGCAGCCGGGAATATTATCCGACACATCGCCCTCCAGCGCCAACAAGTCGATAACTTGGCTCGTGCTGCTTATGCCGTAGCGCTCACACACTTCTTTGGGCCCGCGTATCTCGAAACCCTTTCCTCCAAGTGCGGGACGGTACATATACACCTTGTCGGTGACCAATTGCCCGTAATCCTTGTCGGGCGTCATCATGTAGGTCATAAACCCGGCTTTCTCGGCATGGCGCGATAATGTGCCTATCACGTCATCTGCCTCATAACGCTCCACTTCTATCACCGGAATGTGGTACGCCGCCAATATGTCCTTAATGTAGGGCACTGATAGCGTGATGTCCTCGGGCTGCTTTTCGCGTTGAGCCTTGTATTCCGAATACATCTCATGTCTGAACGTATGTCCGCCTTTGGGGTCAAAGCACACTGCTATATGTGTAGGGTTCTCCTTGCGCAGTATGTCATCCAGCGTGTTACAAAATCCAAATATCGCCGAGGTATTAAATCCCTTTGTCGTTACACGTGGCGCACGTATTAGTGCATAATACGCTCGATAGATTAATGCGTAGGCATCTAGTAGGAAAAGTTTTTTTTCGTTCATCTGAGATTATTTCGGTTTTTAGACTCTAAAATTACCAAATTACTAACAATTAATTCGCAAATTATCCCAAATAAAACATTTTTTAGTAGAAAAATTCAGCCCAAATGTAGTTTTTGTCTATTTTTGCACGCTCATTAATTCAAGATTTATTAATTTTGTGGAATAATTCCAACGGAGATGACATTAGAAGATATCCAACAATCCATTTCAAGTGACCTCGTTAGGCTGAATGAACGCATTGAGTCTAAACTTTTGTCATCTAATGAGATGATGAACGCTATCGTTAAGAATTACCTCAAAACCAAAGGTAAGCAGATTCGCCCTATCATCGTTATGCTCAGTGCTAAGCTCTTTGGCGATATCAACGACACTGTTATCGCTGCTGCTTCGGCTGTCGAGCTTCTCCACAATTCTTCCCTCATTCACGACGACGTTATTGACGAGACTAAGCTGCGCCGCGGTCACCCAACGGTCAATAGTCAATGGGACAATCACATCGCTGTCCTCACCGGTGACTACTTCGTCTCGGTTGCGCTCCAAGAAGCCATCGCTTCAGGTGACATCCGTATCATCAGCAGCATCTCAAGCCTTGGTAAACTCCTTTCTCTCGGCGAGATTGACCAGATATATAACGCGCGTTTTCACAAGCTCACTGAAGAAGCTTACTTCGAAATCATCAGCCACAAAACTGCATCACTCTTTGTCGCTTGTGCCGAAATGGGATGCTATGCCATTGGCGTCGATGACGACCGATTGACTCGTCTCTCTCGTTTCGCCAACCTCCTCGGCCTTTGTTTCCAAATCAAAGACGATATCTTCGATTACTTCACTTCCGAAAAGATTGGCAAGCCCTCAGGCAACGACCTCCGCGAAGGCAAAATCACTTTACCATTGCTTTACGCCCTCAACAATTCAACGTCGCCTGACCGCCAAGCAATGGTCGAGCTATCCCGCAAAGAAGAGCTCTCAACCCAAGACATTGACACGCTCATCAACTTCGCCAAAGATAACGGTGGTATCGAATACGCCTATGCCACTATGAGCCGTCTTCGCGCTGAAGCTGTGGAAATAATGAACCAATTCCCTCAATCTTCCACCACACAAGCCTTCATCTCAATCTTCGATTACATTATCGACCGCGACAAATAATCCCCCTTGTTGCTTTCTTTCCCTATGTTTTTATTAGACGTTCTCTCGCTGTTCGTCTGATATTTCGCTATGCGCTTTTCTCGGTTTCTTGTTTTTTATCACTGAAATACAACAATTTGAAAGTGTTTATTTCTTTATTCGAGAAATTTGTTATATCTTTGCGCTCGTAACTTTTAATCTGTAAATTATGGCACTAATAATACCGCCTAAATATAAGCAAAAACTGCTCCCCGAAACTACCGAGATAGCAATTAAGAACATCAAAGAAGCGTTCCAAAAACGCCTCTCTGAAGCCCTCAACCTGCGCCGTGTCACAGCTCCGCTGTTCGTCCTCGCCGGTAACGGCCTCAATGACGACCTCAATGGCGTTGAGCGCCCCGTCTCATTCCCCGTAAAAGGCATGAACGACCGTCGCGCTGAAGTGGTTCACTCACTTGCAAAGTGGAAGCGAACTAAACTCGCCGCCTATGACATCGCCCCCGGCTATGGCCTCTACACCGACATGAACGCCATTCGCCCCGACGAAGAACTCGACAACCTCCACTCTCTATACGTTGACCAGTGGGACTGGGAACGCACAATCACCCCCGCTGAACGCAACCTCACTTTCCTCAAGAAAGTCGTTCAAGACATCTACGCCGCCGTTCGCTCCGTCGAAAAGATGATTTACACCCAATTCCCTCACATCACTCCTCAACTCCCCGAAAACATCACATTCATCCATTCTCAACAACTCCTCGACGAATACCCCGACCTCGACAGCAAAGCTCGCGAAACCGAGGCCGTCAAAAAATACGGCGCTATTTTCCTCATCGGTATTGGCAACCCCCTCTCCAACGGTGAGCCACACGATGGTCGCGCCCCCGACTATGACGACTGGGTGACACCCAACGAAGACGGCTACATTGGTCTCAACGGCGATATTATCCTCTGGAATCCCGTGCTCCAACAAGCCTTCGAACTATCATCAATGGGCATACGCGTCAGCCCCGAGTCACTAGTTCAACAACTCAAAATTAGAGGCTGCGAAGACCGCCTAAACCTCCCATTCCACAAAGCCCTCGTCGAAGGTCGTCTCCCGCTCTCAATTGGTGGCGGTATCGGTCAAAGCCGCCTTGCGATGTTCCTCCTCCAGAAAGCCCACGTGGGCGAAGTCCAAGCCAGCCTTTGGCCCGAAGACCAAATCGAAGCCTGCGCCCAAGCAGGTATTGACCTCATTTAACCATAGGCTCATTTTGATTAAACTTATCCTGAAACGACAGCTTTTCTTCCTAATTGCTGTCGTTTCTTGTTAAATTCTAGTTAAAAATGACCGTACCAGACTCATTTTGCTACTCAAAATTTGCATAACTCCAAAATACTCCATATCTTTGCACTCGCAAAAGCAAACAAGCTTTGCCCCTTCTCAAGAGTGAGATTACTGGTGCGTTAGTTCAGCTGGTTAGAATACATGCCTGTCACGCATGGGGTCACGGGTTCGAGTCCCGTACGCACCGCAAGAGGAGAGAGGAGAATGAGTAATTGCTAATCCTCGGATTACTTTACTCATTCTTTTTATTTCAAATCTTCTCTTAAACCCCTTAAAATTTATCTCTCTTCAACTTGCACAGTTCAAATTTTTTATTTAACTTTGCATCATCAAAGCAAAAGAGCTAATCTCTCAACCATTACTTGGTGCGTTAGTTCAGCTGGTTAGAATACATGCCTGTCACGCATGGGGTCACGGGTTCGAGTCCCGTACGCACCGCAAGAGGAGAGAGGAGAATGAGTAATTGTTAAACTTCGGTTTACGTTACTCATTCTTTTTTTTATACCCACACCATGTCATCCATCTTTGCCAGAAAGGCAACCCCTAGAGAGCCATTGACGGCGTAGCTGTCTATGGTGTATGCCCCCGTCGTACCCGCATGGCTCATGCCACCAACCTACCCGGTACCTTGCCCCGCGAGAAAGAGCCATTGACGGCGTTAGCTGTCTATGGCGTATGC
>CAYTFG010000008.1:0-43943 GCA_964436925.1 uncultured Bacteroides sp. | reverse complement strand
CACCGATGCCCTGCCCCGCGAGGGGTTGTAGCAAGCGCCGGCGTTAGCTGTCGCTCACCGATGCCCTGCCCCGCGAGGGGTTGTAGCAAGCGCCGGCGTTAGCTGTCGCTTGCGTATGCCGTGTAGCGGCATTATAAATATAGCCTAGGGTGAGGGCGGCGGAGCCCCCGATACCCTAGGTAAAACAATAAAGGGAAGAGAAGTGCCTTTAGGTACTTCAGGTATATGGTTGCCCCCCCCTTCACCATCCGCCGTGTGCTCCCCCACCACGATACACATAGAACACTCACCACGCCGCGCGCTCTCACACTCTACACCCTTGCTTAGGTCTATCCCATCATGTCAATGTTCGCTTGTCTCGTTCGACACTGCAAAATTACTACCGCCTCAACCCCAAAACCCGAACATCCAACCTTTAATAACTTTTTAACACTTCTCCACACCCCATAACTCCCTATCCCTCACCACTTTCCGTTACAAAAAAAATTCAAAAAAATTTTCACCCTCTCTACACCCCCAAATATTTCCCTATCTCAAAAATATCACGTACCTTTGCACTAACAAATTACTAAAACAATGAAAGGTAGAACTTTATCGCTGATTTCAATCCTCATCTCCATCATCGGAATTATTATCTTGTCCATTTCCGACCGTCTCACTCTCTTCCATCTCGTTATCGCCGGCGGTGCCGTTGTCATCATTCCCGGCCTATTCAACATGATTTGGAACCTCAATTCCCGTGATACTGAGGGAAATAGACGCATTTCTGGCCTTTCTCTCATCTTCGGCTGGATTTGCAGCGTCGCAGCCGTCATCCTCGGAATTTGTATGCTCATTTCCCCCGATTCTTTCCTCCCTCTCATCCCCATCATCCTGGGTATCATCCTCTTATGCGGCTCCGGATTCCTCCTCTTCAACATGTTTGTCTCCAACCGTAACACCCACTTCCGCTGGTGGTTCTTCATCGCCCCCATCGTCATCCTCGCGCAATCAATCCTCATGTTTACCACTGATATTGAGCACAATGACTCTTTCTTCATGATTAATTGGGGCATCGCTCTTCTCCTTTTCGGAATCACCGGAATCGTTATCGCTTGGTGGGTCGCTCGTATGGCCAAAATCACCGCAAAAGCCGCTTCTCTAGCCCCCTCTTCCTCTGATTCTCAAAGCATTAAAACCCTCGACTAACCCAATTTTTCTTGATGCGCAAGGCTACTTTCTCACTCCCTTTCCTGGTTTTGACCATTCTTTTCTGCGTGCTCCTCATTATCAGCAACTTAATCGAAATCAAAACCATTGACCTTGGCTGGTTCACTATCACAGCCGGTGTAATCGTTTTCCCATTCTCCTACATCATAAACGACTGCATTGTTGAAGTTTACGGCTTCCGTAAAGCTCGCCTCGTCATTTGGCTCGGTTTCGCAATGAGCCTCCTCGTCTCCCTATTCCTCCAAATGGCAATCTGGCTCCCCGGCGGGAAAGCCTGGACTGCACAAGACGCCATGGCTCAAATTTACGGAAACGTCCCACGCATCATGCTCGCTAGCTTCATGGCCTTCCTATGTGGCTCAATGATAAACGCTTACGTCATGTCACGCATGAAAATATCTCAAGGCGGCCACAACTTCTCCATCCGCGCAATCGTCTCAACACTCTGGGGGGAAGGCGCTGACTCCCTCATCTTCTTCCCAATCGCTTTCGGTGGAATCCTCCCCTGGGACGACATCATCTCCCTCATCATCACTCAAGCCCTCTTAAAGACTGGCTATGAGTGCATTATACTCCCTATTACCATTCAAGTCGTGCGCATCCTCAAGCGTTCTGAAGGGCACGACGTCCTCGATAATGACATTTCTTACAAATGGTGGAAAATCAATGAATTATAACGCTAAAACCACTCCTTGGGTATGGATTGACCTCGACGATACGCTCTGGGATTTTGCCGCTAACAGCCACGACGCTCTCGCCCAAGTCTATGATTCTCTGCAACTTAACCGCGTATTCCCCACCCTCGACAACTGGCGGGAGGCCTACTATCGCCACAACCACGCGCTCTGGGATGTCTACAACGTCGGCGCCATTACCAAGGACGAGCTCCTCTATCAACGCATTTACCGCCCGCTTGCCGAATACAACGCTGACACTGAGGAAATTAACCGCATTTGCTCGGCATTCGACGAGGAATACCTCGGCCGACTCGGGCGCTGCGAGCGATTGGTGCCGGGCGCGCTGGAACTACTTAACCACTTGAAAACCAACGGTTACCACATAGGCATTCTAAGCAACGGATTCAAGGGCACACAAAGCAACAAACTGAAATCTAGCCACATAGACCACTTTATCGACCTCATGGTACTCAGCGACGACATCGGCGTCAACAAGCCTGACCGTCGCCTCTACGATTACGCTGTCGCTCAGGCACATACATCTTCCGCCGAGTCGCTAATGATTGGCGATAACCCCGACACCGACATCCTCGGCGCCGTTAATGCCGGCTGGAAAGCTCTATATTTCAACCGCTTAGGAAAACCTTGCTCCCTCCCGGGCGTGCCAATCTTCGACTCACTCCTCGACCTTATCCCACTCTTCTCTTGACACCCAAAATCGCTTTTAACACGCTTTTAGTGTCAACTTTCACTAAATTACGCCCTTTTGATTATAAATTCATGCTAAAAAGCATATTTTTCGGAAAAAGTTGCGTATCTTTGCATACAATAGGATTATAACACAGCTGTCACTCATAACTCTCATGAATTTAGAGCTTTTTCTTGATATTTTAAATATCGAATCTACTTCTGGTTCCGAAGGCCTCTTGGCCGAAGTTCTTGCCTCTCGTTTGGCCACCCCTAATTGTCGCGTTTCTACTTTTGACGTGGCTTGCCCCGACGTTCCCGCCGGCGCTAAACCCGTTAAAAATGTGCTTCTTAGCTGGGGTAATCCTGAAGTCGTTTTCTGCTCTCACCTTGACACTGTCCCTCCCTACATTCCCCCAACGCTCGGCACCGACGATTCCGGCGCTGAAGTCATCCGCGGTCGCGGTTCCTGCGACGCAAAAGGCCAATTCTTCTCCATGTATGAAGCCTGCTTAAAGCTTGAAGCTGAGGGAAATACCAACTTTGGCCTCCTTCTCCTCGCCGGCGAAGAAACCGGCTCTTACGGCGCTAAATCTTTCCGCGACATCCATCCCGGCGCTAAATTCGTTATCGTCGGCGAACCCACTGACAACAAAATGGTCGCTGCCAGCAAAGGCACTAAGTCTTTCACTATCAAGGTCAAAGGCAAAAGCTTCCACTCAGGTTATCCCCAATACGGCAAAAGCGCTGTCAACACTTTCGTTGACCTCATCAACGTCCTCAACGAGATTAAATTCCCCGAGGACAGCATCTTAGGCCCTACCACCTGGAATGTTGGCAAGCTCATCAGCGACAACCCTCAAAATATCCTCAGCAACCAACTCACCTGCCGCATTTACTTCCGCACAACTTTCGCCAGCGACAAAATGGTCACTGAAGTCATGGACGGATTTAACAGCGAGTGGGTTGAAGTCACCCCCCACGGCGGCGACACCCCCTCTCATTACCTCACCCTCGACGGTTTTGAAACAACTACCGTCGCTTTTGGCAGCGATGCCCCTCAACTCTCCAATTTTCAACACAAAATCCTCTGTGGCCCGGGCTCTATCCTCGTCGCTCACACTCCCCTCGAATTTATTAAACTCGCCGACATAGATATCGCCATCGAAAACTATGTCAAGATGTTCCACCTATTGATTAAATAACAATCACTCAACATATTATGATAGTAATGAAATTCGGCGGCACCTCTGTCGCAAATTATGAAGCAATTTCTCGTACAATTTCAATCGTCGAAAGCAAATTATCTGAAACTCCGATAGTTGTCGTTTCTGCGCTATCCAAAATAACCGACCTCCTCTATCGCATCGCCGATACTGCCGCCCTCGGTAACAAGCCGCAAGTCGATGAACTCATCAAGGAATTACGCCAACGCCACCTCGCCGTTTCTGACGAACTCCTCGCTCAAAACGCTGACCTCCAGGCAAAGGCGCAAGATGCCGTTAACGCTATCATCGACGACCTTGCTGCTTTTGTTAGCGCCGTTTGCGCTCTCGGTGAGCTCACTCCTCGCAGCAAAGCTAAAATCATTTCTACCGGCGAATACCTCTCTTCCACAATCATTTACTTCACTATGAATGCGCGTGGTATCAAAACCGGTTTTATCAACGCTCGCGACATGATGGTGACCTCCGATGACCACCTCAAAGGCGAACCAATCAACGACGAAATCAAGGCTAAAGCTCCTATCGTCGTTTCAAAAGCTTACCGTGGCAACTCTGCCGTTATCACCCAAGGTTTTGTCTCTGTGACTCGTTCAGGCGAACCCGCTGTTCTCGGTCGTGGTGGCTCTGACTACTCTGCATCGCTCATCGGTATGGCCGTTGACGCTAAACGCATCGAAATTTGGACCGACGTTGACGGTGTCCGCACCTGCGACCCCCGCCGCGTTCAAAACACTCAGAGCATCGACCAAATCTCCTTTGAAGAAGCTGCCGAAATGGCTCAACTCGGTGCTAAGGTTCTCCACCCTCTCACCATGGAGCCCGCAATAGAGAAAAACATCCCCATTTACGTGCTCAACTCTATGAATCCTTCTGCGCCCGGCACTGCCATCAAGCGCGACGAATATATCGAAGACGGTGTTAAAGCCCTATCTTTCAAGCAAGATATCCGACTTGTCAACATCTTCTCCACCCGTATGATTAATACCCCCGGTTTCCTCAACAAAACTTTTGAAATTTTCGGCCGCTACAACGTTTCGGTTGATTTCATCAGCACTTCCGAGGCTAACATCTCCTTGACTATGGACGCCACTCAAGACATCTCTCAAGTTGTCAAGGAACTATCTACTTTCGCTCAAGTCAAAATCGAGGACGACAAATCTCAAGTTTCTGTCATCGGAAAAAACATCGCCAACATCAACGGTTTGCTCCCTTCTATCGTAAACGCCCTCAAAGATTACCGCGTTTACATGATTTCTCAAGGCGCTACCGACGTGAATATCAGCTTTGTTGTTGACCGCTCTAAACTCGACGAAGTTGTCACTAACCTCCACAAATATTTATTCGAAAAATAATACATACCATCATGAAAGTTGTTATAAGCGGATACGGCAAAATGGGCCACATGGTCGAGCAAATTCTTGCTGCTCAAGGCATTGAATGTGTTGGCAAGAGCGAAGCTATCACCGAGTTTGACCCCGCCGTCGCAAAAGAATCGGTTTGCATCGACTTCACTACTCCCGACGCTTTTCGCGCCAACTACAAATACTTGGCCGAGAACTTCAAAGCTGTTGTTATAGGCACTACCGGTTGGAATGACATTAAAAATGAGGTTATTACATACTTTGAAAAGTGTGGTACCACTATGATTTACGGCTCTAACTTCTCGGTCGGCGTAAACATCTTTTTCGCTGTCACTGACTACATCTCCAAGCTCATGAAGAACTTGGGCGACTACAGCCCCTACATGGTGGAAAAGCATCACTGTCACAAACTTGACGCTCCAAGCGGTACCGCTAAATCCCTCGCCGAAATCATCGAATCCAACATGGACGCCCACGTCGACATCGCCTCCGTGCGCTGTGGCGAAATCCCCGGCATCCACTCTATCGGGTTTGAAGGTCTCAACGACCGCATTACCTTGACCCACGAGGCTTTCTCTCGTGAAGGATTCGCTGCCGGCGCTGTTGAAGCCGCCAAGCTCACCCAAGTTGTCAACGGAGTTCACGAATTTAAAGAAATCATCTTCAATGCCCGCTAATTCTATTTACGACCGCATCATCGGCTGTGGTACAGCCCTTTTGACGCCTTTCAATAACGGCGAGGTCGATTATGACGCATATATCAAAATCCTCAAGGAACAAGCCGAAGCCGGTATAGACTTCCTCCTCCCTCTCGGCACCACTTCCGAGGCGCCTTGCCTCTCTCTCGATGAAGGCATTCGCCTCCTCGAGCTTACTGCCGAATACTCAGGCGGTTGCCCCATCATCGCCGGTGCAGGCAACAACTCCCTCACTCAAACTCTCCACAACATCAACGGAATCAAAGGTCGTGGCGCTCACGCCTACCTCATCGTCGTTCCATTCTACAATAAGCCCACTCAAAACGGTCTTATTCAGTACTTTACTGCTGTTGCCGACGCTTCCGACAAGCCCATCCTCCTCTACAACATCCCCGGCCGAACCGGCACTAACATGCTCGCTGAGACCACTTTAAAACTCGCTGAGCACCCAAACATCATCGGTGTCAAAGAAGCCTCTGGCAATTTCGACCAAATCTGCGAAATCATTCGCAATGCCCCCGAGGGATTCAAAGTCTTCAGCGGTAACGACGACGAAACTCTGAAACTCTCTAAAGTTGGCGCTTCAGGCATCGTCAGCGTCGCTTCTAACATCGCCCCTCGCGCTATGGTCGCTTTCCTTAAAGCAATACGCACCGGCGATATGGCTGAAGCTCAACGCCTTAACGACATCCTGTCTCCCCTCTTCAAAAACTGCTTCCTCGAGAGCAACCCCATTCCCGCTAAGGCAGCGCTCGCAATCCGTGGCATCTGCAAAAACGAAATGCGTCTCCCTCTCGTTCCGGCTTCTCAACCGGTCTATGACATTATGAAACAGACTGTTCAAGACCTCATCGACCAAAAATTCATCTAATAATAACTCCCTATTATGAACGAAGAACTTCAACGATTTCAACAGGTCATGGCTGACCTTGAAAACGGCAAAATACGTGTTGCTGAGAAAGTTAACGGTGAATGGAAGGTTAACTCTTGGATTAAAGAAGTTATCCTCTCTGGTTTCCGCCTCGGCAAACTCACTGACATGACTTCAGGCTCTTTCCCCTTCTTTGACAAAGACACCGTGCCCGTGCGCTCTTTCTCTGCCGAAAACGGCGTGCGCATCGTCCCCGGCGGTAGCGCTATCCGCACAGGCGCTTACCTCGCACCCTCGGTTATTGTCATGCCCCCTTCCTACGTTAACATCGGCGCTTACGTTGACTCCGACACGATGATTGACTCTCACGCTCTCGTGGGCTCTTGCGCTCAAGTCGGCAAGCACGTCCATCTTTCTGCTGCATCTCAACTCGGCGGCGTCCTCGAACCCGTCGGCGCTCTCCCCGTCATCATCGAGGATAACGTCTTCATCGGCGGTAACTGCGGAATTTACGAGGGTACAATCGTCAAAGAAAATGCCGTTATCGGCACCGGCGTAATTATCAACGCCTCAACCGCACTCTTCGACGCCACCACCGGTGAATACATCCGTGCCAACGAAAACGGACAAATCATCGTTCCCGAGGGCGCTGTTGTCGTTGCTGGTAGCCGACCCATCACCAATGGCCCCGGCGCTGAAAAAGGCGTGCACCTTTACACCCCGGTGATTGTTAAATATCGCGATGCTAAGACCTCTGCATCCGTTGTTCTTGAAGACCTCTTGCGATGAATTTGAAATTTTCCGACGACGTCAGCAACTTCTTCCGTTCGCCTGTCCGCGACATTTTCAAGAAGGTTGACCTCAACTCAATATACTCTTTTGCCGGCGGTTACCCCTCGGCCGAGACTTTCCCGCTTGATACTTTCCGCAAAATCATGGGCGAAGTCATTGACAAATACGGCGCAAAAGCATTCCAATACGGTGCCACTCAAGGCGTTACCGAGCTTAGAGAAGCCCTCTCCGCTCGTTACAACATCCCCTTGGAGCGCATCCAGATTACATCGTCTTCCCAACAAGGCATCGACGTGAGCACTCGCGTTCTCGCCAATCCCGGCGACGTCGTTATCACTTCTCAACCCTCTTATCTCGGTGCTCTTCAGTCGTTTTGCTCTTATCGCGTCGACATTCGCGGCGTGCGTTTCGCTGCGTCCCCCGAGCAATTCCGCGCTGACTATGAGGCCGTTATACGCGGAGCCATCGCTGAAGGCAAGCACATCGCTTTCCTTTATGCAATCCCCGATTTCCAAAACCCATCGGGCGAAACTCTACCACTCAGCCACCGTCAAGTCCTTGCGCAACTCGCTCAACAATACGACTTTATAATCATCGAAGACTCCCCTTACCGCGAGCTCCGCTATGAAGGCGAACAAGTCCCGACTCTCTACTCGCTCGCTCCCGAGCGCGTTTTGCACCTCGGCTCGTTCTCCAAAATCATGGCTCCCGGATTCCGTCTTGGCTGGATTTTCGGTAACCCCGACATCCTCGACAAAATCTATGTGTGCAAGCAGTCTCTCGACCTTTGCCCTCCCGTTTTTGACCAATACGTCGCTGCCGAATTCCTCTCTTCAGGTCTTCTCGACCAAAACCTCAAGAAAAGCATCGCACTATACCGTCGCAAACGCGACCTCATGCTACGTCTCCTCGAGGAATACATGCCCGACGGCATCACTTGGACACACCCCGAAGGCGGTCTCTTCCTCTTCCTTACTCTCCCTGAGGGCTTTGACTCGGTTAAGTTCTACGACATCTCCCTTGACCGTGGTGTCGCTTACGTCGCCGGCTCGTTCTTCCACACCGACAACTCCGGCAAGAACACCATGCGCATGAACTTCTCCTTCATGAGTGAAGAAAAAATCGAGAACGGCATCAAACTCCTTGCCCAAATCCTCAAAGAAACACTCTAACAACCTCTCCTTCTGTATAATTCATAAAAAGTCTCGGCGCACCTCGTCGAGACTTTTCTTTTGCCTAAAAACGGCCCTTTTCAAATTATTTCTTTGGATTTTTGCCAATTTCGCCGATTTTTTTCTTTGGATTTTTGCATTTTTTGCCGTTTTTTTTGTTTGGATTTTTTCCATTTACTATCTTTGTAGTCTAATTATCAACAATTTGCGCATGTATTTTAATAGACTCATAGACCTATATCTTCAAGAGTGGGCTTCACGTGACTCCCACAAGCCCATTTTGCTTAGAGGAGCCCGACAAGTGGGAAAGTCTACCGCTGTGAGACACCTTGGCGAACAATTTGAATCATACGTCGAAATAAACTTTGAAAAACAGCCCCAATTTAAATCTATCTTCAAGGACAATCTCGACGTATCCCGCATTGTTTCCCAAATCTCGGCAATTAGCGGCAAGAACATCATCGAGGGAAAAACACTTCTTTTTCTCGACGAAATTCAATCTTGTCCTGAAGCAATTATGTCGCTCCGCTTTTTCAAAGAGGACATGCCCAAACTACACGTAATTTCAGCCGGCTCGCTACTCGAATTTGCGCTCAACGATTTACCCACGTTTGGCGTTGGTCGCATCCACTCAATGTTCATGTTCCCAATGACATTTGACGAATTTCTTGAGGCAAATGGTGAAAAATTACTCTTAGATGTTCGTAATCAAGCATCTACGCAAAACCCGCTCCCCGCTGCATTACACGACAAACTCGTCCAACTCATGCGCACATATATGCTTGTGGGAGGCATGCCCGAAGTCGTTTCTAAATGGGTCGAAACCCACAACTATGTGTTATGTCGCGAGATACAAGACGACATAATGGTTAGCTTCGAGGACGATTTTCCAAAATATCACAAACGCGTGGACCCTATTCTCCTTCGCCTCACTTTAAGAAGCGTGGCAACTCAAGTCACTCAAAAATTCTCCTATTCTCAAGTCTCAGGCTACAAGACAAAGGACGTTCAAAAAGCTATTGAATTGCTCATTCTTGCAGGGCTGGTTATTCCAAATACCCACACTAACGCCAACGGCCTGCCACTTGGCAGTGAGGCCGACAAGAGTTGTCGAAAAATGCTGATTCTTGACCCAGGGCTCATGCTTAGTTTGCTAAACATGTCTATCGGTGACACATCTCAGATTACAACAGACATTCTCACAAACAGCGCTGCCGACCTTGTCAATAAAGGGCCGATGGCCGAACTCATTGCCGGCCTGGAAATCCTTCATTATCAAAGCCCGAACCTTCGTAATGATTTGTTTTATTGGCAAAGACAGGCTAAAAATGCACAAGCTGAAATTGACTACCTCATCAGCCTCAACCAAAAGGTCACGCCTATAGAAATCAAAGCCGGCGTGCAAGGCGGGATGAAAAGTCTTTGGTATTTTATGCGAGAAAAGAAACTTACCGAAGCCTTTCGCTGTTCGCTTGAAAACTTCGGCGAACTAAACTACACTGACGATGAAGACAACAGCGTTCGACATGTAACTATCTGTCCTCTATACGCACTTTCAAGACTCCGCACCCTCTGATAGGCTATTCAAACGGGGCTTTACCCTCTCTCAAAACCTCGGGCGCACCGCTGTCAAGAAGGTCAACTATTGTCGATGGTATCAAGTCGCCATATCCACCGTCAACCATGACATCAACGCTATCCTCATAGTGCATCGCTATCGAAATGGGGTCTACATACTCCTCTTGCGCCCTTACATCAACATTTATCGACGTGGTTAACACCGGGTTACCCATCGCCTCTGCTATCGCTCGCGCAATTTCATTATCGGGTATGCGCACGCCCACCGTCTTGCGCCCTTTAAAAACTTTAGGGAGCGTCGTCGCTGCCGGCAAAATAAAAGTGTATGGCCCCGGCAAATAATCTTTAAGCACTTTAAATGCCTTATTATCAATGCGCGCATATTCCGATGCCTGAGAGATATCCGCACAAACAATTGATAATGACTGCTTCTCAGGATTCAGCCCCTTGATTCTACACAATCTTTCAATTGCACGATTATTCAATGCATCACAACCTATAGCATACAGTGTATCAGTGGGATAGATTATCAACTGCCCATCCTTCATTGCTTCCACAATCTCATCAATGTAACGGCTGTTTATGCTTGAGGCATACATCTTTAGCGTTTTCATGGTCGATATCTTTTAGTTACAAAATTTGTTGCATGACAGTATTTTGCCAATTTTTCTTCAGAATATTTTATAATATCATCGGCCGACATTTCCTCACGATACATGTTGATAACCATGAGCAATCGGCGCGTATTTATATCAATTTTGGTTCGTTCATTATCACTCGTGGGTGTGCCTATTCCGCCCACCTCATCACGATACACAGGCAATCCGTCAATGTTGAGCGGCCCGCGACCTATGCCTTCAAAATCTTCACCTTCACGACCACGCCCAAGTTCTATAACTTCACCTTGCACCTTGTCAGCGTCAAACCCGCCTATCGAATAGCCCGTATTAAGCGATATGAGGTTGATTACATCGACGAGAGCATCAATGCGGTACAATTCCATTCCCTTGACCACTCGGCGCGTGAGAGCCTCTGCCGACGGCCTATATCGGTTAGGGTCCTTACCCAATGCCTTGTATGCCTCACGTGTTCCCGCAATTGCCGGTCGCTTGTTTATCATTGGCATAAGATATTTACTGCGCATTTCTTCTGAAACTGCGGTTATTTCATCCCATAACGCATCGGGGGTCTCGCAATTGATGACATCGGCCTCAATTGTAACTACTTGGAGCTCGGGAGCTGCCTTTTGTATCTCTAGTGAAAACTGTACATTCATAGCATCACAAAATTATGAAAAATTATCGGTAATTCATTAAAATGCCCCCAAGTTTTTATTTTTGTGGCACTTAGCTCTAAGATAAATCATCTCTTTCAACACATTTTTTCATCAAAACCCTTGCTCAAAGGTATATTTTTTACTACCTTTGAAAACTAAATACACAAAAAGTGAAAAAATACAAGGTCAAAGAAGTAATTAAATTACTTGAAAATGACGGATGGATTCTATATTCAACAAAAGGAGACCACCGACAATTCAAACATCCAACAAAAAAAGGTCGCGTTACCGTGAGAGGGAAAGAAAGCGAAACTCTTGACCAATTTTTATTGAATAGTATTTGGAAACAAGCCGGTTGGCGATAAATTCTAACAAATAAATTTTCTATATGGAAACTTTAAAAATAGAAATTCATTGGTGTGATAAAAACTTCTGCTGCGGTTGGGGTTATGACAATTTTGGCGCTATTGTCGTAACCGCCAAAACGTTGGAAGGCGTAAAACACGAATTTGAAGATGCGCTGAATCTTCAAATTACCGAAATGCTAAAAGACAATGAGTTCGTCCCGGAATTTCTTGCTAATAAAGATTTTACAATCGAGTATTCCCTACACACATCCGCCTTACTCCGTGATGCCGAACGATTTACGACAATGGCCGCAATTAGCCGAGCCACCGGTATCAACCAAAAACAGTTATCCCACTATGCCAGCTCGCTCAAAGAACCGAGACCGGCTCAACGACAACGCATCATTGACGGGCTTCACGAAATAGGACGCCAATTCTTGGCATTGAGTTAGCACCTATTTTTCAATCCTCTTGGCACTTAGCTCTAACGTTTTCTGCCTTTCATCGCTGCGTTTTTGCAATATCCCGCTAAATATCGTAACTTTGCACACACATAAAAACGATTTTTTTGACATGGCAGTAAAACGAAAATTCTATGTTGTGTGGAACGGCGTTGCCCCGGGAATTTATGATTCTTGGGAAGAATGCCAATTGCAAATAAAAGGCTATCCCGACGCTCGTTACAAGTCTTACGCAACCTTGGAGGAAGCTACCGAAGCTTACCGTGGTGACCCTCGCGAGCAAATGGGCATCTTCAAAGCCATGTCAGCTCACAAACACGTGGTTGTCAACTACTCTGCTTTCCCCGAGATTCGCACCGACGCAATTGCTGTCGATGCTGCTTGCTCTAAAAACCCCGGACCCGTTGAATATCAGGGAGTAATGATTGCAACAGGCGAACAAGTGTTTCACGTTGGGCCCGTCGAAGGTGGCACCAACAACATCGGCGAATACATCGCTATCATCCACGCCGCCTCGCTTTTTGCCCGACAAGGCAACTTCACCACTCCCATCTACAGCGACAGTCGCACGGCACTCGCATGGATTAGAAACGGTCGCAGTCGCACGACAATCACCCCAACCGCCAATAATGCACGAATTATCAATATGTTACAACGCGCCGACGCCTGGCTTCGAGCAAATGGCCCCATTAAAAACCCCATCTACAAATGGGACACCGACAATTGGGGCGAAATTCCGGCCGACTTCGGTAGAAAATAATTGTGAAACAGATTCTCAAGACATTAGCATCAGGAATTTCAGGTATTGCATTCCCACGAGTGTGTGAAGTGTGCGGCACTTCTCTGACCGGCAATGAAGACATCATGTGCCTCGACTGCCAATTGTCATTGCCCGTCACAAACATCCACAACGACGACTTCAACACCATCCACGAGCGGCTCATGGGCCACGCTCGCATCAATCGCGCCGGCAGTTATATTTACTATTACCGCAACGGCGCTTATTCCCGACTCATTCACACGGCAAAATACCGCAATCGCCCGATTATCGCCGAGAAACTAGCCCGACAATATGCCTCAATTCTCCTCAATGACAACTTCTTTGATGACATTGACGTGATTATTCCCGTACCGATGTACCGTCTCAAGCGACTGTGGCGCGGTTACAACCAAGCCGAATCAATAGCTCGCGGTATCAGTGAAGTTACAGGAATCCCGGTGAGCGACAACCTCGTTGCCACTCGCCACGGCACACAGACGCGTCGCGGCCAATACGACCGCTGGATTAACGCCATGAACACTTACCACGTGGAACATGCCGAAGAACTTGACGGGCTAAATATTTTGATTGTTGATGATGTCATCACCACCGGCGCTACCATGCTAGCTTGCTGCGAAGCCATTAATCGAGCCTGCTCCGGCGTAACGTTAAACATTGTGTCTCTGGGAGTTACACATCTAAGATAACAAGTAGGTACATGAAAAAAGTGATGTCTCACGACATCACTTTTCCTTTAAACCTTTATCTTAATCTAATACTATGAAAAACACACGCACAAAAGTAGTCATTTTGTATTAGACTATAAAACATTTTGGGAAATTAAATGTCGGTTTTAATATTTTTTTAGATTAAATACCTTTACCTGCTCATGAAATTGCCACTGCACTAGAAGCGGATGCGCTCTGTGTACCACACACTCACCGCCTTATCCCCATTGCGGGCAGGAGTGAAGCGCGGAAGGGCACGAATAACGTTCACTACAGCGGAATCGGCATCTGCTGTTAACGACTTTGTTACCTTTATACGACCAACTGTTCCATCATTGGCAATAACAAATTTTACCATGACAAAACCGTGAGTAGCAAGGTTTTGGGGCTTAACGATATGGGTAGTTATCCATTGGTGAAGGTCGCCTTTTTCAAAACGCGGCATCACATCGGCAACCATATAAACGTCGTCTTTTTCTTGTGCCACAACCGGTGCCATGGGCGCAATAAGCATAATCAGCAAAAATAAAATCTTTTTCATGACCGTATAAAATTATTTTAATTGATTAGATTGCAAACGGTTACAATGGTTTATTGCGCCGCTGTAAATTTTTTCAATCGTTCGTATAGGTTCAATATGCGTGACGAATAATTGGGGTCGGCAGCCCAGCGTCCCACAAGTTGCTCCCATGTGGGCGCACAACTGCGAGTAACATATTTGAATCGCGGGTCAACAACGGGATTTCCCCAAGGAAGATCATCTGAACAGGCATAAGCATACAGGTGCTGAATGTGCGCGGTAACGCCGTCTCGCACGGTGGGGAATGCACATCCGGTCGTGCCTTGTTTCATCACGCCCAGACCGCAATAATTGTGGTCCTCTGCCACGACAGCTGTGCCGTTGACATAAGTGAACCACCCAGTCTCAAGAATGGCCTGACAGAGCGCTATATCGCCTCTGACGCCATACAAATCGCCAACCTGGATGTATTGTAATGCGATTTCCGGGTCAAAGTTTGGGTTATGACTTTGCACAAAACGGCAAGCGACATCAGCATCCACGACGGCATACCCCAAGATGGGAGTGTCGGCATAGCAAGCAAAAATCGCTGAGAGAGCGACAAGACATGTGATAATCAGCTTCTTCATTGCTTCCTATATGTGCATAAGGTCGCGGTATATGTCTAGTGCATTTTTTATTTCTTCAGCAGTAGCGGTAACGTCGATGACGATATCACCGGGAGAACGCAAGAGGGTGAAATTTATCGCATCAGGACTGGCATTTTTCTTGTCGTGACGCATAAATTCAATCAATTGAGGATAATCATCACACGTAATGTTGAATGCGCGGTAATTCTCATACACATATTCGGCAAAATCGCGCAACATCACCGAGGGAAATCCTTCACGCAGGTGGGACAAAACCAATTCTACCACACAACCCCATGCCACAGCATAGCCATGAGGCACAGGTGCGTTATTTTTAAGCGCAAACGACTCAAATGCGTGGCCTACGGTGTGACCGAGGTTCAACGCCCGGCGTATGCCTTTCTCGGTGGGGTCTTGCGCCACAACATCACGCTTGACAAGCACGCTTTCCTTGAGCAGTTCCAACAATTTGTCGGGGTCAGGGTCGCGGTCGCCTGCCACAGGGCTATAGTCAAGGAGGTCAGATATCGTGCTTTCGCCTTTCAACAAGCCATGTTTAAGCATTTCGGCATAACCCGAGAGCAATTCGCGCTCAGGCAGAGTACCAAACAATGCGCTTGAAATGATAACTGCTTCAGCTTCACGAAACACACCAATCTCATTTTTGAACCCGGCAAAATTGATTCCGGTTTTACCGCCAACAGCCGCATCAACAGCTCCGAGGAGCGTTGTGGGGACGTTTATAAACTTGATTCCGCGCTTGAATGTAGACGCTGCAAATCCGCCTATATCAGTGACCACACCACCGCCCACGTTGATGAGCAACGAGCCGCGAGTGGCACCATGAGTTGTCAATGTTGTCCAAATGTGGGATAAGGCATTCAAATCCTTGTGAATATCTCCCGCAGGGATAACCACCACGGTTGCATCCTTGACGACTGCCGAATCAGCTTGCAGTAACGGCAAGACCTGAGTCTCGACATTGTTATCAACGAGCACAAATGAGCGCGGATTGCCCATCTTGGCAACCTGAGCATCAATGGCTTTGCCCACTTGATTGGTGAATATGAGTTCTTGTTGTTTCATGAATTGTATGCTTGTTACGGTAAGGTTGTCGTGAATATATCGAGAACGAGCTGAGGGAATAACTCGGCACATTCTTCCATTGAGTTGTAAACGATTGAAGCGCCCGCTTTCTCGAGCTCGGCACGTGGTATTGGGCCTGTGGTCAACCCTACGGTGAACACGCCGGCAGCTGCCGCTGATTTCACGCCTAACGGCGCATTTTCAAACACGATAGCCGCCGATGGTGACACACGCGCCATCTGCATTGCCTTGATATATGGCTCGGGGTGCGGCTTGCCATGGGTAACGTTGTGGGATGTTACCATCTTGTCGGCAGTAAACACTCCGGGAAAATCGTGTTGCAAACGGTCAATCAGCGAACGCTGTCCCGAACCGGTCACAAGCACTCGTTGCATCCCCGTTTTGACGATAAAATCAAGCAAATCCATTGCGCCCGGCATTGGTTTCACCGGTGGCATTTCTTGGAAATACTTGCTCTTAAGATGATATAATTTTTCTTTTTCCTCGTCGGTAGCATCACGATGAAAAGCCCTATTCATCAGCAAATTGATGGTTGCTGCGCCGGTGCTGCCTTCATAGAGGAAAAATTCCTCTTCGGTGGATTCTATGCCTGCATCTGTCGCCATTCGGTGCCATGCTTTGGCGTGACTGGGCATTGAGTCATAGAGCGTTCCGTCCATGTCAAACAATGCGGCACGCGGAGTGAGAGCTTTGTAGTGGTGCTTTACGAGAAAATCTATTATCAGTTCCTGATTAGTCATTTGTACTTGAATTTTGTTCTTTTCTTAAGCGTCGTGCCTCGGGCAAGATTGCCAACAAGGGGAAAATCACAGCGCCTGAATTCTTCTTTTTCTTGCTCTTCTTAGAGCCTTTGGTTGTTGTTTCGGTCTCTACCGGTGCAGGAGGTGCCGGGAGCAATCCTTCTTGGATAAACAGCAATGAGTCAGCATGCGATATTGTATCCCCGGCTAAATCATCGTCATCTATCATGACTCGTTTGGCCGAAATCTTGAGCGAATTAAGCTTAGAGCGACGCACACCACGACGGAACACACTCTCGATTTGTTGCAAGAGGTTGACGCGAGTGGTATCCACGATTGCTACACGCTGACTGATATTCTTGTTATTGAACTTATTGCGTCCCAAACGTATTTTCATCTTCTCACCTGTTCCCGAAACATTGATACCAAACTTGAATGGTATCGGTGATTTGATAACGCCTATGTGGTACTTATAGTTCAATGCCATATCGTTGTAACCCATAACACCGAGGCGATAGCGGTCAAAGTCAAACATGAACGGGAACATCTCAAGTTGAGAATCCTCAACCAATAGCTCAACAGCCATATGGTCAATCATGTTGTGCTCTTTATTCTTGAACAGCAACCACTTGGAGATGGTGCGGAATGTCTCGGCATCGAGAAGCACGAGGCTATCCCCTTCAAGCTTGATGGCTGCGTGAACCGATGGTAACACGAAGTCCATATTGCGGTCTATATCGCTGGTTGCCACGACATCGGCGGTGATAATACCGCTGATATCTCGCATCAACGGCATCAACGAGTCAACAGCCGGAATAAGGTTCAAGAAACGGTCAATATAGAAATTCTTGACTTTCAAATCAAAGCCAAATCTCATATCTTCAACAGTTGGAGCTGTGTAAAGTGCTGACATATCAATGCCGCCGATATCGCTGGTGGCCGATAGATTACGCATATTAATTGCGCCGTCATATGCGAGTAGCGACCCGCCAAAGTCATGCATCATGAAATCACTGTAAGTGACATTTCTTGCGCGCATACTGAGGTTTGCATCAATATTTGTCGGTACGAGGAACGGCCCGACGCTATCGGTCTGAGCTTCTTGCATTTTCTTTTCAAGTGCTGCCTCATTTTCTGTATCGCCTAGCCCCAAATCGGTTTTATTGGCATTCTCAGCGTAAGCCGAACCGGCAAATGCAGCCTCAGCCAATTCGTTGACATCTATTGAATCGCTCTGCACGTCAAACTTGATTTTCAGCGGTGAATGACGGTGAGATGTCAAAGCACGCTTCAAGTTGGTGATGCTACCCACAATCGAGAAATCACTGTGGCCAACGTTATATTTCAAGCTTCTAAGATTCACACTATCAGTGGTAAATCCAAGATTTATATCGGCAAATCGATTGCGCAACGGGAAATAAGGGGTGAACAAGCGAGCTTTGCCTGCAGTCATGGTTCCGTTCAAGCTCCAGCACTGCATGAATCGCTGAATACCTTCCGACACCTCAAAGTCAAGCATTTCTTGGTCATGCTCGTCAAGGTCAGTGCTACGACGTTGTTTCTGAAACGCCATGCGATAAATTGAGTCCATCGCAAGATGCGGATACACTCGTTTGAGCGAATCGGCCATGCGGGTGACACGCTTGGGAAGCTGCGCTTTATCAAGCGGATGTGCGCTGACGTCAAATGTAGGCTTTGAAATCATCATGCGGGTTGTGGGGTCTCCGGCACTCACACGGTCAGCATTGATATGGAACGTAAATTGCGGACGGTGAGCATTACCTTCATAACGACGCATAACGGCATAACACATGAGCTCACGTGTGCGCATACGCATCGAGTCGGTCGATTGATTGAGCTCCATCTTGGCAACTTTGAACGTACCGCCAAACGGGATAATCTCAGTGGTATCGTTGCTGCGTTTTTTATTGCTGGTGCCCACTCCGGCCTTCATATCAATCACTTTCAAGGCAATAACGCTTTGCAAGATGTTGGCCGAGTCAACCTTGATTGATGCGGTCATGAGATTGGTTGCACGTTGCGAATCATGTACAAACTGGTCATTGGTACCAAAGTGAATTGCACCGTTGTGAACATAGTAATCAGCCTCATTATCAAATGATTGATATCTGAGGTTATTCATATTCATGTCACCCGTTAGGACAACATTGTGAAATTGCGAGCGAGTGAGTTGCGATTGCTTGAGCTTGGCATCAAAGTCAAAGTCAACAAGACCGCGCAACGAGCCTTGAGCCATGGCGTACAAGTCTTTAGGCATTTGCGACAAATCGGCATTACCCTTGAAACAGCCGTCAACACTTGGGTCGGTAATGAGGTTTGTTGCCGAACCTGTCAATGACATATCCAGCCCAACGCCTTTGAGATTGAATGACGGGATGGTAACAACGGCTTTGTCCAAGTTATCACCGTTCAGCTCAACCTTGATGTTTGTGTCAAAGCCGGGGAACTGCCATGGTCCATAATTGAAGCTACACAAGGGAACCGAAAAGTTGAGTGTTGCATATGGAATAGCTGCCGAAGTGAGGTCATAACGGCGATTCAAGTCCATCGTTACGCCCACTTTCATGTCGGTAGATATGTTTTCGAGATGATATTCATTGCGCAATTGTGCCGGGATAAGCTTCAGCGCTTGTTGCACCGGTATGGGGTCAACATTCATCTTCAGCGAGTTCATGAATGCGCCGTCGGTAACATCAATCTGGCCGTTAACGACTGCTCGTGCCAAGTCTGCATTAATGACTACATCCTTTAAATCAAAGATAAACTGCGATTTACCGTCCCATTCCACGTCTCCGTCTGCTGCCAAGCGCATTCCATTAAGTGAATACTCTTCAAGCATATCCATGTTGACATGACTGTCAAAATTCACATGATAAACGGGAGCATCTTGTCCGTAAATGCTTATGCTGTCAATATCCACGGCCACAGCGGTTTTGGTCATGTGGTCGTAATATCTAACCGGGAATCGGTTGATAACTTTGGCGTAATTGAGAATAATCTTGGGCAATTCTGACTTTGTTGTGTCGGTCGACTCGGGGAAGATGTCATAGTTAGTGAGACCTTCCTTGACTTGAACGATATTCACCGCCGGTGTTTCGAGCACAATGTCCTTGAGGTCAAGAGTACCCACAACAACACGCAAAATATTTATCGCACCATGAAGCGACTTTACGCTCATCACCGAGTCAGTGTAAGACGGTAACTGTGAATGAGTTGCCGCATCGAGATTGAGCATATCTTGTGAAAGAACGTCGACATTATCAGCATCAACAGTGAGGTAAGGAAATGTACTCCAGAGTGTTAGCTCCACTCTACCCACTTTGACTTCTGCCTTCAATGACTCGGTGGCTACTTTTTCCACAATCGGAGTTAAGCGCTCGGGAGTCAACACATTGACCACCAAAATCAACGTTGCCACAATGAGTAGCACTACTGCCAAACATGCCCATGAAACTATTTTGAGCACACGTTTGAGCATTGATTTTTGCTTCACCGGCTTTACTTCTTGTTTGCCTTCTTGATTGCTGTTGTCTTGTTCGTTCATGATGCTATAGATTAGTCATTTTTAGGTTTAACCGCTTGAGGACGAGTGGTGATGTGGAAACAAGCTTGTTTCACTTCATATTTCACGTAGCAACGTCCGTCATTATGCAGTTTTTGGAGAATTTCAGTGAGTAACCCTTTGAGGTCCACAGCTGTGCGGTGAGGACCACCTTCACGGTCGTAGATGAATTTATTATATGCGATGTCAAATGTCGTGGCAAATTGATGGGCTGACGTATCGGTCGCATTACGATTGACGCGACGCAAACGCCCCACTGTGTTGCGAGTGCGCAACAAGCTGGTGACCTTCAAGCGATAGTAACCGCCACCGCGAGCACGCAACGAGTCATTAAAACGCTTACCTATCTCCTTGAGAAGCTCTGCAGCTTCGGGCACAAGATAGGGATATGAGTGGGTTAACTCGTCGACGTAATATTCGCGACACGACTTTATCTTGACAATCGTTTTTTTCTGATTCCACACATCGCGAAGCGACTCGATGGGCTTAATTCCCAGCTCACGAGCAGCGATGAGTTGCACATAGTTGCTGTCATTGAACTCTTTACGCAAATCGCGAGTGCGTGCAAAGTGCAATTTCACGCAGTTATTGTCGGGCATTTCGGGAAGATGCGCATTATAGCTTGTATCTGTTCCGTAATACGGCTCCAAGGACAGCCCGAGGCTCTCCTTGCCATCAACAACGCGTATGCTGTCGTCGTCTTTATTTCCGCATGCGATAAGGGTTCCAAAGAGGAATAGTGATAATATGATGATTGGTAATCTGTTCATTTACGTATATCTGCTACAGTTTCTTCATTCTGTGGCCATTGTAACGGCTTTAACCTTGTAAATTTACAATTTAATTCATTATATCGCAAATTAAAAATACCGATTAGTTATTTTTTACGGATAACCGTTACCTCATGAAACATTCTTTGACATCCTTCTTGCAATAAATCAAGCACCAATTCAAAGCCCGAGTCGCCTTCATAGTAGGGGTCGGGGACATAGTCATAGCCTGATGATTTTGACAAAAAAGTTGCCATGGGCACAATCTTTGCCTCTTCCTCAATCGTTGCAGCCAAGCGTCTGAGATTGCGTTCATTGCTTGAATCCATGGGGATTATCAAGTCAAATTCATCAAAGTCGGCGCGACGCACTTGACGACAGCGGTGGTCGAAGTCATAACCACGCTGACGGCCATGGATGCGCATACGCAAGTCGGGCAAGTCTCCGATGTGGTAATTTCCCGTTCCGGCTGAGTCAATAAACCAGTTAGCGTCATCATTGTTCTCGCTGACTATAGCTTTCAACACGCCTTCAGCAGCCGGCGAGCGACAGATATTACCGAGACACACAAAGAGGACCTTTACCGGTCGTTGATTGAGAGAGGGGAGCTGTGGCAATTGTATTTCTTCCATTTATCCTGGATGTTGTTGTAATTTTTTATTGAATAATTGGGCTATTTACCTGTTAAATCACTGATAATCAAATCGGCAGCATTGCCCGATGTGTCGTTATCGCCGAGGCGGTCTTTCATCTCCTGATATCCGTCAAGTTGATTTTGGCGCCCTACTCGGTCGGGCAAAATCTTGGCAAGTTCTTCAGCCACCAAGTCGGGAGTGCAGTTGTGCAACAGCATCTCGGGAATCACTTGACGATTGGCTATCAAGTTGGGAAGCGAGACAAACGGCACTTTGAGGAACTTCTCCATGATTTTGTAGGCAATCTTTGAGCCGTTGGAGCGGTAGCACACAACTTGAGGCGTACCGATGAGAGCACATTCGAGCGTTGCCGTTCCCGAGGTCACCAAGGCGGCGCGCGCATGAGCCATCAGCTCAAACGTTTGCCCAACGACGAGCGGAAGCGTTGTGTATGCCTCATAAAACGAGGTATCTATGCCTGGCGCTGCAGCCACAACAGCCCGATACTGAGGGAATTGCTTGGCTGTTGCTACCATTATGGGAAGATTGTTGCGTATTTCGCCCTTGCGACTGCCGGGCACCAATGCAATGATGGGGCGATTGCGGAGTTTATGCTCTTGCAGAAATTCTTCACGCGACGGAATCTCGGCCATGTGTTCTTTCACCTCTTGAACCGACGGGTTGCCCACATAGGTCACGTCATAGTCGTGTTTCTTGTAAAATTCCACTTCAAAAGGGAAAATGGCCAACATGCGGTCAATGTATTTCTTAATTTGCTTGACGCGATATTCTTTCCAAGCCCACACTTTCGGCGATATGTAGTAGAACGTTTTTATGCCTAGCTTGTGAGCTAGTTTGGCTATTTTGAGGTTAAAACTGGGGTAATCAATGAGGATTACCGCATCGGGACGTTGCTCGGTCAAGACGGCCTTGGCCTTGCGCATATTGCCATAGATTGACGGCAGGTGACGCAGCACTTCACTGAAGCCCATATAAGCCATTTCGCGGTAATGGATGAGCGGCTTCACTCCTGATGCTTCTTCCATCAAATCACCGCCAAGGAATACAAACTGCGCATTCTCATCGCGGCTTTTCAACGCCGCAATAACTTGTGCGGCATGTATGTCTCCTGAAGCCTCTCCGGCTATCAAAAAATACTTCATAAGCGGGATAATGCGGGTTTAGCGTTTTTGTTTGAAGAATGATTGCATCAACTCGGCGCACTCGTCTTCTCTGACTCCGCCCTCAACCACGGCTTTGGGATGAAACGGGCGATTGGTGTAGGTTGAATAACCGCGTTTGGGGTCGGCACAACCATAGACAATGCGACTGATTTGGCTCCACCCTATCGCTCCGGCACACATCAAGCACGGCTCTACGGTAACATAAAGCGTGCAATCGGTGAGGTATTTTCCGCCAAGTGTTGATGACGCTGACGTGATGGCCTGCATCTCGGCATGCGCGGTTACGTCAGTGAGACATTCGGTCAAGTTGTGTCCACGGCCCACAATGCGACCGTTGCACACTATCACAGCACCGATGGGCACTTCATCAGCCTCCATCGCTTGTCGCGCTTCGTCAAGCGCAACACCCATATATTTGTAGTCTATATCTTGCATAATTTACAGTAAATCAATCTTTAAGCCCTCATTTGCGATGATAACGTCGGGAAATTCTTCACGAGCCTCGGCAAGATGAAGGTCTTCGTTGTAATAACTCTTTGAGAAATGTCCGAGTATAAGTTTTTTGGCTCCCGCTTCTCTGGCCACACGTCCGGCCTCACGCGCTGTGGCATGACCGCGAGGCGCTGCTTTTTCAGCTTGGTCATCGGCATAAGTCGCTTCGTGGTAAATCACGTCTACACCCTTAACAGCCTCAATCACACGCTCATCAAAAACCGTGTCGGAGCAATAAGCATAGCTCATCGACGGTGACGGCGCGGTTGTGAGCCACTCGTTTTTAATCAATTGACCGTCAGCGGGATTTATCCAGTCATAACCCTCCTTGATGGATTGCAAATCCCTCACAGGAACGTTGTAAAACTTCACCATGTCACCCTTGAGATGTCTCAATTTGGGCTTTTCGCGGAAAATATAGCCCACACACGGCAAACGGTGATACAGCGTGAAGGTCTCTATTATCAGCCCGTTATCTTCATAGACAACCGCCTTGCCCGTCTTAATCACATCATATTGGATTTCAAACGGTGTTTCTCGACAGAACATATCGGTGATGCTCTTGAACATCTTTACGCCGTCGGCAAAAGTGTGTACGGTGACCGCCCCACCCTTTTCGTGCAACGCCATTGTTGACAGTAATCCGGGGAGCCCAAAGCAGTGGTCGCCATGGAGGTGACTCAAGAAAATGTGATTCAGACGATTAAATTTCAATCCCATGCGACGCATTTGAAGCTGTGCACCTTCGCCACAGTCAATCATAAACAACTTATCGCGGAAATTCACGACTTGGCTGGAGGGATGATGTCGCAATGACGGTGTTGCCGAACCACAACCTAATATGTTTATCTGGAATTGAGCCATCGTTCTGTCTTATTTGCTATCTAACTTTGTAATTTATTTATATTTACAAAATTAAGCAATTGAGTTATCAATTAAAAAAAATACGATATTTAATTTGGTTAATACTCTCAAAATAGTTATTTTAGCATAGTTTTTTCATAGGATTAGATTTTTAAGGTTTTAAATAGTGCAGTCATCGCGAGATGCTTGCACTATTTTCTGTTTAGAGACATTCCACGTTTTTACCCGCTTTTGCGACAACAAATCAGCGCTTATTTTGCGGAATCTCACTTTTTTACCCACATTCCGCTAATTATAGCTTCGTATAGAGCTAAAAGAAGCAAAGTCATCGCAACGCTTCGATACTATTTTTGCTGAATATTTTAGTGTAAATTGAATTGCAAAGCTCCAAGGTAGGTGTAAAAAACTGCATAAAGGCGAAACCGCCAATTAAGACCTTAACTCGGTATCACTCAACGTGTTATTTACGGAGGGCTAACAGCGATAATAGTCGCTATTTTGCGGAATCTCACTTTTTTCACCACATTCCGCTAATTATAGCTACATATAGAGCTAAAAAAAGCCACTTATTCTGTGGCTCTTTCTATGCTTATTTTATCAGTTTTACTGCTGATATGGCGTCAAATCTTCGATACCGGCAGCGGCAAGGGCGGCACGACGCTCGCGACAGGTTGCACATTGGCCACACTGAACGGCCTCACCGCGATAGCATGAATAGGTGTGAGTATAATCCACACCGAGTGTCTTGCCTCGCTCTGCAATCTGCGCCTTGGTCAAAAGCGTGTACGGCGCAAAGATTTCGATGTTATCACAAGTTCCTTGGCTGATAGCCTCGCTCATCGCCGAGATGAATCCAGGACGGCAGTCGGGATAAATGGCGTGGTCACCGGCATGATTTGCCAACATGATTTTCTTGAGTCCACGGCTTTCAGCGATACCGGCGGCAGCGGCCAACATGATACCGTTGCGGAATGGTACGACTGTGGCCTTAATGTTTGTGCTGTCATAATCGGCCAATGGAATTGCATCAGCGCCACTCAACAATGCGCTCTTGAAGTATTCGGCAATAAACTTGAGGTCAATCTCAATCAATTCAATACCAAACAGTTTGCAGTTATAGCGAGCGCACTCTACCTCACGGGCATTGTGGTTTGAACCGTAGTTGAATGTTACCGCCAAGGCAATTTCGCTGTGGTACTCGTGGAGCATGGTCACTGAGTCCATGCCCCCTGAGAGTACTATCAATTTGTCTCTTTTCATCGTCAATTTTTATCGTGTGGAGTTAGAAGTCATTGCGGAATGCTGCCAAGAGGCGTTGCTTCACCAAGTCTTGGTGGGCATCGTCGCCATAATTGGCAAACGGATAAATCGAGATACCGCCACGCGGAGTGAACAAGCCTATAACCTCGAGATACTTCGGCTTCATCAATTTCACCAAGTCTTTCATGATGATGTTTACACAGTCTTCATGAAAATCGCCATGGTTGCGGAAGCTGAACAAGTAAAGTTTCAAACTCTTGCTTTCAACCATGTCCTCACCGGGGATGTAGTTGATGAGAATTTTGGCAAAGTCAGGTTGTCCGGTTTTAGGGCACAACGAGGTAAATTCAGGACAAGTAAATGTCACCAAATACTCGTTTTCGGGATGTTTGTTTTTAAACGTCTCCAAAATCTCGGGAGCATATTCCGTGGGATATTTTACTCCGGTATTTCCAAGAAGGCTCACACCTTCAAGCTCTTTTTCATTCCTTGACATAACTCTATCTACTTGAATTTTTTTCTATTATAATTCTTATTGTTGCTTAACTTCAATAACTTTCAATCTATCACCGTTTTCCTTGACAATATTACGGAAATAGCGGTCATCATATCCACCAAACACCGGTGACACGGGCATACCCTCGGGAGTGCGTGCAAATTGACCGTCTTTTTCTTTCTTGATATTGCCATCAAGGAACTTAACCAATAGATAATCACCCAATTGCTTGTATCGAGTGGTTACAGTTGTTGACCATTGACGAGAGAAATCTTGCAATGCAAAACGCGCTTGGTCATCACTCATTGTCTTCACTTGAGCCTCAAGAGTGGCAAGCGTTGACGTGATGCTGTCCTCAAGCGATGATTGCACTCGGCGAATGTCGGGAATCATCTGTGAATAGCGGTTATAGGCTTGGTTGGCAACATAGTTGTTTACCCAGAAGTTTGATGTCCATGAGATGGTGTACATGTCTCCGTTACCTTCAGCAAATTCTGCAGGCGCTTCGGTCAAGCAGTTAAACATGGGCACATACACGCAAGTGTTGGCGTCATCACAACCAAACCACAGAATGCCCTTCATACTCTCGGGACGGTCAGCTCTTAATTGTGCAACAAACGAAAAGCCTGTTTGTTGAGTGGCGATAGCACGTTCGTGAGTATATTCTACGCCGTCAACAACATATGACAATGGGCGCCAGCGATAAGGCACTGAATATGGGCCTGCGCCCACATCCTTGGTCATGTCCATGGGTGTGCCTTCAAAGTGGTCACGCATCATCCATTTCATTTCATTGACAGTAACTTTCTTAGTCGGTTTAATCCACAATGGCATTGGGTCACCTTCGCCCTTCATCACCCAAGGTAGATATTCATCAACACCACCCTCGGTAAAGCGATTGTAGTAGCTCCACACACGTGCGTCACAGCCTCTCAACGCCATCATGTCATAGACTGCATAAGCGCGTGAGAAATCGAAGTCTTCATCTTTTCCGCTGAAGTAGCCTTGTGAACGAGCAAAACTGATTACGTCAGGGCTATAGAGTGTTTCTTTTGTCTTGTCCTTGAGGGGAAATTTGTGGATGCGTGAGTGATTGGCGTGGCCTGAGATGTATCCATCGGGGATACGGCGTGCAACCCACACTGCACCGCGTGATTTTCCGCCCTTACCAATCATTTCCATTATCCAGGCTTCTTTATTGTCACCGATTGAGAATGATTCTCCCTCGCTATAGTAGCCGTATTCCTTCACAAGATTGGTCATGCAAGTGATTGCCTCACGAGCGGTTTTACAGCGCTCCAAGGCGATATAAATGAGCGAACCGTAGTCAATAATACCTGTGGTGTCCATCAACTCTTCACGTCCGCCCCAAGTGCTCTCGCTGATGACCAAGCCGTGCTCGTTCATGTTGCCGATACGGCCGTAAGTATGAGCCACTTCGGGAATTTCGCCCAAGTATTTTTTAGTATCCCATTCGATAATCTTGCGCATCTCTCCGGGCTTGTGGTCTGCTGCGGGACGGCTGTAAAGTTCACCGTAAAGCACATGGCTATCAGCGGCATAAGTTATGATTGTACTACCATCGGCTGTCGCTCCGGGTGAAGCGATAAGGCTTGTGCAAGCGTCAGCTGCAGGTGCGGCAACTGATGCTGTAGCCGCAACAACTATTGATGCTAATAGGTTCTTTTTCATTTGGTTAATCGTTTGTTATTGTCAAATTCTACTTTCTTTATCTTAGTCAAAATGGGATACCACAAGTATCCTCGTATATTCTTAAAGCCCATCTTGCGGAGCTTCCACATGTAGTTACAAACCTGTCGGAAGTGTGCGGGCAACGGCTCGTGGGTGAATTTGTAATCAACTACATCAATATGCCCGTCGGCGGTCCACACTATGCGGTCAGGACGGAATGTCCTACCCCATTCGGGATTTTTCTTGGTTGGCGCAATTGTAGGGTCAAAAATTGAGCGCTCATTCATAACTTTTTCATAGTCATGGAACCATTCCTTAACCTTGGGGTCCTCACAATGAAGCGCCTCTTCAAGTATCTTGCGATAAGCCTTGGTTTTCTCGGGAGTCAAGAGGTAACGATAGCTGACTTTATTGAATGCAACGTCAAGTGTATCGGGCTTTGAGACTCGACTCAACACGTCATGCAAGAATGTGCCTCGCTCTTGCTCTTCACTCGTGCGATATTCTTGCAACGACTTGTCCGATAAGTTCTCAACAGGCTGCTCTTCCTCGTCTTCGTCGTCTTCACTATCATTGATTTCGTCATCAAGCTGAAGCGCAATGTGACGGCCCAAATCGCGGCGTTCCACAAAGATATATTCGGGTGAATTATCCTCGCATGGCGTCACTTTTCGGTCACATTGGGTGGCTGTGCCAAAGACAAATTGTCCTGTATATTCACCGGTCTCATTGATTTGCAGACATGGCGACCAATCAAAAGCAAATTCAGGGCCATCCTCCTTACGTGACATCTCATCATCAGTGGGCTTTTGCAATAAAATATCATGGATTTTTGGGCCTATGAACTTGTACATCGCATTGTCAACGGTTGAATAGTAGCACGTTAGCTCACGCACGGCACGAGTAAACGCCACATAGGTAATATTCAGGTTATCAATGTGTTGCTCAAGCAAATTGTTGAGATATTGTTTACGCAATGCCTCGGGAGCACCCATCTCGCCCAAACAAGCATCGGCAGGCAAAGAGATGATATACGGAACATTTTCGGTTTTCATTCCCGGCAAATAAGCCTCGGTGTACCAGTTTGCATCGTCATGCTTCTCGGTTGACCACATCAAGAACGGAATGTGTACACAATCATATTCCAAGCCCTTGGACTTGTGAATGGTCATCACTGTCACCGCATTTTGATTTGACGCCGGAATTGCCAGCTTTGGATTTGCATCCCACCATTTCAAGAATGAATATAAGTCGGACGTTCCGCGCGAGCAAAATTCCAAAACGCGGTCTTGGAATGCAACGAGATAGGGATTATGTATTCGGCGCTCGCTAGCCGGAATGCACTCTTTGATAACAAGCTCTATGAGCGTTATTATATTGGAACTTTGACGAGAATTAATCTTGTCAATTATATTTTTTATTCTATCATTGTCAACCATTGATAGCTCGACTGCCGTAGCTGCCAATATATTTTCGGGAGCTGTTTCATTGCTGTCTTTGAGCTCGCTGAGGTTGTACTCAAAGCGGCTAAGTATCTGAATGACTTCACGTTTATATGACTTAGCCTTCTCATCATTAGATTTATTTTGATAAGAGTCTTCAATAATGCGCAACACGCCGATAATCAATCGTATAGCCGAAGAATTACGCAAAAACAACGATTCTTCCGACGCCACCGGAATATTGGCCTGAATGAGACGATTCACGACGATATCGCCTTCTCCGGCCGATTGACGCACGAGGACGGCTATGTCTTGTGGCTGATAACCTCTTTCCATTTGGTCTTTTATATCTTCGACCAAGTGCTCAAGCGCAAGAGTCTTGAAACTATCCTTGTTTTTCTTATCCAACTTATCGGTAAGGTCGGTTAGTCTCACATAGCCCGACAATTTTCGCCCTGTATCTGACACGGCTTGTTTCACATTGTCATAGCCCGGGATACCCATCGACTTGGCCAAACGGTAAAACAGTGTGTTATTGAACATTACCACCTCGGAGGCGCTGCGGTGATTGGTATTTTCTTTTTTATTAAGACCTTTCACAATAGCCTCTCCTCTAGGCACATAATGATTGGGCACATCGGTGCGAAGCAATGTACTGTCAGCATTTCTGAAACGGTAAATTGATTGTTTCTCGTCACCGATAATCAGGTCATCGCCGTCAACCGCCAAACTGTTATCAATGAGCGGTTGCAAGTTCTCCCACTGCATGCGTGATGTGTCCTGAAATTCATCAATGAGAAGGTGCTCAAGAGCGACACCCAGACGGTCATAGACAAATGGCATGCTCGCACCATCTATAATGCTGTGCAACAAGCGGTTAGTCTCGGAGAGCAAAATCAAATTGTTTTCCTTGCAATACTCTTCAACAAATCGGCTTGTATATTCGAGCAATCCCAGCTTATACACTTGCTTGGATATCAGCTTGCATATTTTAGTTTGATTCACTACACACTTCGCTGCATGAACCGCATTCTCTATGGCTTCTATCAGCTCATAGGATGGCTCGCATTTCTTGTCTTGGAAGCACTTGGAGTAATCCTTTTCGCTTTTGTCCGACAAAATTTCTGTAATAGCAACTATATCCAAGTCTTTAGAAACAGGCATCTCGGTCTCCCATTTTTGGAATCGTGAACCCAAGCCTTTTTCTTTTAATTGCCACTCAGGGTTATCGGCGATTATTTTGTTGACTTTTTTGACTAATGCCACTAAGGATTTATGGACAGAGTCCGGATAGGCATCTATTTCTTTTTTGTAGTTCTCAAGCTTCTGAGTGTATTCGTCCCATTTTTGGAAAAAGTCTTTACCATCATCTTCCTTGGGCGCATTAATCATCAATCGCTTATATTCTTCACCACACATACGCTTGACAAAGCCCAAGAGCTCGTTGCTGACACCGCTTTGGCGGTCAAACATATTGAACGCCGTGCCCAACTGCAAGCGGTCTATCATGAACTTACGCAACCACTGCGATAGCTTTTCAGTGCGCTCATTGTCGGTAGATTTCAGCATACCAAACATGCCGTTGATGCCCTGCGCCACTGCAATCTCGTCATTCAGTTCCACTTCATAGTCGCCCGGCTTGTCAATATCAATGGCAAAGGTGCGCAACACTAGTTGGAAAAACGAGTCAATGGTGCTCACGTTGAAATAATGGAAGTCAAACAGTAATTGCTCACGCGCCACATGGCACACATCGGCCAGCGTCTCGCGGTCACACACCAATTGGTCCATCAAATCTTCGGCATAATATGATGGCTCTTTACCATCTTCACCCGGAAGCATTGACAGCAACGAAAGTTCCTTAATGATACGGCTTTTCATCTCCTCGGTAGCCTTATGGGTAAAGGTTATCGCCAAGATGGAACGATGCTTGTTACGCCATTTTCGCGGGTCGTTCAGATGATATAATCCCGTATCTTCATCCTTGACACCGATGAGTGCCTTGATGTATTCATAGGCAAGATTAAACGTCTTACCCGAGCCGGCCGACGCCTTGTAAATGGTAAGCATATTATTTTAAGCGTGATTTTTATAGAACGTTTTAGATGATTCGCGATTTAAAGCCTTGTTCAGTCAAGAACTTCAGCACATCTTGGCGACGGTCTCCTTGTATGAGGATTTCTCCACCACGCGCCGAGCCACCAACACCTAGTCGCGTCTTCAACTTACGTGCTAATTGATTAATTTCTTCATCGTCGATAACAAAACCGCTGATAATGGTTGCCACCTTGCCCGCACGACCTTTTTTGTCAAGGATTATGTCCAGACGCGGTTGCTTGGGCTTTGACGCTTGCTCAGGTTCTTGAGCCACGTCTTCTCCTTGCGGTAAATCGGGATTGTTATTGAGAAATGCTTGTAATGAGTCTTGCCAAGAGCCAGCCATATCTTTCCTTTTGAATTATTGAGGTTGAACTTCGGCTGCTACATTCTCGTCTATGCCCTCTTCACTCTCATAGAATTCTTCCTCCGATTCGTCCTCGTCATCGGTAATCTCGGTGGGATTATCAAGACGTTGAACCAAGTTGCGCAACAATTCTATGTGGCGAACATCCTCCATGGGCACTTGGCGCACATATTCACGCACACTATCAGCATTATTTTTTAATGCTTGTCGATAGCATCGAGTTGCGGCTGAAACATTTACTTCTTCTTTATCTCGATTGATTTCTGATAGTTTCATGTACAAGATTGACAAGCGGCAAAGGTCATTCACCGAAAATACATTCAGCGATTTTGCTTGGCTCAACAAGCTGTCGCATGATTCTTGTGCTAAAAGCGGCTGATTATCAGCAATTGCTTCCTCGGCTTGTGCTATTATAAGCTCTCGGTCGCCATCTCCGCAAGCACTCAACATCATCATTATTGACACAAAAAGTATTGTAAAATATTTCATGACCGAATTTTATTTTTGCTTTGTTATCTAAGTTTAGCAAAATTAATAAAAATCAGCGTAAAATGCAATACATAAATTGATTGCTTTTTTCTTTACCGCTGAAGAATTTTGTGACTGCCCCACAACAACTGCCCGCCAACGATTTACACGCCACGTGGTGTCACCCCCACAAAAAAAGGAGCGACCTACGTTTCTTGTGTGTGTGTGAGGTCACTCCCTTTATGGATTGCTTGGCGCCGTCAGCGCTCTGCCTTATTTTTCGCGCATGAACACGTTGATGGGTGTTCCTGTAAATTCCCAGTTCTCGCGTATCTTGTTTTCAAGATAACGGCGATAAGGCTCTTTAACCCACTGCGGAAGGTTACAGAAGAAGATAAACGTGGGCACAGCTGCACCCTTAAGCATTGTGATATACTTGATTTTCACAAATTTACCCTTATTGCTTGGTGGAGGATATGCACCGATTGCCTCTTGCATCACGGTGTTGAGTTGTGACGTGGGCACAACACGTGTGCGGTTCTTGTAAACGTCAATTGCAGTCTCGAGCACCTTGAAAATGCGTTGCTTTGTCAATGCCGAACTGAAAATAATGGGGAAGTCAGTGAACGGCGCAAAACGGTTGCGTATCGCATTTGTGTAAGTGTTGATAGCCTCTTGTGACTTGTTCTCAACAAGGTCCCACTTGTTCACCACAACGACAAGACCTTTCTTGTTGCGCTGAATGAGCGAGAAGATGTTAACGTCTTGCGTTTCAATACCACGTGTTGCATCAATCATGAGGATACACACGTCACTAGCCTCGATGGCACGGATTGAACGTATAACCGAGTAGTATTCAATATCTTCGTTTACCTTGTTTTTCTTGCGGATACCGGCTGTATCGACAAGATAGAAGTCAAAGCCAAACTTGTTGTAACGTGTATAGATTGAGTCACGAGTTGTTCCGGCGATATCGGTAACAATGTGACGTTCTTCGCCCATAAAGGCATTTACAAGTGATGACTTACCTGCGTTAGGACGGCCCACGATTGCAAACTTGGCTATTTGCTCAAGCTCCTCGTCAGCGTCTTCTTGGGGGTCGGGAAGTTTCTTAACCACCTCATCCAGCAAGTCACCTGTTCCATAACCGCTGACTGCCGACACGGGATAAGGCTCGCCAAGGCCTAGAGAATAGAACTCAGGCACGTTGTAAAGCCACTCGTTGGAGTCAACCTTGTTGGCTATAAGAAGCACCGGCTTGCGACTCTTACGCAAAATTTCGGCCACATGGTCATCAAGGTCGGTCACTCCATTCATTGCATCCACAACAAATAGAATTTCGTCGGCTTGCTCAATGGCTATATGAACTTGTTTATTGATTTCTTCTTCAAAAATATCTTCAGAGTTTACTACCCAACCGCCGGTGTCGACAATCGAGAAGTCTTTACCGTTCCAGTCTACCATACCATATTGGCGGTCGCGAGTTGTTCCTGCCGTTTCGTCAACGATGGCAGTACGAGTCTTGGTCAAACGGTTGAAAAGGGTCGATTTCCCCACATTAGGACGACCTACAATTGCTACTAATTGGCCCATATCGTTTTGAATGTTAAATGTTTATTCTAGTACAAATATACGTGAAAATCACCAAATTATCAATAGTTTACTACTCAATGTAACCAAATTGACGCAGTTTATTGTCGCGATTACGCCAATTGGGCTCTACTTTGACAAACAACTCAAGATATATGCGCTTATCAAAGAATTTCTCTATATCCTTGCGAGCCTCGGTTCCCACTCGCTTAAGCATCGTTCCGCCCTTGCCAATGAGTATACCCTTTTGACTATCACGCTCTACATACACCACCGCCATGATGTGAATCGAATTGTCGGTCTCGTCAAATTTTTCGACGATAACCTCGGTGGAATATGGCACTTCTTTATCGTAGTTGAGAAGTATTTTCTCGCGAATGATTTCTGTGACAAAGAATCGTGCAGGCTTGTCGGTCAACGCATCTTTACCGAAGTATGGTTCTCCCACCGGGAGAAGTTCAACGATGCGCGCCATGAGGTTGGTGACATTAAAATGCTCTTGTGCCGATGTCGGGAATATCTCGGCATTGGGGAGCATCTCTTTCCACTTTGTGAAGATTGCTTCAAGGTCCTGATTATTCTTCAGCAAGTCAATCTTGTTGATTACCAGCAACACGGGAACCTTTTCTTTAGCAACTTTAGCAAGGAACTCGGCGTTTTTGGTTGGGTCCTCAACAACATCGGTAACATAGAGCAAGATGTCGGCATCAGTGAGTGCTCCCTCACTAAATTCCAACATACTTTCTTGGAGTTTATACTTGGGTTTTAACACGCCCGGAGTATCCGAAAAGACGATTTGATATTCGGGTGTATTCACTATACCCATAATGCGGTGACGGGTGGTTTGAGCCTTAGATGTGATGATACTAATGCGCTCGCCCACAAGGTCGTTCATAAGTGTAGATTTTCCTACATTAGGGTTGCCCACAATGTTGACAAAGCCCGATTTGTGTTCCGTTGCCATTTATTTTGAGATAGTTAATAAGGGTCTATTATAGTAAAACAAAAATAGCACCTAAAAAGATGCTATTTTTGAAAATATTTTTTTTGAAACAATATTCTGTTTCAAATTACATGTCCCAAATGAGATACATTGCGCCCCAAGTGAAGCCTGCACCAAAGGCGGTGAGAATCAAGCGATCACCCTTCTTGAGCTTGTCTTTGTATTCGTCAAGACACAATGGAATTGAAGCGGCACTTGTGTTACCGTAGTGTTCGATATTTACAAGCACTTTTTCACGAGGGAACTTAGCGCGTTCGGTAACAGCTTCGATGATGCGGAGGTTAGCTTGGTGAGGTACGATATAGTCTACATCGTCAACAGTCAAGTTATTGCGCTTCATCACGTCAAGTGTTGAAGTGTACATGTTTGTTACAGCGTGTTTGTAAACACTGCGACCTTCTTGATAGAGGTAGTGTTCACCGGCATCAAGTGTTGCTTGGCAAGCGGGCTTTACTGAGCCACCTGCGGGCATCACCAAGTTGTGCAAGCCGTTTCCATCTACGTGGAACACGCCATCGATTACTCCTACGCCTTCAGCTTCTGTCGGTTCAACCAATACTGCTGCTGCGCCATCACCAAATAGCGGGCATGTTGCGCGGTCTGAGTAGTTGACCATTGAAGACATCTTTTCTGCTGCTACAACTATAACCTTCTTATTCAAGCCTGAACGCACATATGCCGATGCATCTTGTAGTGCAACGATAAATCCTGCACATGCTGCTTGAATATCATAAGCATACGCTCCTGAGAGCTTACATTGATGGGCGATAACCGATGCGGTTGACGGGAAACGGTAGTCGGGGTTGGAGGTCGCACAGATGAGAAGGTCTATTTCTTCGGCCTTTACGCCTGTTGATTCTAGTAGTTTTTCTACTGCTTTAGCACCTAGATATGATGAGCCTGCTCCTTCTTTGCGGAGGATGCGGCGTTGTTTAATTCCGACGCGAGTTGTAATCCACTCATCATTGGTATCTACCATTTTTGAGAGCATCTCATTGTCGAGAATGTCCTCGGGAACATAGGATGCGATTCCTGAGATACGAGCGCTTAACATATGTTGTTTCTTTTAAGATATATGGGGTAAGTGATGATAATTTTTGTGTTTTTTGTCATGCTCCTGACTGATATATACAAAAACTCATCCCCCAATATCTCGCGGCTTGTACCGGTCAATCAGGAGAATGAATTTTTATGCAATATCTACGCCCGAGTGAAGCGTCATTTAATTAGACTGCTGCGCTCTTCTCGATAGCAATTTTGCCACGATAGTAACCGCATTCACCACACACGGTGTGATAAACGTGCCATGCGCCACAGTTTGGGCATACAGCAAGAGTAGGAGCTACTGCCTTGTCGTGAGTTCTACGTTTAGCAGTACGAGTCTTTGATTGTTTTCGTTTAGGATGTGCCATTTTCTTTATTGATTACTACTTAGTTATTATTATCTATTTTCAGATTTTTCAACGCATTCCAGCGTGGGTCAACCGCTTGGTCTTCATCATCAATTATGTTGTCCACTTCTTCGATGAGTTGCTCTTCAAGTTCTGCGTCCTCATCGTTTTCTGTGGCTATTACCGAGCGATGCTTCCTGAGCAATTGACTCATTGCCTTGTTGCACTTCCCGGCAGGATGAACATGCTTGATGGGTATCACCAGTTCCACTGTGTCGTAAAGCATATATGCCACATTGAGATAGTTGTCGCTCTCGGGTATTTCCAAGAGCTCATCTGAGTCATCGTTGTATCCCTCTCCATACTTGACTGCAATGTCATAGGTAGTATCTACCGGCCAATGCAAGTCATCCAGACAGCGGTCACACAATAAAACTATCTCACCGCTAACCTTAAAGTGCAATTCATATATATCGCCCTTTAGTGTCACAGTAAGATTCACAGCCAAGTCAGCGTCTCTAACGTCGGAGCTTTCCATGTCTGTGAAAAATTTCTTATCCAAGTGATACTCATATGTGTGAGTCCCTTGGGGCATGCTCTTCAACAGCAGCTTAAATTCGGTAAACTTTCCCACAATAGTGTTTGTTGAAAAAACGTTTGCAAAGTTATAGATTATCTTCCAAATTCCCAACTTTTTAGCCAACAAATTGCAAATTTAGAGGAATTTAAGATTTGTAACACGCTAAAATATAGCGTAAAGGAGAAAAATTGGGCTATTTTTCCAAATCCGCGAGGATGGAGCGCAATTCTTGGTCTGTGGTCGTGAGTCGTGTACGACATTCGCGCAACAACTCGGTGGCGCGCTTGGTGTAGACGGTGAGTTTGTCTATATCGCACGCATCACTTTGTAGTGTGCGCAAGATATTTTCCAGCTCCGCGAGAGCTTGACTATAGGTCATGTCTTTCACCGGCGTAAATTGTATTTCTTGTTCTGCCATGATATATATTTTCTATTTTTATTGTTTTCAAAAATTTGATTATTTCACTACCGAGACAACGTTGCCCGATGCAAGTGTTGTTGTGATTTCATCACCGGGTTGCAAATCACCGGCCTTTGTGACAACAACACCGTTGACACGTGTTATTGAATATCCGCGGCGCAGTGTTGCCTGCGGTGACAGCGCTTGGAGCAAGTTATCAAGCGCATTGAGCCTATCACCTTGACGGGCTATCGTGGTGGTTAGCGCCGTCGACAGCACTTCACCTTGATGGTCCAGGCGCGCAAGCGCCGGAGAGATGCGACGGTCACTCAGCGTGGAGAGGAACATCATCGCATTACCCACCCTATTGCGAGCGCGCTCAATCGCCGTTGTCGAATAGGTTGGTATCAACCCCTTGTAATAGGCCAACTGGCGGTCTGAGCCGGCAATGCAGTCGGTTGCGGCCTGAAGTATTGACGTCGCCAGGGTGTGCAACCGCGTGAGCGCCGTTTCTCCTCGAGCAATGAGCCATTCAGCCGCCGCTGTAGGCGTTTTAACGCGCATATTTGCCACGTAATCGAGAATTGTGATATCTCGCTCATGACCGATACCCACGACCACAGGCAAGGGAAATTGAGCCACGTGAGCCGCCAAGTCGTAGTTATCGAATGACGCCAAATCACTGGTTGACCCACCGCCACGTATTATAACAACACCATCCCAATTTTGTTCTTCACTCGCAATCTTTTCCAGCGCGGCAATAACGCTCGTTGCTGTAGCATCGCCCTGAAGAACAGCCGGGAACAGTTTTACGGTAAATCTCAAATGAGCCGGATTTTTATACAGCTGATTGATGAAATCGCCATAACCCGCAGCGCCCTGTGACGAAATCACGGCAATGCGTTGCGGCACATCCACCCATTGGAGAGTGCGGTTCATATCAAAAATTCCTTCGGCACGGAGCTTTGCAATCATCTCATTGCGACGACGTTGCAAGTCACCCATCGTGTATTCGGGATTTACATTGCATATATAGAACGACATCCCATAGCGCGGGCTGTAATTTATCGAACCTTGCACCATCACCTTCATGCCCGATGCAAATGTTTGGCCCGTTGCTGCCATAAATCGCTGAGACATCACGGCATAAACGTTACGCCACATGATAGCGCGCACCTTGGCAACATCTTGCCCGGTGTTGGGGTCCTTCTGCAGTAATTCCATGTAGCAGTGACCGCGCGAGATGCCCACATCTGACAGCTCGGCAACCACCCACACATCGCGTATTGATGCCGCCTGGTTCACAACCGCCGACACCCGCTCATTTAGCTCTAGTAATGTTATTGCCTGTATCATTTTACCAATCTGAAACGTCCCGCATGCCATTGATACACTAGCGATGGCTTTATCCACGCCTGCAACTTCTCCACATCGGCTTTGGTATAATACGCTTCCATATTGTTGGTCATGGTAAGTACCTGCACTGCGGGGTCATAGGCATAGGTCGCCATCATGAATGGTAGAAATCGCTTGACTTCATCAATATTTTTCTCGCCCTCGACTGTCAACCAGTCCTTTAGAACGGGCAAGTTTATGAACGATGAGACCTTATAGACTCCCGTCCAATCAAGCGAATAGAATGACAATTTACTGTCGGGCAATGCACCCAAGTTGACAGTTTCAATGAGCATAATGTAGCTCTTTTTAGAGTGGTCCAATATCGACAACTGATACTGAGAGTTATCAGTCGCTTGAAACACGATATTGTCGGCCGACTCGCTAAGTACACGTGCCTCACCGCCAACCACATTCTTTGTCGGAGTTGAACTTCCGCTGTTATAGTAGTCCCTCATGTCAAGGCGTTCTATCGAGTCGAGAAGCTCCATTACTTGTCGCGGCGCTTTCACGAGTAATTCGCCCGCGGTCTCCCGAGCTTTTAACTCGGGGGACAACGCTATGAGCGACAATGCTATAATTGCAACTTTATACAAACAGCATTTCATGTGTTATTGAGGTTCTTTTTCTAGATTTAAAAGTTATAGTGGATAAAAATTCATTTTCTTGGTTTATCAGCACGTCTTTTGCTGCGGTCTCGACGGCCCGAGGTCTTTGCATAATCTTTCTCGGCATCGGCAATCTCGCTATACACGCGTTTGCCCATAAAGTCGCTACCGCGCAAGGCTTGCACCACGCGGGCTGCATCGCCTTTCTTAACGTCAAAGAGAGAGTAGTTGGTCAGCAAGTCAATACGACCCACGTCTACACGTTGGCCACCAACATTCTTGTTGAGCATCTCGATAAGATTTCCGGCAAAGAAGCCATCGGCCTTACCCACGCTCACATACACACGCGCCATACCGCGTTCTGCTGTACGGCGGTCTTTTTCCTTATCATTGCGGGGCTTGGCATGCTCACCGCCGTCGCGGTCACGGTCACGCTTCTTGCGGTCAGGCTTTTCGTCCACAATGTCAATTTTGGGCGCATCCTTGTAGTAATCAAGGAGTCGGTTAAATTCCAATGAGAGCACTCGCTTGAGCAAGTCTTCACCCGAAAGCCATGACAACTTGCGGTTCACGCCTTGGAAATATTTATCAATCTCAGCATCGTTCACCTCTACACGCTCCAAGCGGTCAGCTAGATTATAAATCTGCTTTTCGATGATGTGGCGTGGCGATGGAACTTCCTGGCGCTCAAACTTCTTACCGATTATTCGCTCTATTTCTTTCAACTTGCCCTTCTCGCGAGAGTGAATGATTGCTACCGACACACCCGTTTTTCCGGCACGACCCGTACGGCCCGAACGGTGGGTATATACAGCGGCATCATCAGGCAAGCCATAATTTATCACATGAGTGAGGTCGTCAACATCAAGACCACGAGCAGCCACGTCGGTAGCCACAAGTATTGTTATCATGCGGTCGCGGAATTTCTTCATCACGATGTCACGTTGTTGTTGTGACAAATCGCCATGAAGCGCGTCAGCATTATATCCGTCTTGAATCAAATTGTCGGCAATCTCTTGAGTGTCGCGTCGTGTGCGACAGAAGATGATGGCATACACGTTTGGGTTATCATCGGCAATACGCTTAAGCGCCAAATACTTGTCACGAGCATGAACCATGAAATAAACATGCTTCACATTAGCCGAGCCCTCATTGCGAGTACCCACCACAATTTCTTGAGGATTATTCATGAAGCGCTTCGCTATCTTAGCCACTTCATTAGGCATTGTTGCCGAGAACAGCAACATCTTGCGCTCCTCGGGCACATGTGTGAGAATATCATTGATAGAGTCAACAAAGCCCATGTTCAACATCTCGTCAGCCTCATCCAGGATAACTGTGTGAACATCTTCAAGCTTAACAACTCCACGATTTATCAAGTCAATAAGGCGACCCGGAGTGGCAACAATGATTTGCACTCCTCGACGCAATGAACGTATTTGGCTCTCTATGCTTGAACCGCCATAGACCGGCAACACTTCAAGTCCCGGTGTATACTTCGAAAAGTCAGCCAAATCGCCCGCTATCTGCAAGCACAATTCTCGTGTCGGGGATAATATCAATGCTTGAGGAACTCGGCGTGTAGTGTCAATGCGTTGTATCACGGGCAAGCCAAACGCTGCGGTCTTTCCTGTCCCCGTTTGTGCCAAAGCCACCACATCTCTATCCTCGGTCAACAATCCGGGGATTACTTTAGCTTGGACCGGCATGGGAGTTTCAAAACCTAGTTCAGCAATGGCGCGAAGCAAATCTTCTCTTACGCCTAATTCTTCAAAAGTCATATTTTTCGCAATTTTTAATTTTACCTCACTGGAGTAAGTTCCACTCGATGAGTGACATACTCGCCTTTAACTTACAAAGATACGATTTAATCCCGGTCTTTATCCGCTATAACTCGCTTATTTTTAATATTTTTGTAAAAAATAGCATATAATAGCGCCTACGCACCAAAAAAGGCACCGTCCGCCCGGATGTTGCCTTTCAATAGATAATTGGCTTTTAGCCTTAAAATTACTTCCTTTATGTTTTCGCAAACATATTTACGGAGTTAGACAGGAATCTTAATTAGTAAAAATAAACTTTTTATTAATCACTGCGAATATAACAAAGTATTTAATATCAACGAAATATTTATCCATTTTGGCTACACAAAAATCGCTCCTCCCCCATCCCCCCTCCTAAAACAGCCCATATAAAGCCCTGCCTATGTGATACACAGGCTTTTAACACTCAATATAAAACAAAGGATTAGGAGGAGCTGTGGTCACATCCCCGGTGCTAGCGGGCTATCAGCGGAAGTTCGATGCGAAATGTCGTGCCAACTCCGGGAGTAGACGTTTTTACATAAATCTTGCCCCGGTGATACGTTTCGATTATACGTTTAGCCAACGTCAGCCCAAGCCCCCACCCGCGTTTTTTAGTAGTAAATCCGGGATTAAATACCGTCTGCAAGTTCTTGCGTGATATACCCTTTCCGGTATCTGATACTTCAATAAATGCAATTTCTTTTTCTTGTCCCGAAATAACATTTATAAATCCGGAACCTTCCATAGCATCAACAGCATTTTTTATGAGGTTTTCCATTACCCACTCCAGCAACGGCGCACTCACATTTGCCGGCAACGGCATCGTGGCAAGGTTGACAGTCAGGCTGATGCGTGAGGATATGCGCGTTGACATATAGCCCGCTGCATGCGCCACAACGTTGTTAAGGTCCTCATCTTCCATCTGTGGTTGCGAACCGATTTTGGAGAAACGAGCGGCTATCGTCGACAACCGCTTCACGTCCTTATCCATCTCGGTGACGGTATCGCGGTCAACGCCCATCTCGGGCAACAGTTCCATCCATGCCATTAACGAGCTTATCGGCGTGCCCAGTTGATGTGCGGTCTCCTTGGAGAGGCCCACCCACACTTTGTTTTGCTCGGCTTTCTGAGTTGACGACACGGCAAAGTAAACCACCGCAATAAATGCCAGCATCACGAGCAACTGGACATAAGGATAATAGCTCAATCGCTTAAGTAGCGTTGAATCTTCATAGTACAAGTGGTGATTTTGTCCATCAGCAATGGATATGTGAATGACATTGGTCGTCTTGCTCAGCTCTTCAAGCTTTTTCTTGAGAAAACGTTCATTGGCAGGCGACAAGGTGAGGCTTGTGGGGTCAACAGGCTCGGGCAACTCAAAGTTGCGATGCTGAAGTATATTGCCGTCATCATCGGTGAGCAACACCGGAATTGTCGTGTTGCGCTCTATGATGCTCAACAAGAAGTCAATATCGGCGGTAACCACCTCACTACTATCATTATCCAGCGAAAGTGACCCTATATTGATGATTTCCTTGGTCGCATCGGCCCATATCTCCATGCGCTCACGCTCTTGGCGCGACAAGTCACGAACCAATCCCGTGGAAACATACAAGAATATTCCCACTACTGCTGCCGAAATCACCATAAAGGCAATTTTGCCATATCTACGTATGTCATAGATATTTGCCATGCGCCACCACTACTTGCGATTAGTCAAAGTCAGACACAGCTTCGGGCTCATCTATAGGCTCGCTGTCATCTACGGGAATAGCTTCATCGGTCGGTGTAGCATCAACTGCCTCAGTCTCACCGACAATCGAGTCGGTAACTTCTTCTTCCACGCGAGTGGGAGTCTCTTCCACAACGTCCTTGTTGTAGATAACCTCCTCAGGTTTAGCCACTTCTTCAGGATAAGTTATATCTTTAACGGGTGTTGACGGACGCAAAAATGTTGAATAGATTGACAACACGGCGATGCCACCAATGAGCCACGCCAGCAACGGACGCAAATTGCGCTCTATCCATCGACCAAACGGGGGCACCTCATCGTCAATGCTGTCGTTCAACTCTTCTTTAACTTCATCAGTGATAACGCCTTGTGGCATTGATACATTAACGTTACTCTTCATTACTTTTGCTATTGGTATCAAGTAGGCGCTATAATTGTCACGCGTGATTCCTTCACACATTGACGTTATCGCCTCTATTTTTTCTTCGTCATTGATTGTGCTGTCGCTCAGAGCATCAACAAGTTGCGTGTCGTTAACCTGCTCTCTAACCCCGTCGGTGCACATGAAAAAGTAATCACCTGCACGCACATCGGTCAACAGCTGGACATCGGCACGAAACGGGCGCTCCAGCCCCGTCTGCATGGCGCGTGTGATTACATTGCGTCGCGGATGAACCCGTGCCTCGGCCTCGGTAATTTCACCGCGCTTCAACATCTCGTTTACCACCGAATGATCCTCGGTCTTAAATACTATTCCTCGACCGGGACGCACTTGATAGATGCGCGTGTCACCAATGTGTGCCACCAACACGCCGTTAGAGCCCAAATAAAGGCACGTGAGCGTCGTTCCGGGGCGTCGCTTAGGGTCTGAGTACTCCAGCGCATTTAAAGCCTTATACGCGGCTCTGAGGCCCCGTGTGAAGTATGCCTCATCCACGCGTCCGTCTTCAGGTGGATTGTTTCGGAAATAGCGCGCAAATGCCTCGGTCACAAGCGTGGCTGCACGGTCCCCGGCGTCATAACCGCCCAAGCCGTCACACACCAAGAAGTAACGACTCGCTGTCGTTGCTTTGCCCACCGCAGGATAAACCTTATCCTCTTGGCATTCCTTCATACCTATCTCGCTAAACGAGAACGGTTGATTTAGAATAATTTTCATGCGCCTAATTCTTTTTAAACAATTGCACAAAAGTACATAGAATCATTTAATCTTGCAAAAAGTTTTCACATTATTGCCCTCCTCGAAGTTT
>CAYTFG010000007.1:35259-46937 GCA_964436925.1 uncultured Bacteroides sp. | reverse complement strand
TTCAACGGGGATGGGTTGGAAATTACGGGATTATGATGTATCTTTGCAGTGGAATTCCGGATGGGCTGAATTGTAATGAGCCTGAGGAGATTAATTTTATATAAGCGTAAGAATAAATGGGTATTGAACAGGGCATATTTAGAAGAACGGAGTTGCTGATTGGCAATGACGCAATGAAGGATATCGCAGATGTTAAGGTAATCATCTTTGGTGTTGGGGGAGTAGGTAGCTGGTGCGCTGAAAGTTTAGTGAGAAGCGGCATCAAGCACTTGACCATTGTTGACTCTGACCGTGTGTGCGTGACTAACATCAACCGCCAACTGATGGCAACAATGAAGACTGTGGGGCAAGTAAAAGTTGAGGCTTTGAAAGCTCGTTTACTTGAAATTAATCCGCTCGTGGAGGTTGACGCTCAACAGAAGATTTATTCGGCTGAGACCGCCGATTCTTTCAAAATCGAAGATTACGACTACGTCATTGACGCAATTGACAGTCTTGAAAATAAGGCATTACTAATACGCCATGCAACTAGCGTGCCTGTGAAATTTTTCTCGTCTATGGGCGCAGCGCTTAAAATGGACCCCATGCAAATTTCAGTAGCTGAATTTTGGAAGGTCCAAGGTTGTCCGCTGGCTCGCGCGTTGCGCAACAAGTTTAAGCGCGCCAAGCAATATCCCAAGCGCAAATTCTTGTGTATTTACAGCCCTGAATTATTGAAAAACCGCGGAGTAAATCATTCGTGTGGCACATCGGCTTGCTTGTGTCCCAAGGCTGACAAAGGTCCCGGTGACCCTAACCTCGTTAACCACGAATGGTGCTCTTCTAAGGCGCAAATCAACGGTACGATGGCTCATACAACCGCAATATTCGGCTTTATGCTTGCCGGCCTCGTCATCCAAGATATCTTGAAAGAGTAATATAATTGCAAAAAATAAGCAAAAAATCTCCAATTTTATTTGGAGATTAATTTTTTATAATTACATTTGCAGTGTTGTAGATATGTACAACACTAACACTCTAATTAATTTAATATGAAAAAGCGAAAAACTATAACTATCGGGATGGCAATTTTGTTTACAATTGCAATTGCTGCAGTAACATGCTATGTCACAACGACAAGCGTGGACAGCACAATCCACACGATATCCATTCCATGGCATGAGATTACTGTTGGTTTATCAACTGCAGTGGTTACGCTAATGTGTATCTAGAGTGTTGAATCAATGAATATTAATCACCTCCATAAAAAAAACACGCGACTATGATTACGTTTAACAATCTAAATTACAGCTATAAAGCGGGCGTAGATGTTCTCCACGAGATAACAACTCAGCTTGGAGCCGGCATACACTTGCTTCTTGGTGAAAACGGTGCCGGAAAAACTACCCTACTCCACATCATTGCAGGACTGCGCACTGCTCGTCCGGCCAACGCCTGCTTAATTGACGACGAAATAAGTGCTGACCGCACTCCCGGCGTGATGTCTAAGGTATTTGCTTACACTGATGACATGGCTTTCCCTCAGCGCACAATCAAGGACATGGTTAAATATCATGCTGTGTTCTATCCAAACTTCAACGCTGAGCTGCTGGAGGCCAATTTAAAGGCGTTTGAGCTTAGCGACAGCGACCTCCTTGACAAGTTATCACTTGGCAACCGCCAAAAGGCTCAGCTGGCATATATTTTGGCTCTTAACGTGGACGTCCTTTTGCTTGACGAACCGGCAAACGGTCTTGACATTACTGCAAAACAAGCTTTGCTGGGAATGCTCACTAAATGCGTTCAGCCCAATCAGACTGTAATCATCTCCACCCACACAATCTGGGATTTCAAAAACATATTTGACGGCGTGATGGTCCTCCACAAGGGCAACCTAATGCTTGCAAAAGAAATCGGCGAGATTATGGACAAAATTACGTTTGTAATCGGTAACAAAATTGCCGATAACGCAATCTATGCCGAAGACCGTTTCGGTCAAGTCTATTCAATCGTTCCAAATGACGGAACCGCCGAGAGTGATATCGACTACGTGATGCTGTATAACGCTCTTCAAAGCACCAAGGCATCAGCTTTACTAACACAAATAAACGGATAAAACTATGGAAACAACAATCAATAACAATTTTTCATGGGCACGATTTAAATTGCTTGCGCGATACTACAGCCCGGCTCTCCGCCTTCAGATGATACTTTACCCTATAATCGCACTGATAATAGGCATTTTAACCTACATATCAATGAAGTCGGAAACAGGAATTATATTTGGCGGATTAATCGGCACAATACTTTCATTCATGATTTACCTTAGTCCGCTGGCACTCACTCGCCGAACAAGTCCCGTTGTCGAAGCGATGCTCCCCGTTACATGGAAAGAAAAAGCCGTGCTTTTATTGGGCTACTTCTTGATTATAATCCCGATATTGATTTACATTCCATCCACAATCGGCGAATGGATTACGTCCCAACTCATCGCGCCAAACGAGCTCCAGCAAACCCTCAAAGCGCTCTCCGACTCTTCAACCATAGGGATGTATGGGCTCAATTATGCGCCCGTTGTGTTCACAACTTCAATCGCCTTGCTTGTAGTAATTTCCTTGACTCGCAACCGCGCCATCATGGGCCTGGTGTGGACAATTGGCACCGTCGTTATCATGGGCATGATTAGCAGCATAAGCTCACTCGCTTATATATTTTACAAAAAAGGCTTAGACGGATTAGCTGAAAACGCAGGCAGCGCTTCACACAGCATTGAAGAAAACTTAGCACAGTCTCAAGATATGGTAGACTTCCTTACCCCGGTTGTAATGACAGTAAACGTGATAGAATTAATTGGCACATTTGTCGTTATTTACTTTATCGTAAGAACAATCCGACGCAAACAATATTAAAACATAGAGTATGAATTTTAGCACCAACAAACCAATATACCGCCAAATCATTGACTACTGCTTCAGTTGCATACTGTCAGAGAAATGGCTACCGGAGCAACGAACGCCCTCGGTCAGAGAATTATCGGTACAGATGTCGGTAAACACACACACGGTGTTAAAAGCCTATGAGTTTCTACAATCACATGACATCATCTATCCTCAACGAGGCACAGGTTTTTACCTCTCGGGCGACGCAAAACAACGCGTTGAAGCGACTCGCAAAGAGGAATTCTTTCAAGAGCGACTGCCCGAACTGTTTGCCGAGATGAAAATGCTGGGCATAAACATTGACGATGTAGTGGCTCATTGGAACCGGAATTTGTAATGTTTCACGCCCTTAGCTTGCAAAAAGTTGCAATTTCACCCTCAAACCACCTGCAAAAAGTTGCATAAAACTATTGCAAATACGTGCAAAAAGTTGTAATTTAGCCGCGTATTAACCTGCAAAAAGTTGCAATTATGCTAAAAAGGAAGATTACAAAAGCGCTTGAAACCTGGTATAACACAGGCCATTACAAAGCCCCTTTGCTATATGGCGCACGTCAAGTGGGCAAGACCACAGCTGTGAGAGAATTTAGCAAGGCTCACTATAAGCATTTAGTGGAAGTAAACTTTGTAAAACAGCCTTTGGCAATGCAAGCTTTTGATGGCGAATTGAGCACCAAAGCGATAATAACAAACCTCTCGGCAATGGGATTTGGCCCGTTTATCAAAGGCGAGACGTTATTATTCCTTGACGAAATTCAAGAATGCCCTAAAGCTCGAACCGCCATAAAGTTTTTAGTCGAAGAAAATGAGTTTGATTATATTGCATCAGGCTCATTACTCGGCATAAATTATAAGCACGTAAACTCCTATCCTGTGGGCTATGAAGAGCGCTATAACGTCTATCCCATGGATTTTGAGGAGTTTTTGTGGGCCAAAGGCATCTCTGATGATGTAATTGAGGTGGTGAGAAATTGTCATAAAAAATTAGAGCCTGTACCTGATTTTATCCATCAGCAGATAAGTCGATACTATCGCGAATATCTGGTCGTTGGCGGTATGCCCGAAGTGGTACAAACTTTTGTCAACGAACTTGATTTTCAGCAAGTCGTGAGAGCTCAACAATCCATCATGTCAACCTATCGAGCCGATATCACAAATTACGCATCAAAACAGCCCACGCTTGTCAAACGTGTTTTTGACGCAATACCTTCTCAACTCGGCAAGCAAGATAAGCGGTTTGTACTAGCCAGCTTGGAGAAAGGCGCTTCGCTACGAAAATATAAAGACCCCACTCAATGGCTCATTGATGCCGGTGTTGCATATTATTCATTCAATACCTCAGCATTTGAATTACCATTTGAAGCAACCGAAAATCGCAGGTTATATAAAATTTATATGGTTGATACCGGGTTACTCTGTTCACAATTGCTTAACAATATGCAATTTAAGGTCATGAATGGCGAGATTGACATAAACGAAGGCGCATTGACCGAAAATTTTGTTGCTTGTGCATTGGCATCTAAAAACATTCCTCTACACTATTACGACAAGAAGAGCCGCCAAGAGTTGGACTTCATAATTCCCGGCCAAGATGGGATAACCGTTATTGAAGTAAAATCAGGCGATAATTACAAGAAGCACGCTTCACTTGACAACATCATTAATACTCAAGGTTGTCGCATAGGACAAAGTATCGTACTATCCAAAAACAACATCGAAGTTGACAATGGCATCACCTACTTGCCTCTTTACATGGCCGATTTAATTACCGAATAGGAAACTAATAAACCCTTGCCAAAATTAATCATTGACAAGGGTTTATTAGTTTTATATGCTTTGTAAATTGCTAGCAGTACATGGCTTCAATCTGGCGCGCATAGCGACGATTGATGATTGGGCGGCGAAGCTTGAGAGTGTTGGTCAATTCTCCTGATTCAATGGTGAATTGGCTGGGTAGAAGTGTAAATTTCTTCACTTTCTCAAATGTGGCAAGACCTGCTTGCAACTTCTCGATGCGTTCCTCAATCATCTTGATAATTTCGGCATTTTGCACTAAATCATCAATGCTGCGGAATGAAATTTTGTGGCGTTGAGCATATTCCTTGAGCGCCTCAAAAGCCGGGATAATAATTGCAGTAACATACTTGCGTTTATCGCCAATTACAGCTACTTGCTCAATATAGCGGTCTTCACCGAGGCGACTTTCAATTGCTTGCGGTGCGATGTATTTGCCATTAGAAGTTTTGAACAAATCCTTAATACGTTCGGTCAAAACGAGGTTACCATCTTCATCAAAATGGCCTGCATCACCTGTGCGAAACCATCCATCGGCAGTAAATGCTTTGGCGGTTTCCTCAGGCTTATTGAAATATCCGCGCATAACCGACGGACCTTTGACAAGGATTTCATTTTCCTCGCCTATCTTGACGTTTACGCCCTCAAGAACGGTCCCGATTGTGCCAACTTTAACGCCACTGATTGGGAATAAAGAAACGGTAGCTGTCGTTTCAGACAAGCCGTAGCCAATGACGATATTAATGCCACAAGTTATGAAAAATTCGGTAATAACTTCACTTAGAGGAGCACCGGCTGTGGGGAAAAGATTTCCGTTCTCAATACCGATAGCCTTTTTGAGCGTAGAGAATACATTCTTTTCAAAGAATTTGTATTTAGTTTCAAGCAAGAAAGGCACTTTGCGACCTTGCTTTACATACTCGAGATTGCGTTTACGGCCCACCTTGAGTGCTTGCTTTACCATCCACGCTTTAATTCCGGTCATTTCTGACACTTTCTCTTGAACGCCGGCGTATGCTTTTTCCCAGAAACGTGGAACGCTACACATACATGAGGGGCGAACAATCTTGATTACTTCTGCAATTTCTTTCGGATTTGGGTTGACGGTAACTTGAATACCCATGAGTAGACACAAGTAGGTCCACGCTTTTTCAAAGATATGGCTCAATGGCAGGAAGCTCAATGATGTGTCCTTATCGCTGAGCATTGTCAATCGAGTAACGTGGAATCCCAGCGCTGCATTAAAACATGAATGAGGCAATATTGCGCCTTTGGGTTCTCCTGTTGTTCCTGAAGTATAGATGAGAGTTGCAATATCATCGGGAGATGCTGCAGCAGTGCGCGCATTTACGGTATCACGACATGCTTGTGAAGCCTTTGAACCGAGTTGAAGCATCTGGATAAACGATACTGTGATTTTGTCTTCGGGGCTTACTTTGATATCTGCATCATAAGTGATGATGTGTTGCAAACTGGGGCAATCAGCAGCAATGCTGACTGCTATATCATATTGATTTTGATCTCCTACACAGAGTGCTTTGGCTTTTGCGTCATTCACGATGTAACGAACTTGCTCAGCACTACTTGTTGCATATATAGACACCGGTACGGCTCGATTGGCGAATGCTGCAAAATCAGTCAATAGTATTTCACCGCGATTTTGCGAAAAAATTGCGATATTTTCTTGCTCTGCAATGCCCATAATCTCTAATGCACAAGCAAAGTCTTTCACTTCATCCCGGAACTTGTTCCACGACTTTTCTTCCATATCCCCGTCTAGTGATTTGACTGTTTGGAATGCAAGTCTATCGCCATATTTGGCTGATTGGATGCGAATTAAGTCTGTTAAAGTATTTGGCATAAGTTAGATTCTTGTCAAAAAACTTTGCAAAGATAGCCTTTTATCCGTTATAGCGCTTATTTTACTCATCTAAAATGAGCTATCATTAACAAAGATTCCTAAGTTGCACACCGCGGGTTAATAAATGTTAAGCAATTTACTATCAAGGTAAAACACGTTATCTTTGCAATATGGACGAATTATTTTACAACGCAGTTGACCTGCTGAAATCTCTAATTGCAACACCATCAATCAGTCGCAACGAAGAAGAAGCTGCCAACATTATAGAGAAATATTTGATAGCAAACGGGCATAAACCTCAACGGCACGGCAATAACGTGTGGGCCATCGCTCCTGACTTTGACCCCGCTCGCCCCACCCTTTTGCTAAACTCACACATAGACACCGTGAAGCCGGCAGCAGGCTGGCAACGGGACCCGTTCAAGCCCGAAATCGTTGGCGAAACCGAGCAACTCTACGGTCTCGGAAGCAACGATGCCGGTGGCGCACTGGTATCGCTGATATCAACGTTTCTGTACCTCAGCGACATCCCTCAACAATACAACCTCATCATGCTCGCATCTTGTGAAGAGGAAGTGAGCGGTCGCCAAGGCATTGAAGCAGCACTCAAGCTTCTGCCAAAAGTTGACGTGGCTATAGTGGGCGAGCCAACAGGCATGAACCCCGCAATCGCTGAAAAAGGGCTTATGGTGCTCGACGGTATTGTGACCGGAAAGTCAGGCCACGCCGCCCGCAACGAGGGAATAAATGCAATCTATCGCGCACTCCCCGTTGTTCAAACTCTGCAAAATCTCAAGCTTGAAAAAGTTTCACCAACGCTCGGCGAAGTAAAAATTTCGGTAACACAAATAAATGCCGGAACGCAGCACAACGTCGTCCCCGACAAGTGTGAAATCGTCGTTGACGTCAGGACAACCGACGCTTATTCCAACGTTGAGACTCTCGAGCTGATACGCCAAGCTGTGCCCGAATGTGAACTGACACCGCGTTCAACGCGTCTCAATTCGTCATTCATTGACCCGTCTCACCCCATCGTCAAGCGATTGGTAATGATGGGCCACACACCGTTCGGCTCCCCCACCTTGAGCGACCAAGCGCTGATGCCATGGCAATCGGTAAAACTTGGCCCCGGCGACTCAGCGAGGTCCCACACTGCCGACGAATTTATCTATTTACATGAAATAAGGGATGCCATTGAGACTTACATCAAGCTCCTTAATGGCCTAAAAATATAAAAACTATGAATCAACCTATGCAATGGCAATTGCTAATTAACGACAAGCGTTTCGGGCTGGAAGATTACCACGACCCCCGCAACGGCATTCGCAGCGATTTTCAGCGCGACTTCGATAGACTTGTGTTTTCAAGCCCGTTCCGCCGCTTGCAAAACAAGACACAAGTATTTCCACTTCCGGGAAGTATCTTTGTGCACAACCGATTGACCCATTCAATGGAAGTGGCGTGTGTCGGCAGGTCCTTGGCTCGCGAAGTAAGCACCGGACTGCACGAGCGATATGCTCATGAGCTATGGGTTGACAAGCTGAGCCACATCGGCGACATCGTTGCTGCTGCTTGTTTGGCCCACGACCTTGGCAATCCGCCGTTTGGCCACTCCGGCGAAAAAGCTATTGCAACTTTCTTCTCTGAGGGCGAAGGCTCTGACTTAAAGAGCGAACTCACCGAAACACAATGGGCCGACTTGGTAAACTTTGAAGGAAATGCCAATGCTTTCCGCGTGTTGACCCACCAATTCAAAGGACGTCGCGCCGGCGGTTTCGCAATGACTTATTCCACTCTTGCCTCAATCGTGAAGTACCCGTTTGAGTCACGATTGGCCAAAGATAAAGGCAAATTCGGATTTTTTGATTCAGAACGTGACAGCTACATCAGCGTGGCCACCGAACTGGGCATTAAGCGTCTGGATGCTCCCGACGGCATGATAAAATATGCACGCCACCCGCTCGTCTACATCGTTGAAGCCGCCGATGATATTTGTTATGAAGTGATGGACATCGAGGACGCCCACAAGCTACGCATCCTCAACACTGATGTCGTGATAAATCTGTTGATGTCATTCTTCAGTCAGGAACGCCATGAGCACTTAAAACACGTGATGGACAAGGTCGACGACCCCAACGAAAAGATTGCTTATTTGCGTTCATGCGTTGTGGGCACACTTGTCAAACAATGCGCCCAAGCATTCATCAAGCATGAAGATGAAATCTTGAATGGCACGTTTGAAGGCTCATTGCTCAACCACATTGACGAGCAAGAACTCAACGGCTACCAAGCATGCGCAAAAATGTCCTGGGAAAAGATTTACTGCGCCAGCGACGTTGTTGACATTGAATTGGCAGGTAACAGCATCATAACATTCCTCATGGAGAAGTTCATCAAAGCCGTGAGAAACCCGTCACTCACCTATTCTCGGTTATTACTGTCAAAGATGCCTCAACAATATGACGTGTATGCGCCGACACTTTACGGCAAAATACAAGCGGTCGTTGACCACATGTCAGCAATGACCGATGTTTATGCACTTGATTTATATCGCAAACTTAACGGGATGAGTCTTCCCGCTGTTTAACAATGAAAAGAAAGATATTATTTGTCCTGATAGGCATTCTATCATGCGTCACTGCATTGGCACGCAATTACACCGTTAACGACGTGCCTAACGTTCATGTGGCCAATCGCACACAATACGTTTCCAACCCCGACGGCATATTGAGCGACAACGCTGTCAATCAATTAAACGTGATTATCGACAGCATTTGGAGCAAGACAACAGCCGAAGTTGTTGCCGTGGTCATTGATGATATCGACGAAGACAGCGACATCAACACCTTCGCAACCGACCTATATGAGGCGTGGGGAATTGGCAAAAAAGACAACGACAACGGCGTGTTGGTACTAATTGTCAAGGACCAACGCAAAGGCGTGATACGCACCGGTTACGGCGCTGAAGGCGTGCTCCCCGATGCGATATGTATGACACTGTTGAATCGCTACATTTACCCCTATTTCAAAGAGGGCGATTATGACTCGGGCATGATTAACGGTGTCAGCCAATTGGCGACAATTTTCACTGACCCTGAGGCCGCCGAAGAGCTCAAGTCAAAGTATGCCAACAATGCCGCTGATGATGACGAGGACTTAATGGATATTTTCTACTGCTACTTGTATTTCAGCATCTTTATTACCGTCATTCTGCTAATCGTCATGATTTTCTTGCTGAATAAGACAAAGAATCTTGACCGCGCCGAAAGATACCGCAAGATGGTGAATTTCAAGAACGTAGCTTTTGGCTCCGCCTTTGTAGCATTAGCAATTCCATTCCTGGTGTATCTTCCATTGCGACTTCTAATGAAAAGTTGGCGCGAAAAACCGCGCGTATGCCCCAATTGTGGCGCCAAAATGAAAAAGCTTGACGAAGTGCATGACAACGACTATCTCACTCCCGGTCAGGACCTTGAGGAACGACTTAACACGGTTGACTACGATGTGTGGTTGTGCCCAAAGTGCGGGGAAACTGATATTTATCCTTTTGTAAATCAATTATCAGGCTATGAAGTGTGCGAGCAATGTGGTATGCACACATCAAAATATCAATGTAACCGCATTGTGGTTAAGCCCACTACCACTCAACCGGGCGCAGGCGTGAAGGAATATGTTTGCAAAAATTGTCTACACATAACGCGCAAACGCTATTCAATTCCTAGAGAAGAGGTTCCTGTAATATTCCCAATGGGAGGCGGCGGTGGTCGCGGTTTTGGTGGTGGAGGCTTCTCGGGAGGCTCGTTTGGCGGTGGTCACACCGGTGGTGGCGGTGCCTCGGGCGGCTGGTAATCAACTCATTTATCGGCGCATAACGTGCTTATATGCCGGATAGACTGTGGCAAGCGAAATCAGTAGTGATGCCCACCAACCCGCATATTCTTTTGCTAGAATTGACAGCAAAACTATAACGACTGCTGTAACAAGCAGTTTGCCAACATTTTTCCCAAATATCATGTGGTAATGACTGCGATAAATTATCGCGGTCATTATTGTGTACAGCACAAACCACACACTATAAGCGATACCGAGGCCTGCAAATCCCCATTGCGAAAAGCCTATGACATACAAGATTATGCCGATTATATCGCTTGAAATCTCTGTTATCATGTAGATTTTACCATCGGCACGTGCCAGCATCACAAATGCCAAACACCAGGAAAAGGCCTTAAACAGCACGCCTATCATGGCCAAGGTTATGAACGGCAAAATCGCTAAAAACTCTGAGCTATACAGAATTTTCACGCCCAAATCGGCAAAAGTAACAAACAGCGTTGCTACAACAATCAAAATCCATAGAACAATACTAATCTCATGAGAGACCAAGATTGACGAACGATGGCTATTGTGAATATTTGCCGATAGTCGCGGGAAATATTCCACCGCCAACGATGTGAAGATTATGCCGAAATAATTGTTGATTATCGTGTATCCTGCTTGAAAATGCCCCACTGTGACTGTATCATAGTTTGTGTTGAGATATGTGCGGAAAACGTATGCCAATATGCTGGTAATAGCATAAGATATCGTCAAATAGAAGCCCAAGACAATCATGCGACGGCCCACAGCCAACGTTTCTTTCAGCGTAACCTTATCACGGTTCTCGCCCTTCTCGGCGGCACATACCAATGCGACCATATTGCTGAGCGAAACCAAGATTACGCACGGCACGACTCCATCAACACGCCACAGGTAGTAAACAGGCACCGAACAAGCGACGCCAAGCATCACGCCCCACAATGAAGCCACAGCATATCGGCGTAAACGTCTCACGCCTTGCAATACGGCTGCTTCGCCATTTGTCAGGGTTGTAAAAAATATCGTTATCGACAGTAAGCGGAAGGCCCAAGTATATTCGTCATTGCCAAATGACCACCTGCTCAACAACGGCGCGATTGCCAACGTCAACAATGCGCCGAAAATACCCAACGCAAATGTCCAACGTCTAACAATGAGTATCAGTCGCTTTTGGTCGGCGGGTGCGGCTGCAGATATTTCTCTGACACCGCTCTGATTTACACCAAGTTGGGTGATATTAGTCAGCATAT
>CAYTFG010000007.1:0-35159 GCA_964436925.1 uncultured Bacteroides sp. | reverse complement strand
ATTTCTCTGACACCGCTCTGATTTACACCAAGTTGGGTGATATTAGTCAGCATATCTATTGCCTGGGTATATAATCCAAGCAAACCAATGCCAACGGGCCCCACAAAGATTGCAACTGCCTTATTGCTAATCAGTCGGCACAAAATTGACAGGAACTGGACACCGGTAAAAATGCCCAATGCATTCACTATCGCATTTGTTTGACTTGATTTAGCCATTGCTTATGGAGAATATAAACTATCTAACCCATTGACTTGGGTCTAGTTTTTCAGTTTCACGGCGCACTTCAAAGTGGAGTAATGACCTATTGTTGTCATCTGTATCAGAGTAAATATGGCCCAGAGTTTGGCCTGACCTCACCTCATCACCTGTTTTCACGCTCAAGCGGTCAAGGCCGGCATATACAGTCAAATATTCGCCGTGGCGAATGATGACAATATTGTGATAGCCCGGTTGCTGGAACACAGCCGAAACACGACCGTTAAACACCGCGCGGGCATTCGCTCCCGGACGTGCCTCAATATCAATACCATTGTTTTGTACCTCAATTGACGGCAAATTCGGGTGATGACTACGGCCAAATGTGCCCACGACCTTGTAAGAACCGGTTACAGGGAAAAGTAATCGGCCTTTATTGTCCTTAAATGAGCCGGTGAGCTTGCGGTCAGGTGACGCTTGCACGGTAGCAATCTCCTTTGACGGCTTGACTACCGATGGAGCTGCAGCAGGCTCCGGTTTAGACACATTTGAGGCCAAATCTGATTGACGAACAATCGGTTCGGATGAGTCTTTCTTGTTCTTATCTTTCTTAGACTTTGACTTTGTCGATTTCTTACCGGGTTTTACGGTTGCGACTTCGTCATTCTTTTTTTCTTCTTTCTTGACTTCTTGCTTTTTACGCTTGTTTTCGGCAAGGCGTTTTTCTTCGGCTTGTCGCTTCTCGTCGGCTACGCGCTTTTCTTCAGCCAATTGTTTTGCCTCGGCAGCACGCTTTTCTTCGGCTACTCGTCGTTCCTCGGCAAGACGTTTTTCCTCAGCGATGCGAGCCTCTTCACGCTTACGACGTTCTTCTGCCAAACGAGCTTCCTCACGTTTGCGCTTTTCTTCAGCGATTCTGGCCTCTTCTTTCTTGCGTCGTTCCTCGGCAATACGAGCTTCTTCGGCAATAATGCGGTCCAGCTCGCTATTGAGTTCCTGAGCTTTGTGCTGTTTATCGGCGAGATATGTTTTCAGCGATTCGCCCTCAGTTTGTAGTTGTGCAACGAGCTTTGATGTCTCGGCTTGCTTGGATTGCAACTGTTGTTGAGCGGTGTTTAGTTGGTGCAACGATGATGCCTTGGCATGTTGCAATGTTGACAATTGTTCTTTGCTCTTGTTGAGGCGAGCCACTTCATCTTTAAGCTTTTTGCTCTTGTCGGCCTGCCATTTATTTAGCTCGGTAAGGTATCTAAAACGGCGATAGCTTTGGCTGAAAGTCTCAGCCGAAAAGACAAATGCTATATTGCTCATGCCTTTTCTGCGGCTACGAGCGGCTCTCAATGATGACGCATAATTTTTGCGCAACACGTTGACGCGTGCCTCGTTCTTGTTAATCGAGTCGTTGATGACGCTGATTTTGCAGTTAATTGCCTCGAGAGAATCCTTCATTGTCCCGATAACGGCACTATGCTCTTGAATTTCAGCGTTTAGTGAATTCAGTTGATTGATTTGATGCCCTGTTTGCTTGGCATTTTCATTAATCTTGCGTTGCGTTTCCTTTATCTCCTTTGCATTCTGAGATTTATCTTTCTGAACCGACTGAGAGCTACGCAATGTTGTTGATGAAGTAGTTACAGCGGTGGTCTTTGTTGTTCTTGTAGATTTTGATTTGCGCGATCGGCGCTGACCGTCAGCACTTCCGGCGACGGTTATCAATGCAAGTAATATGATAAGAAAACGATTTATGCGCATAATAATTGGTAAAAATTGGGATTATAACGAGTTGAATATCTTCAAAATATTCTTTGCTTCAATGCGTTGATATCCCGACGGGCGTGACCATGTGTTAGTCTTTCCTTCGTTCCATTTTGCGCTTCTGAGCGTCCACTCTAGTGAAGCAATTATATTTTGTTTTCCCATTGTTGCATTAATTGTTGCAGATTTAGCCACAAGGCCTGCATCGGTCTCTGTGGGTGATGAATAAGTGCAAGTAGCCGGTGTTTGTCCGGTGATGGTAGCCTCCAACTGTGACACTGAAGCCTCACCGTTGTTATCATCAACAAGATAGCTGTAATCAAAATTGCTCAACTGAGTCTTGGGCGAAACGCGCCATGATGATTCCTCGGCTTGAACATTTACTTTTGAATACATTTTGCTTGTCAAAATGCCCTCGCCAAATATCACTGCACGGCCCATCAACAAGTTTTGAACATCAGTGATAGAGGCTTTTTTGAATACATTAGCCAATGATTCAGAGCAAAAATATTTGTGATACTTGTCTACGGCATAGATTGAGTCTGCATCAACATAGACATTAGCCACTTCCATACCTAAAACACGGAATGACAACAATATATCTTTGCCTTTAACCATACTCATTCTTCCTGAGAAAGAGAACGACTTTGGCGATGATAACGCTAGTTTGACAGGCATTTGAACATCGGTCCAATCTTTGTAACCTGCGACAAGTTGCTCATAGACGGTCTTTGTTGACACTGACGACGTTGCAGCTTGCGGCACTGTCGTGTCGGTGTTTTGATAGTCGGTCTTTACATTTGACTTGTTAGAACTGCAAGCGGTCATCACCATGAGTCCTAATGTAATGATAAATAGAGATATATGTCGTTTCATTTCGTTACTGATTATTTGTAAAAATAAGTTTTATGTTTAACCTTGCGCTGTAGCAATTCATTCTCGGGGTCTAGCTCAAGAGCACGTTTCCAATAGTCAAGAGCCTCATCGGGACTACCGTTCATGAAATAGATATCACCGGCGTGTTCATAAAGATCTGCCGAGATTTCGTCTTCAGATGATTTCAATAGCGCAGAGTCAATGTATTGTTTAGCAAGGCCATATTCTTGCTTCTTGAAGAATACCCATGCATAAGTGTCTAGATAAGTTGCGTTGTCAGGCTCAGCCTTAACAGCCATAGCACTCATACGCTCGGCACGGTCTAGATTTGTGCCGTCGAGTGACAAGAAATAAGCATAGTTATTGAGCGTCAACACATTTGATGGATTTTCCACCAATGCCTTGTCATAGTAGACATACGCCGAATCGGTGTCGTTTATTTGATGATAAACATCGCCAATACTAGTAAACAACGTTGAACGATCTTCATTGCTTAAATTGGGGACAGCGAGTCCTTTTTGCAGCAGAGCGATTGCCTTGTCTTTTTCGCCTTGCTCGCTGTAGCACAACGCTGTAAGGGTGTACCACATTGAACGTTCGGGGAATAATTCGATAGCGCGCTCGGCATTTTTCTCAATTGCTGCATAATTTTTGTCAGCCCAATACAGTGACAGCAACATGGCCCATTTATCAGAATCGGAAGGGTCAATATCCACTGCATACTGGAATTGCTCGGCAGCCTCAGCGTATTTGTTCATCACGTTGAGATATGTACCGTAAAGGGTATGAATCTGTGACTCATGGGGATGCTGTTCTATCAAGATATTGAACAAATCGACAATGCGTTTTTGTTGAGCCGGAACTGTATCGGTGTATAGCTCACGCACATAGTCGCTCAACAGCTGCAATTTTGTATCAACATCAAGCGTATTCATTTTCAATGCGTGGAACACCTCGCTGTCGTAGGCCACACTGTCGCCCATTGACTTGTACAATTCTGCGCGTGAATAGAATGCATTACCGTTGGTCGAATCCATTTCGCAAGCCTTGTTTAAAAGCTCCAATGCCTTATCGTCAAACTGGAAATAGCCGTAAGTCTCGGCGGCAAATACCATGTTGCTAACATTGGATGGTGACGCATCAAGCATTTCTTGAACTTCACGCAGGATTGATGTGGTATCACCGATAGCGGAGTAAGCTCTAATCTTGCGAGACACGAGCCACGGCTCTTTGCCCACGCCTTCTTCAATACGGTTCAAGATTGCCATACTTTTGGGCAATGCCGTTGAATCACCTTGAATGTGACGAGCAATTAAATCTTGTGAGTATTGGAGGGAAATATCTGTTTTATCGGGATAAATTGAGTCCAATATTGACTCAACTCTCAACACTTCATCAATATCATAGGTTTGGCGCACGATATTGGCATATATCTTGCTCCACACCAAGTCTTGAGGTTCTTCATCAAAATGGCGTTTTACTCGAGCCAATCCACGAGCACGCATATCAGCGTCACTGGCCATCATCACTTCATAATAGCCCAGCTCGGCACCAACGTCAATATTGGTGGTATCTTCGCTAAAAGCCCTTTTGAGAAGCAGATAGTAGTTATCCAAATTACCATCATTCTTGTCAAGACACTGCGATTGCAAGAAAAGATAGTCGGCTTTGCGCTTGTGAGCGGCTTCGTCCCAATCTTCTTTTGCTGACACAGCAATAACGCCTAAACCAATGCCAAGCGCCAACAATGCCGAAACAAAAATATAATGTAGATATTTGTTCACTTGTAATTGAATATTAATCATTTAACTCCGGTGTGACCGAATCCGCCTTCACCGCGCTCGGTTGAATCAAGCGTGTCCACTTGTTCCCACTCGGCATGAGTGTAAGAAGTTACAACCATTTGGCAAATACGGTCGCCATTGTTTATAACAAACGGCTCTCGTGACAAGTTGATGAGGATAACACCTATTTCGCCACGATAATCAGCGTCAATTGTTCCGGGAGTGTTAGCAAGTGAAATACCATGTTTCAATGCCAAACCGCTGCGGGGACGCATCTGTATCTCATAGCCTTGTGGCAACGAAACTCTCAACCCTGTCGGGACAAGTACTCGTTCTAAAGGTTCAAGTGTAATGGGTTTTTCAAGAAAAGCTCTAACATCCATTCCGGCCGAAGACATTGTCTCGTATGCGGGAAGTTCATTTCCTGAGTTGTTTATGATTTTAACCTTGATGCGTTCCATTATAAAATCTTTATAGAATTATTAATCATTATATTGTAACACGGCGAGTTATTGACCCTATCTTGAGAATATAAATACCTTTTGCCGATATTTTCAATCGTGATGTTCCGCTCGGCAAGGTCTCCTGAGAAATGAGTTGTCCCAAGATTGAGAACACTTTCACCGAGGTGCGCGTCGGGGTGTAGACATAGATGTATCCATCCCTCACGTTTACATCAACTTTATCAATATCAGCCTGTTCAATACCTGCAGGAGTGGGCATTGACTCCCATGCCGATGACGCATTTACACACACCGACAGCCCCACAACCATGACAGCTGTGAGTACCAATCGCCTGAATGTTATTAATCGTCTCATTTTTATCGCATCAAAATTACATAAAAAGATTGTAATTCTCTCATGATTTGACGGAAAATCATCGCTTTTTAGTGTTGGTTTCTTAAAATTATTCAAAGAAAAACATCAAAACGCTATTATGTTAAATTTTTTGCATACTTTTGCGACTTGTAATAATTCAGAAAATTCAATCTATTTTTCGCGATAAATCATGAAAAAGTTTTATCTATCAATTCTCTTATTAGCCGTTGCAGCTTCATCAGTGTTGGCGCAAAGTCAAAAAATCACTCCGGAGCGCAAGCTAAGACTCGCAGAGGCTATCATTGAAAATTATTATGTCGAAGATGTTGACGAGAACAAGCTCGTTGAGGAGGGCATCATTGCCATGCTCAAGACGTTAGACCCTCACTCGGCATACTCCGACGCCAAAGAAACACAAGATTTAAATCAACCGCTCCAAGGTAAATTCTCAGGCATCGGCATCCAGTTCACTATGAACAACGACAGCCTGTATGTCATCCAGACAACATCGGGCGGGCCGTCTGAAAAAGTGGGTATCCTCCCGGGTGACCGCATCATCAGCGCCAACGACACCGTCATCTCGGGCGTAAAAAAGACTAATTCAGATATCATAAGCATACTCCGCGGGCCGAAAGGTTCAAAAGTAAATCTCAAGGTTAAGCGCGGTAACGAGATTATCAACTTCAAGGTAACTCGCGATGATATACCCATTTACAGCGTTGACGCCGCATACATGGCTGACGCAACAACAGGCTACATACGCGTGAGCCGCTTTGCCGAGGACACCGGCAAAGAAGTGAAAGAGGCAATGAAAAAGCTCAAAGCCAAAGGCATGGTTAACCTCATCATCGACTTGGAAGACAACGGTGGTGGTTACTTGGGTTCAGCATTTGACTTGGCAAGTATGTTCTTGCGCAATAGAGACTTAGTGGTCTACACTCAAGGTCGCAAAGCCGAGCCTTCTTATTTCAGAGCTGATGGTGACGGCGAATTCCTTAATGGCAAATTAGTTATCATGGTTAACCAATATTCGGCATCGGCCAGCGAAATTCTCTCAGGTGCAATCCAAGACAATGACCGCGGACTGATTGTGGGCCGACGCACATTCGGTAAGGGCTTGGTACAACGTCCGTTCCCCTTCCCCGACGGTTCAATGATACGCCTCACCACAGCGCACTACTACACACCGTCAGGTCGTTCAATCCAAAAGCCATATACCAAAGGTGACCAAGAAAGTTATGAAGAAGACCTCATAAACCGCTACAAATCAGGCGAGTTAGTGAGCAAAGACAGTATCCACTTTGCCGACTCACTTCAATACAAAACACTTAAGAATGAGCGCATTGTCTATGGTGGCGGTGGCATTATGCCCGACCGTTTTGTCCCCATCGACACTTCATATTACAGCACATATTATCGTGACTTAGTTGCAAAAGGCGTTCTCAATCAATATGTTATCACTTACATTGACAAAAACCGCAAGCAATTAAAGAAGGAATACAACACTGAAGATAAATTCTTCAACGAATTTAATGTCAGCGACAAAATGATTGAGGGCATCGTTGAAATCGGCGAAAAAGAAGGCGTTAAGCTCAACCAAGAAAGCCTCAACACCAGCCGTCCGCTAATCGCTACAGTCGTTAAAGGCATGATGTTTAAGGATTTATTTGAAGACGCTTCATACTATCGTGTTTCCAACACCATCAATCCCATCTACAAGCAAGCACTTGAACTAATCAACGACGACGCGACCTACAACTCGCTGTTATCAGGCAAATAGCGCAAAGTATTTTCTCGAATAAACATAAATGGGCGCCTCACAAGAAAAATTGCGGGGCGCTCTTCTTGTTTCTGCGCATTTTCTCCAAAATCACGATTATTTTTTGTAATTTTGTATCCAAATAGAGGTAAACAATTACTATTTTGTAACTAAATATCGCGCATAGACTTAATAATATGACACTTATTGACGACCTAAAATATACTCTATCAGGTGACGCACTCATCAAGGCGATGAGCGAGGAAATAATTATCCTCGATGGAGCTATGGGCACTCAAATACAGCAATATAAGCTTGGCGAGGAGGACTTCAGAGGCTCGGAATTTGCCGATTGGAACCACAATTTACAAGGTTTCAACGACATACTGTGCATCACTGCGCCTCACGTCATCAGCAACATCCACCGTCAATATCTTGAAGCCGGAGCACGCATCATCGAGACTAACTCATTCAATTCCAATGCCGTATCTCTGGCTGATTATGGGTTAGAATCTATGGTTAGTCGTCTGAATGAAGCGGCAGCACAAGTTGCGAGGAAGGAAGCTGATAAGTTTATGCAAGAAAATGCAGGTTGCCAATGTTGGGTTGCAGGCTCAATGGGCCCCACAAGCAAGTCATTATCAATGGCTTCAGCACTCAACGATGCACAACCGCTGACATGGGACAGCCTGACCGCCACATACACTGACCAAGCCTTGGCACTCATCAAGGGCGGTGTTGACATCATCCTCATCGAGACAATTTTTGACACACTCAACGCAAAATCAGCAATTTACGCAGTTCGCCGAGCCATGGAGCTCGCTGACAAGCGATTGCCGATTATGCTGTCAGTGACTCTCACCGAGACAGGACGCACACTCTCAGGTCAAACACTCGAGGCATTCATCGCCTCAGTGAGCCACGCTCAGCCCGTTTCTATCGGGTTGAACTGCGGATTTGGTGCCGAACAGATAATTCCATACGTCGACAAGTTACAAGCATTACCCTATGCAGTAAGCGTTTACCCCAACGCCGGGCTCCCCAACCAGTTGGGCCAATATGACGAGACTCCTCAACAGATGGCTGACCACATGAGCCCATTATTGTCGGCAGGAAAAATCAACATTTGCGGTGGTTGTTGCGGTACAACACCACAGCACATCAAGGCAATTGCCGAAGTATCAAAAGGTTGCGCTCCACGCGTAATTCCATCAGCAAAAGAATGTCTCAATCTATCAGGGCTTGAGCCGTTGACTCTCCAACCAAATGCGCCGTTCATGATGGTGGGCGAAAGATGCAACGTTGCCGGCAGCCGTAAATTTCTCCGTCTCATCAAAGAAGCAAACATTGATGAAGCATTGGAGATTGCCAGAGCTCAAATCGTGGCAGGCGCATCGGTAATTGACGTGAATCTCGACGACGCAATGCTCGACTCGACCGCCGAAATGGCAAAATTCCTTGACCGCATATCCAGCGAACCAGACATTGCAAAAGTGCCCGTGATGATTGACTCCTCTCGTTGGGACACAATCGTTGCCGGACTCACCCACCTCCAGGGAAAACCGATTGTCAACTCTATCAGCTTGAAAGAAGGCGAAGAAAAATTCTTGGAGCGTGCTCGCTACATTCGCGAAATGGGAGCAGCAGTCGTGGTTATGGCAATGGATGAAGTGGGCCAAGCCGACACAGTTGAGCGCAAAATCGAAGTCATTACTCGCTCATACAGCCTACTAGTCAACGAGTTACATTTCAATCCCCAAGATATAATCTTTGACCCCAACGTTCTCGCCGTTGCCACCGGCATCAGCGAGCACGACAATTATGGCAAAGCTTTCATCGAGGCAACAGCCTATATCAAGAAAAATTTGCCCGGAGCACGCGTTTCAGGCGGTTTAAGTAACCTAAGTTTCTCATTTAGAGGCAATAACCCCGTGAGAGAAGCGATGCACGCTATCTTCCTTGATTTAGCCAAAGGCCTTGATATGGCGATAGTTAACCCATCGACCATGCTCAACGTCAAAGATATTGACCCGGAATTAACCCAAGCCATCACCGACGTTCTGCTAAATACCGGTCCAAATGCGACCGAAAAACTGGTAGACCTCGCACAAGCCATTAAGGCCGCTTCTGACGCGAAAAAGACTTTGGGTAGTACATCTATACCCCAGACATCACAAAAGGCCGAGAAGGTGCCTCAAAATGCGTCAGAAGGCCTATCTAGGAGAATAGTCAACGGAAGGCACGAGGGAATGGAGTCAATTCTTCAATCAGCAATCGACGAAGGCATGACTGCCGTGAACATCATCGACGGCCCGTTGATGGCGGGAATGAATGAAGTGGGCAAATTATTTGGCGAAGGCAAAATGTTTCTACCTCAAGTAGTTAAGAGTGCAAGAGCCATGAGCTACGCCGTAAAATGGCTAACCCCCTACATTGAAGCCGAACGAAAAGGCGAGAAATCAGGAACATCGGGGAAGGTCGTGATAGCTACCGTCAAGGGCGACGTTCACGACATCGGCAAAAACATCGTGAGCATCATCATGCGCTGTAACGGCTACGACGTCACTGACTTAGGCGTAATGGTACCGGCTGAATACATCCTCGACAAAGCCCAAGAAATCAACGCCGACATGATTGCACTGAGCGGACTCATCACTCCATCGCTCCACGAGATGTGCCACGTGGCAACACTCATGGAAAGCCGTGGCATGAAAACGCCGCTATTCATTGGAGGCGCAACAACCTCGGCAGTGCACACGGCCGTAAAAATCGCGCCATGTTACTCAGGGCCTGTATTTTACACTCGTGATGCAGCATCAATGCCCGGTGTCGCCAAATCACTTTCTTCGCCCGATGCAATAGCGCAAAACGCCGCAAATCAAGAGCGCCTGCGCCAAAACCACGCCAACGGTGTTGACCTGTTGTCATTCGACGAAGCCAACAAGCTAAAACTAGATAATCCTCTATCAATGAGCGCCGAAGCAGCAGCACTTCCACTCGGATTACGAGATATAGATATACCCGTAACAGAGGCGCGCAAGCTCATCAATTGGCGCGCATTCCTCGCCGCTTGGTCGCTTGACGCATCACTCGCCGAGGTTGCCGACTTGCAAGGATGTGACCATTGCAAAGCTCAGTGGCTTGCTGCAATGCCACAAGAACGTCGCGCAAAAGCCTCTCAAGCTATGCAATTAATAAAAGAAGCCAACCGACTTCTCGACAAAATAGAAGCATCAACAGGCTCACTCAAAGCTCGCATCATCGTGACCCAAGCCGGAGCTAAAGGCAACGACATCATTTACAGCTACAACGACAAGCGATATGTTTTGCCGACACTCCGACAACAAACCAACGAGCACGACAAGCCACGCATCGCGCTGAGCGACTACATTATAGCCAGCGACGGCGACACTCTTCAAGACCGCATTGCATTCTTTGCAGTAACAGCCGGCCGAGAAATACAAGAAAAAATTGAAGCCACTCGCGCCGATGGTGATGAATACACCTCGCTACTGTATCAATCACTGGCTGACCGACTTGCCGAAGCCGCCACTCAAGCGCTTCACAACCGCCTCAGCAACGGCAAAGGCCTGCGCCCTGCAATAGGCTACGAATCACTGCCCGACCAATCGCTGATTTTCCAAGTTAACGAAATCATTGATTACAACTCACTTGGCATTGAACTCACCGAAGCCGGCGCGATGAAACCGCTAGCCTCAACCACCGGATTTTTTGTATTCAACAACAACGCGCAATACTTCATCGTTGGAACTATCGACCAAGAACAAATCAGCAATTATGCCCAACGACGCCAAATGCCTGTTGATGAGATAAAAAAGTTTCTCGGCAAACGTTCGGAATAGTAAATTTTAACCAATATTAATATTCAAAATTAGGTACTTCTCAAACAAAGTACCTAATTTTGTGTTGAAATATTATTGATTTGATAACAAAGGGGTCTCACCACCGTTTAGGCGAGATTCTTTTTATTTTTATTATTTTTTATAAACAACATCTAAAACCGATACCACTATGGCAATCACCTATATGACCAAAGAAGGTTATAAAAAGAAAATGGAAGAAATCGCTTTCCTAGAGAACGTTAAGCGACCCGAAATATCTCGCGCAATTGCTGAAGCTCGCGACAAAGGCGACCTTTCAGAGAATGCCGAATATGATGCTGCCAAGGAGGCTCAAGGCATGCTGGAAATGAAAATTTCACAACTTAAAGACCTCGTTGCTAATGCGCGTATCCTCGATGAAAGCAAACTAAACACAGACGAAGTTCAAATTTTAAATAAGGTTAAAATCAAGAACCTCGCAAACAACATGGCAGTAGAATACACCATCGTTGCCGACTCTGAAGCCAACCTCAAGGAAAAGAAGATTGCATCTTCAACACCAATCGCACAAGGCCTTCTAGGTCACAAACTTGGTGACGTTGTTGAAATCAAGGTTCCATCAGGACTTATGAAGTTTGAAATCGTTGAAATTTCTTTCTAAAAATTCATCACACGAGTTTTCAACTCCATGATTATCAATAAAAGACATTCTAAGATAACGAGATAGTGAACGCACGCATACACCATTTCATTCAAGTGGTGGAGGGTGCGTTACTAATTTTACAACATAACTAACCAAAAACATTCTTTTATCATGGCTTCAATTTTCAGCCGCATTATCGCCGGCGAAATTCCCAGCTACAAGGTAGCTGAAGATGCTAACAACTTTGCATTCTTGGATATCAATCCTGTTGCTAAAGGCCATACGCTCGTAATTCCAAAACACGAAGTTGATTATCTATTTGACCTTAGCGATGAAGAATATACATCACTCCAACTATTTGCTAAGAAAGTTGCTACCGGACTTAAAAAAGCCGTTCCCTGCAAGCGCATCGGCGTGGCAGTTTTAGGCATGGAAGTTCCTCACGCTCACATCCATTTGGTACCCCTCAACAAAGAAAGCGACATGAATTTCTTTGCTGAAAAGCTATCATTGGCACCCGAGGTAATGAAAGAACTCTCCGAAAAAATAGCATCAGCCATTAACGACTAAAAATCAAACAATTATCACGCAATGAAAAAGTACTTATTTTCTCTTGCTGCCGCTCTCTCAATTTTTGCATCAAGCTGTAACGGGGACAACGGATGGACCGTTGAAGGTAACATCGCCGGCGCCGACGGACAAAAAATGGTTGTTGAAGGCTTCAACAACGGTAGCTGGTACACCCTTGACACTCTTGAAGTTAAGAACGGTGGTAAATTTGAATATACCTCTCCCGCAGGCTCACCCAACCCCGATATCTATCGTCTAAACCTCGATGGCAAGATGATTTACTTCCCCATCGACTCAATTGAGACTGTGACCGTCAACGGTAACGCAAAATCATTTGACCGCGACTTTGAGCTATCAGGCTCGGAACTAGCGACTTCACTAATGAACGTTGACAAGAAAATCCTTAGCGTTATCGCTCAAAAAGGCGAAAAAGCAGCCGCTACCGACTCAATTCTCAAACGCGAACTTACCGACATCGTGATTGGTGATACCAACGGCGTAATTGCCTATTATATAATCAACAAGAACATCGGCGGCAAGGCCTTGTTTGACGTTAAAGATTCTCGCGACATCCGCATTATCGGTGCTGTTGCCAACAATTTTGACATCAACCGCCCAAACGACCCACGCACGGCTTACCTCAAATATCTCTTCCTCCAAAACCGTCCGCGCATCGCCTCAACCGACAGCTCAAAAGCTATCCAAGTTGAAGTTTCAGGTCTCTATGACATCAACCTCTATGATTACACCGGTAAAAAGCACAGCCTCAAGGACGTAGCATCAAAAGGCAACGTAACAATCTTGAGCTTTGTGGTTTACGATGCAAAAGAATCACCTGCCTACAACATTAAGCTTAACGAAATATACAAAGCATATAAAGCTCAAGGTCTTGAAATCTATCAAGTATCTATCGACCCTGAAGAAACTACATGGAAAGAATCTGCCAAGAATCTACCTTGGATTACCGTGTACAATTCACCGGTTGACGGAGCTGATATCGTGATGAAGTACAATGTTCAAGCAGTGCCTATGACCTACATTATCAACCGTCAAGGCGATCTTGCCGAACGTGTTACCGACGTAAACTCTCTCGCGAAAGCAGTACAAAAATATATGTAATATAACCAGCCAAAAGAATGCCGCCTTGCATCACGTCTTGGCGGCATTCTCACTTTTTAAATCAAGCTATGGAACGACTACTTGACGTATTAATCAGCACAATAGACCTTGAAGGCATCAATCGCGTGGTCAAAATGAATTTACCACACGTTGACGGCGTGCACTACATCGTTTCGTGGCAAATGCCCGGAGAAAAACACCTGCTAGACATCCCCGACGCTCTCAAGCGCGAGGACATCACCGTTTCACAAATTGACTCACGAGGAAGCAGCATAAACCGCAATAACGCTATAAACCAAGTTGTTGCCCCATACGCACTGCACTCCGATGATGACCTAATCTACACACCAGAACAACTATTGGCCGTAATCAAAACTTTTGAGGACAACAAAGATGTTGATATAGCTTGCTTCAAATACACAGGATTTGATAACAAGCAATACCCCGAGACAGAAACCGACTTGGCAATATTGCCAAAGAATTTCTATCCAACAACATTTGAGATGGCTTTCAGAACAGCCACAGTGAAAGGCAAACTAAAATTCAATGAAAATTTTGGCATCGCAGCGCCAATACTCAACGCCTCCGAAGATGGAATGTACCTGCTGGAAGCGCGTCAAATGGGTCTAAATTGCCGATTTTTCCCCATTACAATAACACATCACGCCGGAGCATCGACAGGCTTCAGACCAATAACCAACGAAGGCGTAATCATGGCTGAAGGCGCATACATCCACAAATTTTACGGGCTGAAAGGCATTCCTCGCCTCCCACTATTTGTGTGGCGCAACTACAAGAAAAAACGCATAAAATTTTGGTGGGGAATCTATTACATCACTCGCGGATTTGTGCTCAGCGTCACAAAACGCGTCTAGAACTTACTGAGCCAAAAATCGTGGAATCGCTTGGCAACCACGGCAGTATCATTGTACTTCTCAACAAATTTGCGCCCGTCAACGCCTCGCTGAACCAATTGCGCAGGATTATTAACGAGCTCACACATAGACTCATACAGCGAATCATCATGAGGGCTCGCATTCACAATGGGGCGCAACGACGGCTCACCGATGAACTTGTAGAAATCCTCCTCGCCGCCCGACATGGTTGTAAATCCCATTGCCATAGCCAGTAACGCATTTGTTGCAGGAGTATAGGAATACAATTGGTCAAGCACAACATTGGCGGTTGACAACCGCTTTAAATACTCGTTATAAGGCAGATTTTCAACGATTTCCAGCTTACATTTGTCGGGGTAGTCAGCAACTACACGACGAGCCACACGCTCAAAAATATCAGTTCCTTTACCCGAAACGCGGTCACGATGACGGCCCAAGAATAGATTAATTTTGCCATCAATAGTTGGCTCAATCTGCGGTAATGTTGCCGAGTCAATGGGAATACCGCCATAAATACATCTATCGGGAGACATAACACGTTGCACCGCAAGATGATACTCATACAGCCCCGTTATTACACCATCAAGATTGTCATAGATATATCGGCAATGGTCACGCAATGGATTTTTCAGCCACAACTGCGCAGAGTTGTAATTAGTCATTTGCTCAGGTAACGGAGATTTACCAATGCGGTACTCCGAATACTCCAGCGGGCAAGAATCATCCATGCACATTTCAACATAAGGCGTATCAGTACCAATCGCCGACATGAATACACGACCGTTGTTACGTTTCAACTTGTCAAAAAGTTGACGAACACGATGAGGACGTTGCTCAACAAATATCGGGTTACAAATTTGCACGACATCATAACCGCGTAACTTTGAAGCATATAGCGTGTTCAACTTGAGCCACAACAAAGCGCCGTTCAACTTGCCCGGGCGACGACTGATATCAATTTGACGCGCGGTATTCATCCACCACGAACCGTCAGAAGCGATAGTCACCTCATCACCGAGAGATGCCAAACCACTCGATAATGCAACATGATAATTACTATAATCTCCTACTACCAATACTTTCATAATCAACAACTAAATCAAGTGCAACATTCTGAAAATGCGAGCGACACCACGTCCGCCCGAGCTAACATAACGATAAGCCAACTTAAATATCCACGAATCATCACGCTGAAGGACTTCATGATACAAACGAGCGCCCTCAGCACTACCTTCACGAGTGTAATTACCGGCAAGGATAATTCGCTTAAACTCAAGAAGATGCATCAAGCGAGGCTTATCTCTGAAATACTCCGCAACAACATCCATGGTGTGTTCCCATTTTTCAGGGCAATGAGAAAAATCCGCACCGGTTATCGAATCACTCTGCCACAAAGTCTTTGCAGCATAATGATTTAGGTACTTTATAGTCGGTGACTCGAGCAGCAAACGAATACTTAACTCCCAATCATCCCAACCTACAACATTTTCATTCCAACCACCTACACGCTTAACCAATTCAGTGCGCGCGCAATAACGCTCGGTTGACAACAACGAGTGGAACATATGAGAATAAAAATAGTCGGTACCTGAGTGTTTGGTACTCTTGAAACTACCGTCGGGAAGCTGAATGTGGACATCCCAACTAAGAATATCAACGTCAGGATAACGTTTTAAAGCCTCCTCCACCCACTCAGCATGCTGAGGCAACATTATATCATCCGAGTCAAAAAACAAGACATAAGGTGTCGTAACGGCGTTTAATCCGCAGTTGCGCGCACGCGGTGCGCCCGGCAAAGGCTCACTGAGCACGGTGACGTCAAAATCCTCTGACTGATGAGCAAGCTTCCACTGCTGCAAAACGTCCAAAGTTCCGTCTTGCGAATTATTATCCACAAGAATGAGCCGAACGGGCCTCATGGTCTGAGCAAATATGCTATCGAGCGTATTATTGACGATTTTAGCTCGATTATGCACCGGTATAACAATTGATATTGATGGTTCAGGTAACATTTATCCACAGAAATTTACTGCAAGTTAAAACTTTTTTGTGACAGTGGCAAAAAATCACTAAATTTGTAGAAAATAAAGTAACTTATGGACGAAAATCTTGAACTCGAACTACCTGTAAACGACAATAATCAACCCGCAGTGGAATATAGCGAAAGTGATATCACCACACTTGACTGGAAAGAGCATATACGTCGTCGCCCGGGTATGTATATCGGAAAACTTGGAGACGGCTCAAATTCAGACGATGGTATCTACGTGCTGCTGAAAGAGGTGCTTGACAACTCCATCGACGAATACATGATGGGATATGGCAAACAGATTACTGTCGATATTACCGATTCAGTGGTCACAGTGCGTGACTACGGTCGCGGTGTGCCCCTTGGCAAACTGATAGATGTAGCTTCCAAAATGAACACCGGCGGTAAGTATGACTCAAAGGCATTCAAGAAGTCAGTGGGTCTAAACGGTGTGGGTATCAAGGCCGTAAATGCGCTTTCAACCGACTTTGAGATAAAGAGTGTGCGCGACGGCAAGATGAAGATGGCAACATTCAGCAAAGGCGAGTTACTGTCAGAAAGCGAAATTGTTGATTGTGAAGAAGAAAACGGTACATTTGTTAAGTTCATTCCTGACGAAACAGTGTTCCGTGGCTACCAATATCACGACGAGTTCATAATCCCGTTACTTAAAAATTACACATTCCTAAACACAGGACTATCAATCATATTCAACGGCAAACGCTTCTACTCGCGCAACGGGTTGCTTGACTTGCTGAAAGAGAATATGACCAAAGAACCGCTATATCCCATTATCCACCTCAAAGGCGAGGATATAGAGATAGCAATCACTCACGCCAATCAATATGGCGAGGAATATTACTCATTTGTCAACGGACAGCACACGACTCAAGGCGGTACTCACTTGACTGCATTCAAGGAGTCGGTATCTCGCACAATCAAAGAATATTTTGGTCGTAACTTTGAATACTCCGACATTCGCAACGGTATGATTGCAGCAGTATCAATCAAGGTTGAAGAGCCGGTATTTGAATCACAGACCAAGACAAAATTAGGTAGTCGTGACGTGGGTCCCAACGGCCCGACAGTTGCCAAATTTATTGGTGATTTTATAAAGAAAGAACTTGACAACTTCATGCACAAAGAGCTTGATGTTGCCGAAATTATACTCAAAAAGGTTCAAGACAGCGAACGCGAGCGCAAAGCCATGGCCGGAGTGACCAAGCTGGCACGCGAGAAAGCTAAAAAGGTGAACCTCCACAACCGTAAGTTACTAGACTGCCGCGTACACCTCAACGACGTTAAAGGCGACAATGACAAGAAGTTAGCATCATCAATCTTCATTACCGAGGGCGATTCGGCAGCCGGTTCAATCACCAAGATACGCAACGTTGAGACACAAGCAGTATTCTCGCTCCGTGGTAAACCACTGAATACATTTGGGTTAACACGAAAAGTCGTATATGAGAATGACGAGTTCAACTTGCTGCAGGCTGCGCTGAACATCGAGGAAGGTATTGACGGATTGCGCTACAACAACGTGATTATCGCTACCGATGCCGATGTTGATGGTATGCACATACGCTTGTTGATGATAACATTCTTCCTCCAGTTCTTCCCTGACTTGATAAAGAAAGGCCACGTGTATGTGCTTCAGACGCCACTATTCCGTGTTCGCAACAAGAAGACTGCCAAGCGCACGAGCAAGCGTGCCGGCAAGCCTGAAGACACTTATTATTGCTACAGCGACGAAGAGCGCATCTCGGCAATCAACCGTTTGGGAGCAAACGCTGAAATCACACGATTCAAAGGTTTGGGAGAAATCTCGCCTGAGGAATTCCGTGATTTTATCGGTCCCGATATGCGTGTTGACCGCGTGACACTCCGCAAGAATGACGGTGTATCAGACCTCTTGGAATTCTACATGGGCAAGAACACGATGGAACGCCAAAACTTTATTATAGATAATCTTGTAATTGAAGATGACACCCAAATCTCATAAGCGCATAGCCATATTTCCGGGCACGTTTGACCCATTCACCATTGGGCACGCTTCAATCGTGGAACGTGGATTGAAATTATTTGATGAAATCGTCATTGCTGTGGGCATTAACTTCAACAAGGTTGATAATGCTGTGGCTGAACAACGAGTAAACGCCATCAAAAGAGTGTACGCCAATAATCCCGACATAAAGGTTGTCAGATATTCAGGGTTGACGGTGGACTTGGCGCACGAAATGGGAGCACAATTCTTGTTGAGAGGTGTGCGCTCGGTAAAAGATTATGAATATGAGAGTAATCTCGCCGATGTCAATCGCAACATCAGCGGCATAGAAACAGTATTGCTGTACTCATTGCCCGAACTATCGTGGTTAAGTTCGTCGGTATTAAGAGAATTGGCATCACACGGACGCGACATCACGCCATATTTACCCACTCCTGCTGAATAACAGCGATTTAATCCTCTTTTCTATTGGGATTTCGCGGGAACCACCCCTTGCGAACGCGCTCTTTTTGTTCAAAAAGTTCTTTTATTGACCAGAATGAAGAGAAAGCGACAACGCCAAGGATAGTTGACCATAAGATATTGGTAATCAGCAAAGACAGTATAATACAAACAATTCCCAAGACAAGGAACCACCACCAGCATTTAGTGCCGAAGTAGTATTCAGCCTTAATCACAATGGGATGGAACATACCAATGACCAAGAATGTTCCGATACCGATAACAATCCCCAACAAATTATAAGTTGATAAAAAATCCATATCAATTTACTTAATTAGTTATTATTCTTATATTTAGAGTAGGCAGCCGCCATGCGTGTGTGATAACCGCGAGAGGCGTAACTGGCACCATTGTAACCGCGAGCAAATGCGGACCAATTCTTATCTCTAAGATGCTTGTCTAAACCTGTAGAACGAAGGAATGCAGCAAAAAGTTCCAGCTGGTCACGCTCGGAGCGACTCATCAGCATTACAAATTCATCAATATTGTCGACGCCACACATCTTCCAGTTGAAGCCACCAATCTGGAACATTCCCCAGAATGTGCCCATAATGGCGGTGCGACGGTCAATTGTCATCGCGGCATCAAGACGTGCTTGCTGAGCAGCTTGTTGAGAGCCGTATTTTGCGGCATTTGGGCGTGCAAAGACAACAGAATGACTCTTAGTGTATTTAGAAAGATTGATGCCGTTGCGTGCAGCCATTTGACGATAAACAGTTAAATCAAAGTTGATGATTGGTTTACCTTCGCTCCAAAATCCGCGGTGCTGCTTACCGGTTTCAATCTCGGTAACAGCCTTAATTGCAGCAATTTCCACACCTAATTCTCTAGCCACTTCCTTATAATCATATTCATTGAGCCGTCCCGAACGTTTTTCGGGCGCAACTTCATAGTAGATAGTATCTTTTCCGTTGACAGCATATTTCTCCCCCATAACACTATCAACGTGAGCGATAGCGCTATCATAGGGCTGAGAATCGGCCGCGACTGCTAAAGTATCTTGCGGATTGGCTTGACTGCCTTGAGCGTTACCCGGTGTGCTACAAATAGCTAGCGGGATGCCAAGTAGGCCGCAAATGAAGATTATAATTATAAAGTGACTTTTCATTGATATAATATTAGGGTGATGAAAAAAGTTTAATTAAAACCGGATTGGAACAAATATCGACAATCAACGTCGATAGCACTTAATAAAAAAACAATCGGCAAGAGTTACAAATCACTTGAACCCTCGCCGATTATATTGGAAATACCTTGAGGGTATAAATTATTCTATTAAAATCAATTATGCTTTAGCAACTTTTTCAAGGATGCGTTGTAATTGAGCATAGAAGCGTTCCACTGCCGGAATGTGCATCTTCTCAGAAGGAGAGTGAACACCGCGAAGAGTAGGACCAAATGAAACCATGTCAAGGTTAGGATATTTAGTCAAGAAGAGACCACATTCAAGACCTGCGTGGATGGCTTTGATAGCAGGCTTGATACCGTATAATTCCTCGTAAGCGTCGCTGGCAATCTTCATGATAGGGCTGTTCATGTTAGGAGCCCATCCGGGATAGCCTTCACTATGAACGACTTCAGCACCTGCGAGAGCAAACACAGCTTCTACTTGGCGAGCGATATCCCACTTGCGAGACTCAACAGAGCTACGTTGGCTGGTGCAAACAAGGATTTCATTTTCGCCTTGCATCTTAACTGAAGCGAGGTTAGTTGAAGTTTCAACCAAGCCTTTGAGTTCACGGCTCATAGAGATAACTCCGTGAGGTGCACAGTAGAGAGCATAAACGAGGTTATGGGTAGTAGTAGCGTCAACTGTAAATTCAGGTTTATCGGCTGATTGGAGAGTCAATTCGATAGTTGGCTCGAGGTCACGATATTCGTTTTCAATTTCAGCAACATAGTTGTTGAACATAGCGACAACATCTTCTTTGTGAGAAGTGTGAACACCGATGATAGCGTGAGCGGCACGAGGGATAGCATTGCGGAGATTACCACCGTCAATTTCGCTCAAAACGATTTCGTGTTTTTGAGAAAGGTTGAACAAGAATCTAGCCAAAAGCTTGTTAGCGTTAGCACGACCGATGTTGATATCACCACCTGAGTGACCGCCAAGACCGTTAGCGATGTCAAACTTGAAGTATTGGAAATCAACCGGAGCAAGAGAACGCTCATAAGTGAAAGTAGCAGTAGTGTCAACACCGCCTGCACAACCTATAAAAATTTCAGCATCATCTTCAGAATCGAGGTTCAACAAGATGTTACCGGTAATCATATCTTTACCAAGGTTGAAGGCGCCTGTCATACCGGTTTCTTCATCAACAGTAACGAGGACTTCTAACGGGCCGTGAACCAAGTCAGGGTCAATCAAAGTAGCCAAACCGGCAGCGACACCGATACCGTTGTCAGCACCGAGAGTGGTACCATCGGCACGAAGCCATTCGCCGTCAATAACAGTTTTGATGGGACTGTTTTCGAAGTCAAAGTTTTTGTCGTTAGACTCACACACCATGTCCATGTGACCTTGCATAATAACAACAGGAGCATTTTCATGGCCCGGGGTAGCGGGTTTAGACATAACCACATTACCAACTTCGTCGGTTTTTACTGCAATGTTGTGTTTTGCAGCAAAGTCAAGAAGATATTGGCGAATTTTCTCTTCTTTCTTAGAAGGACGAGGCACTTTAGTAATCTCGTCAAAGATTCCAAATACGAGCTGCGGTTTTAGATCTTTAAGTTCCATAAATTTTACTTGTTGGTTTAAAAAATGGGCGCGAAATCGCGTTTAAAAAAAATTGAGTTTTTACAATGAACGTTAAAAACGTTACAAATGATTCACTAAGTTACAAAATAAAATTTAGATATTGCAAATATTTTAGATTCGTTTCATATATTTGCAGTCGAATATCACATTTTTGTCAATGAAAATCATCGTTCTGACAATATTTCTCTTGGCCATAGCATTTTTATTGCTGGGCGTAAAAGTACTTTTCGTCAAGGGCGGACAGTTCCCCTCGGGGCACGTCCATGACAATAAAGCACTGAGGAGTCGAGGAATAAGATGTGCACAAAGCGAAGATAAAGAAACCAAGAATGACGATAATCAGTAAAAACAAAATATTTTCACCTTTTATTATAAACTAAATTGAAAGCTAAATGAAAAAATTAGCACTCGTTGCAAAGACAACAATTTTATTTCTCGCTCTCATCGCTGTAAGCTGTGGAAGTTCAGATGAAGCTAAAACACAATCTACTAATGCCGACACAACTGCATATGTATCAAACGCAAAAGAAGGTGATGCTTTCAAAGCAACAACCAATATCCGCTACATCGACCTTGATTCAGTGCTAGCTAACTACACTCTATCAAAGGAAATCCAAGAGCAAGGACAACGCATGATGGTTGATCTTCAACAAAAACAAGCAAGCCGTGAAAAAGAGCTCCAATCTCTTGGAAACAGCATCCAACAAAAGCTCAACGCAAACGGTTATCTATCAGAAGACAGCTACAAAGCAGATGTAAACTCATTCAACAACAAGCAAGCACAAGCTCAAAACTACTTGGCAAATGAGCAACAAAAGGCCTCAAATGCAATGGCAGTACAAGAGCAACGTCTCAACGATTCAATCAACAATTTCATCGTTGACTATAACGAAGCGCACCACTACGATGCAATCCTTTACAAAGCTGCAGGTGTTTACTTTAACCCGTCACTTGACATCACTAAGGAAGTAATCGAAGGCCTCAACAAGCGTTATAAATCAGCTGCTTCAGCATCTGACTCAGAAAAGAAATAATAGCAAAAACATAAGGCTACAAAAGAGAGTGCTCAACACCGAGCATTCTCTTTTTTTGTGCCATGATTACAATAATCGAGGCTAAAACTCGTTACAATATTAATGAAGAAGTTTATAAGCATATTATTTCTGTCAATCATCGCATTAGGTTGTGGTCTTGAAGCCACGGCTCAATATCGTAACGACAAGCTCCTCAACAAGCCGTATGCCGATTTAAGGCGTTGGCATTTAGGATTTTCGGTGGGTATGCACACACAAGATGTTCAGTTTACCCACAATGGCTACGTTACCGAGGACGGTGAATCATGGTTTATGGAACAGCCGTCGTTTTCACCGGGTTTCTGCGTCAACGGATTGATTGACTTCAGATTAAACGACTATTTCAACCTGAGATTTTCGCCCGGTATGTATTTTGGGGACCGCAACATTCACATGCTGGACTCAACGACCGGCGAGACTGAAAAGCAAAATATCAAGTCAACATATGTGGTACTTCCCATTGATATAAAGTTTTCAGCGCTGCGTTATCGCAACAGCCGTCCTTATATCGTGGGTGGAGTTATGCCAACCTATGACGTGTCAAAGAAGCACAATGAGATACTAAAGTTCTCACCAACCGACGTTTACTTGACCGTAGGCTTTGGTTGTGACTTTTATTTGCCGTTTTTCAAGTTGAATCCTGAATTAAAGTTCTGTTTCGGACTATCCGACGTTCTGGAGCATGACCGTCCCGACCTCGCGGATGACCCAACTAAATTAAAATTCACCCAATCGCTCACCAAAGCAGTGTCGAGAATGGTGGTTCTAACGTTCTATTTTGAATAATAAGTTAATGAATATCAAGTCGATAATAAAATCAATTGCAACGCTACTCGTGATAGCGGCATCGGCACAAACAGCCAGCGCTCAAGCCGACGCTCAGTATTCACAGTACTATGAAGTGCCGACGTTTTACAATCCGGCAGCAGTTGGTGCGACTGATTATTTGAAGATACGCGGAGGCTCACGCCTGCAATGGATAGGCATTGACAATGCGCCGACATCGTTTTTGGCGACCGCCGATATGCCTTACAAGTTTTTGGGCAAACGTGTGGGTTTTGGCCTCATGATTAATCAAGAGTCGATAGGTTTGTACAAGAATCTGTCGCTCGGGGTCCAATTGGGATACAAAATCAAGCTATTCGGCGGCGAACTGACAATTGGAGCGCAAGTGGGAATGTATGACCAATCATTCAGCGGTAGCGAAGTTTATCTGCCCGACGATGATGACTACCACCAGAGCACTGATGAAGCGATACCGATGAACGACATTAGAGGCACTGCGCTTGACGTTGCCGGAGGTATTTTTTATCAGCACAAGCGATTTTGGGCGGGGTTGTCGTGCACACACGCCAACTCACCGACAATCACTCTCAATGCCGAGTCAGGGTCCAGCGACACAGAGAATAATTATGAATTTCAAGCAGGTCGCACAGTTTATTTTATCGCCGGAAGCAATATTCCGATAAAAAATACGTTATTTGAAATAATACCCTCAATATTGGTAAAGAGCGACTTCACCTTTACAACGGGAGAAATCACCGCTCGAGTGAGATATAACAAATTCCTTTCATTCGGCGTCGGAAACCGCTACAACGATGCAGTTTACGGGACAATAGCCGCAGAAATAAAAGGATTTTACATCGGATATTCCTATGATTATCCCACGACATCAATATCGAAGGCCACAAGCGGTAGCCACGAAGTATTTGTGGGCTACAGCATGAAACTAGATTTTTCTGATAAGAATAAAAATAAACACAAGAGCATACGCATAATGTAAGTTATGAAAAAGATTAATCAATTTATCCTATCAATAGCAACAGCCCTACTGGCAACCGCCTGTGCATCAGGAGGTGGTAGCGCAACAGGTGGAGAAGTCACCGGTGTCAGTGGAACCTCATGGAGCGAGCCAACCCCTTATGGAATGGTATTGGTGAGCCGAGGCTCTATGGAGATGGGCGTACAGAAGCCAGACAGCGCATGGAATCTTGCAGCAAATGCACGAGGCATGTCGGTAGATGCATTCTGGATGGACGAGACTGAAATCACCAATGCAAAGTACAAGCAATTTGTATTTTGGGTGAGAGACTCTATCATCCGCGAGCGCTTGGCTGACCCAGCTTACGGTGGTAATGAAGATTTCAAGATAGAGGAAGACAAAGAAGGTAACCCCATCAAACCTCACCTCAATTGGAATAAAGCCATACCTTGGCGAAACCCAAATGAGGATGAAGCGCGTGCCATCGAGAGCTTGTACCGCATTAACCCCATCACCGGCGTTAAAGAGCTTGACGGCACTCAGTTGAACTATCGCTATGAGGTGTTTAACCACACAGAGGCTGCAAAGCGCAAAAATCGCCTTGACCCGACTCGTCGCGAATATAACACTGACAAACCGGTACCGACAACCAACCCGATTATCTCAAAAGATACTGCATATATCAACGAAGAAGGCCAAATCATACGCGAAAACATCACTCGCAGCCTCACCGGAGATTATGACTTCTTAAATACCTATATAGTAAACGTTTATCCCGACACAACAGCGTGGGTAAATGACTTTGAGAACGCTTACAACGAGCCCTACGTGAGAATGTACTTCTCTCACGGCGGTTACTCGGATTATCCTGTTGTTGGTGTCAGCTGGGAACAAGCAACAGCATTTGCCAATTGGCGTACCGACTTCCTCAAGCGTTCATTAGGCCGTGAAGCTGCATATGTTGAGCCTTACCGACTTCCCACAGAAGCTGAATGGGAATTTGCAGCACGTGCAGGCGTTAACGACAATATGTATCCATGGGAAGGCGAGCTTCCTCTAAGCGAGGACCGCGGTTGTTTCTATGCAAACTTTAAGCCCGGCGACGGTAACTACGTCAGAGACGGTCAATTGATTACATCTCGTGTAGGAACATATTCACCAAACGACTTCGGGCTATATGATATGGCAGGTAACGTCAGTGAATGGACCTCAACAGCCTACACTGAGAGCGTGTCCAAGCTCACAAGCGACCTCAACCCCGAATACCGCTACAATGCAGCCAAGGAAGACCCGTACAAGATGAAGCGAAAGATTGTGCGTGGCGGTTCATGGAAGGATGTAGCCCACAATATCCGCTCGGATATACGCATGTGGGAATACCAAAACGAGCAACGTAGCTACATCGGTTTCCGCTGTGTTCGTTCACAGATAGGATTTGCCAAGGGCACACAAATCAAGAGTAAGAAATAACATCAACAACAGAACTTAAAAACTTAACTCACTACAATGGGAAAAGTAAATTATTATAAAAACGCCGTCAGCCGCTTCATCTCAAGCGACAAAGGTCAACGATTTTTCAACTTCGCCTACAGTATCGGTGCTGCAGTTGTTATTTGGGGTGCACTATTCAAGATTCTACACCTCCCCGGCGGTAGCATGTTGCTATCAATCGGTATGGGAACCGAGGTACTCATGTTTGTGCTCACAGCGTTTGACCGTCCACCACGCACATATCAATGGGAGAACGTATTTCCCGTGTTAGATTCAGGTGATGAAGAAGACCGTCCCGACTTCAACGGCGGTGGTGCCGGTGGTGGCATCATCATCAACGGTGGCGGCAGTGGAAATGCAGCCGGAAATGCAGGTGCCGGAGTCAGCGGAAACATCTATGTCAGCGGTGAGCAAGCACGCTCGGCAGCAGGCATACCCTCAAATATAAACCTCAGCGAAGAGGACACCACTTCACTCAGCGAAAGCATTGCCAAGATGGCAGCAGCAAGCGACCAATTATCCCGCATGGCTGAATTGACATCGGCAACACAACAATATCTCGACCAAATGGGTGCAATTGCTGAAGAAATGAAGCACTTGCGCGAGACCACACAAGCGCTCAACAACGTGAGCGACGTTCTCCTTGAATCTTACAAGGCAATCACCGAGAACTCAGAAAATATCACTCGCAGTTCGACAGGATATGTAGAACAGATGCAAGACCTCAACCGCAACATCTCAGGTCTTAACACCATCTACGAGATTCAGCTCAAGAGCGTATCATCACAGCTTGATTCCATTGACCGCGTAAATCGTGGCATCAAGGACATCCGAGACATGTATGAGAAGAGCGCACACACAAGCTCACGCTACTGCGAAGAGACAGAGAAGATGGCACGATATATGCAACAACTCAACTCGGTATATGAAAAGATGATTACAGCAATGACCATCAACATGTATCGTCCAATGATGGGTAGCGACATACCCACACCTCCGGCTCCTCCCACCTCAACTGACTCAAGCAACAACACAAACGTATAAAAAAGTATTTAGAAGCTAGAATATATGGGAGCAAATAACACAAGGCTTTCACCTCGCCAAAAGATGATAAACCTCATGTATATCGTCTTGACGGCAATGCTTGCACTCAACGTGTCGAGCGATGTGCTCAACGGCTTCACGCAAGTCGAAGAAGGGCTCAGCCGCTCAAATAGCAACGTTGAGCAACGCAACGCATCTATCTACAACCAGCTCAAAGCGTTTACCGAGCAAAATCCCGAGAAGGGTGAAGCATGGTTGGAGAAAGCTACCGAGGTGCGCCACACTACCGCAAAGCTCTACAAATATGTTGACAGCTTGAAGATGCTTATCTTGCGCGAAGCCGACGGCGATGACGCCAATCTTCGCGACATCAAAAACCGCGACAACCTTGAAGCCGCCTCGGTGGTAATGCTTCAACCGGGCAATTCTCGCGGTAAACAACTTCGCAAAGCTATTGACACCTATAGAGATTACATAATCAGCTATATGCCCGACTCGGTTAAACGAGCCAACATCAAGGAAGCACTTTCAACAGCATCGGTTGTCAAGAAAGGCACAGTTGTGGCCCAAACATGGGAAGAAGCAAAATTTGACACACAACCTGTTGTAGCTGCAATCACATTGATGACAAAGTTGCAAAACGACATCCTTTATGCCGAGGGTGAAGCGCTAACGACCTTGCTGAACCAAGTGGATGCAGGCGATGTGCGCGTAAACGAATTGAACGCATTTGTGATACCACAATCACGACTGGTGATGCGCGGTGGCAAATATTCGGCAAACATTGTGCTGGCAGCTGTTGATACCACTCAACGTCCGGTCGTGTATGTCAACGGCAAAGCGTTACCCGGCTCAAACTATGAGTTTACAACCAACACCACCGGAACATTTGACTACAAAGGTTACTTGGAAGTCCTCGGCGGTGACGGGACAGTGCAACGACATGACTTTTCTTCATCCTACACCGTTATTGAGCCTATGGCCACAGTATCGGCAACAATGATGAACGTGCTATACGCCGGAATTGATAACCCCATTTCAATATCAGTTCCCGGTATCCCAATGAACGCTATCAGCGCATCAATGACCAATGGAGCACTCACCCGCAGTGGAGACCACTGGGTAGCAAGACCATCGGCAGTGGGCAAAGAAGCAGTAATCACCGTCACTGCAAACATGGACGGACGCTCATCAACAGTAGCGACAACCGCCTTCAGAGTGCGCAAATTGCCCGATCCGACAGCTTATATCGCTTACAATGACGGCAAAGGCAACATCGACCACTACAAAGGTGGCAAGCCATTCCCCAAGACCTTGCTGGTACAAGCGCCCGGGCTTGAAGCTGCTATTGACGATGGATTGCTTGACACCAAATTCCGCGTTATCAGCTTTGAGACAGTAGTGTTTGACTCAATGGGAAATGCGATGCCTGAGGTCAGCGACGGTTCCAACTTCTCAACACGTCAAAAACAGTCATTCCAACGACTATCACGTGGCAAGCGTTTCTACATTTCTCGCATTAAAGCAGTTGGTCCCGACGGAATCACCCGTGACCTATCACCAATGGAAGTTATTATAAACTAAAAATATATCCCCACTCTTCAGAATTATGAAATCAATAAAAAGATATATCTTGATAGCCTTGGCAGCCATAGCCGTTGCAACGACAGCCAATGCGCAAGAGTCGTCATCGAGCTCGGTAGTGCGTCGTTCGGCCGACAGCAAGGCACGCGGCAATTCATCGCAAGTGTCACAACGCATGCAGCAGTTTTATGAAAGCGATGCGACAACCGACGCTGACGTGCAATGGATGAGAATAATCTATCGAGAACTAGACCTAACAAAGGACGCGAACGCTCCATTATACTTCCCTGAGGAGCCGATTGAAGGCCAAGAAAATCTGTTCCGCATAATCATGAAATTACTTGCAGCCAACGAGATTAAAGCCTATGAGTATCTTGACGGTCGCGAGATTTTCACCGATGATTATCGCATAAAAGTAAAAGACGTTCTTGACCGCTTCTACATTCTTTACACCGAAGCTAAGGGTTCGACCGAAAAGAATCCTAAGTTTACAATCGAAGAAAGCGACGTTCCTGCCAATGAAGTGCTATCATATTACATCATCGAAAAGTGGGAATTTGACACACGTTCAAATCGCATGAAGACACGTGTGACCGCATTATGCCCTGTATTGCACCGTTCGGGTGACTTTGGCGGAGAAGCCATTAAATATCCGATGTTTTGGATTCAACTTGATGATTTGCGACCATACTTGGCACAACAAGCCATCTTCACCAACGATGATAACAACTTGGCAACATGCACCTATGATGACTACTTCAACTTGACAATGTACAACGGCGAGATTTACAAGACTCGCAACTTGAAAAACAAGTCAATGATGCAACTCTATCCCGAAGAGGAAGACTTGAAGAAGGCACAAGACTCAATACAAAACCGTCTTGACACATACGAGAAGAAGTTGTGGGTGCCCAGTCGTGAGGAAGTTATGGCAGCACGTGAGCAACGCGAAAGCTTGGCAGCAGGTGATTCCACATCAATCACAAGCCCCGAAAAAGTTTCTACAACTACAACCAAGCGCTCATCTCGCCGTAGCACCAAGTCATCAACAAAGACAAAACAGTCAACGGTTAAACAAACCAAGACAAAGACTGCCAAGGCATCTTCATCATCATCGGCAACACGCTCAGTGAGACGCACAAAGCAGAGATAAACTCCTAGCGAGCAATAATATATGAAGAGTAATGTAAAGACCTATCATTTCCAACAGCGAGTGATAGGTCTTTATTTTTGAGGTATTACTCGATTAAAATGGAAATGTTATCTAATTAGATAAAAATATTTTCACAGAATTTCTATTTAATAGTAAAATTTTCACTAACTTTGCTTCGCTGTGTGTTTAAAAGATATACAACTAGTTAACCTCAAATACATTTCACTGGTTCAACTACACGAATGCAGTGTAGAACAAACGATTAGACAATAAATCCAATTTTAGTATAACCTATTATGTTAGAGAAAACCAACGTACAAGTTCTCGACAAAGTAGTCGTAAGATTCTCAGGTGACTCAGGCGACGGAATGCAACTTGCAGGAAACATTTTCACAAATGTATCAGCAGGAGTAGGCAACCAAGTGAGCACATTTCCCGACTATCCTGCCGAAATTCGCGCTCCGCAAGGTTCATTAAGCGGAGTTTCAGGCTTCCAAGTAAGTGTAGGTACAGGAGTACACACACCGGGTGATAAAGCCGATGTTCTAGTGGCAATGAATCCAGCCGCACTCAAACAAAATGTAAAATTCTTGAAGCCCGGTGGCATCATCATCGTTGACATCGACTCATTCAAAGAAGCAGACCTTAAAAAAGCACTCTTCGAGACTTCAGACCCGTTCAAAGAATTAGGAATTACCGACCGAGTACTTGAAGTTCCGGTAACCACCATGACAAAAGCCGCTCTAGCAGATAGCGGATTGGACAACAAGGGTATGTTGAAATGCCGTAACATCTTCACACTCGGTGTAGTGTGCTGGTTGTTTGACCGTCCATTGGAAGGAGCTTTGCACATGTTGAAAAACAAATTTGCAAAGAAGCCCGCTATTTATGAGGCAAATGCTAAAGTTATTCAAGCCGGTTATGACTACGGACACAACACTCACGCCTCAATGCCAACCTACCGCATTGAAACACAAGACTGTCGTGCAGGTATCTACACCGACATCCAAGGTAACACCGCAACCGCATGGGGACTTATCATGGCATCAGAAAAGTCAGGTCGTCCATTGTTCCTCGGTAGCTACCCCATCACTCCCGCAACAGACATACTCCATGAGCTTGCTAAGCGCAAAGACTTAGGCGTAAAGGCTTGCCAAATGGAAGACGAAATAGCCGGTGTGTGCTCAGCAATTGGCGCATCATTTGCCGGTAACTTGGCAGTAACATCAACATCAGGCCCCGGCTTGGCTCTCAAGAGCGAAGGTATCGGCCTTGCTGTTATCGCAGAATTGCCACTTGTAATCATCGACGTTCAACGTGGAGGTCCATCAACAGGTCTTCCCACCAAGACTGAACAAACTGACTTGATGCAAGCACTATATGGCCGTAACGGTGAATCACCGCTAGCTGTAGTTGCAGCTGCTTCACCAACCGACTGCTTCACCATGGCATTTGAAGCTGCTCGTATCGCAATCGAACACATGACTCCGGTAGTATTGTTGACCGACGCATTTATCGGCAACGGTTCATCGGCTTGGCGTGTTCCCGATGCTGACGAGTATCCCGAAATTCACCCGCACTTTGTTCCCGAAGAGCTCAAGGCAACATGGAAGCCTTACACTCGTGACGAAGAAACACTTGTGCGTTACTGGGCAATCCCCGGAACCGAAGGCTTGCAACACCGCATCGGTGGTCTCGAAAAAGACTCAAAGACAGGCGCAATCTCAACCGAGCCAACCAACCACGAAAAGATGGTGTTAACTCGTCGCGAAAAGATTGCACGCATCGCCAACAATATTCCCGAACTTGAAGTTCAATGCAACGCTGACGCTGACACATTGCTAGTTGGTTGGGGTGGTACATTCGGTCACCTATACACCGCAGCACAAGAGCTCAACAACGCAGGAACCCCGATGGCATTTGCACAATTCCGCTACATCAACCCATTACCACGCAACACTCGCGAGGTACTCTCACGCTACAAACGTGTAATCGTAGCAGAGCTTAACACCGGTATGTTTGCCGATTACCTACAAGCTCAATTCCCCAATGTGAAGATTGAACGCATCAACAAGATACAAGGTCAACCCTTCTTGGTAAAAGAAATTGTTGACAATGTAAACAAAATCATGGAGGAGAAATAATCATGGAAGAAAAGAAATATACAGCAGCTGACTATAAGAGTGACCAATCAGTGCGCTGGTGCCCCGGATGTGGTGACCACGCTATTCTCAATTCACTCCACAAAGCTATGGCAACCATAGGCATTGCTCCCCACAAGACAGCAGTTATCTCAGGTATCGGCTGTAGCTCACGTTTGCCATATTACATGAACACTTACGGCTTCCACACCATCCACGGACGTGCAGCCGCAATCGCAACAGGCTTCAAGACAGCCAACCCCGAAATGACCGTATGGCAAATTTCAGGTGACGGTGATGGCTTGGCAATCGGTGGTAACCACTTCATCCACGCTGTACGCCGTAACATCGACATCAACATTTGCTTGTTCAACAACAAAATCTACGGTTTGACCAAGGGTCAATATTCACCAACCAGTGACCGCGGTTTCGTGTCAAAGTCATCACCTTACGGCACAACCGAGGACCCATTCATCCCGGCAGAACTAGTGTTTGGCGCACGTGGTAACTTCTTTGCACGTTCAATTGACGTTGAATTGGCAACAAGCCAAGAAGTACTCGTTGCAGCAGCACAACACAAGGGAGCATCGGTTGTTGAAATCCTTCAAAACTGCGTAATCTTCAACAACGGTATCCACAACTTTATCACTGACAAGGAAGTGCGTGCTGACCGCACCATCCACCTCCGCCACGGTGAAAAGATGATTTTCGGTAAGAACAACGATAAAGGTATCGTTCAAGACGGTTTCTTGTTGAAAGCAGTAACCATAGGTCAAGACGGCTACACCATCGACGATGTGCTCGTTCACGACGCACACTGCAAGAGCAATTTCTTGCACCAACAATTGGCAATGATGGACGGCCACGACTTGCCACTCGCAGTGGGTGTAATACGCGATGTTGAAGCGCTCACCTACGAGGCTGAAGTTGCAGCACAAGTTGAATCGGTTAAGGCAAAGAAGGGCTTCGGCTCACTTCGCGACATGATTCTTGCCGGTGAAACTTGGGAAGTAAAATAAGCAATAATTGCAGACAACAGCCCATAAAGCTTTAGGGCTACCATGATATAGCAGAGCATCGAGAAAGGGCTCTCCGAGAAAAAGGAGAGTACACTGAAATGATGCTCTGCTTTTATTTTCGGCACAAAGCACCATTTATAGGGTAAAATTAATATATATTTTTACCAATTTTTTTGTACATTTGTAGGAATTAAAAACCGAGACCTCTATTCTATGGACATTCAAGATACAATGCGTGAGATTCTTGAGGCGGAAAGCCGAGCCATCCTTGCCATTCCGGTGAGTGAGGCCTATAATCGCGCAGTAAACTTAATAATTGACCGTGTACACCACCGCGGGGGCAAGCTAGTGACCTCGGGAATGGGTAAAGCAGGTCAAATAGCCATGAATATTGCCACCACATTCTCCTCAACAGGAACTCCGGCAATAAATCTTCATCCCAGCGAAGCACAACATGGAGACTTGGGCGTGTTACAACCCAATGATGTCATGCTCTTAATCTCCAACTCAGGCAAAACACGAGAAATCATTGAAGTGATGGAACTCGCTAGAAAACTTTACAGCGATATTCCATTTATCGTCATCACGGGCAACCCCGACAGTCCGCTTGCAGAGGTGGCTGACGTCACTCTATCAACGGGAGGAGCACCCGAAGTGTGTCCGCTCGGACTCACCCCCACGACCTCAACGACAATGATGACAGTCATAGGCGATGTTCTCGTGGTAAATGTCATGAAACTTACAGGATTCACCCGCGAAGACTACGCAAAACGCCATCACGGCGGTTATTTGGGCTCAGTGTCACGCGGTGATAACACAATACATTAACCAAGAATTTATGAAACGAATAATAGCTATAGGCGAATGTGCGCTTGACGTCATCTTTAACGGCAGCACCCCTGTCGGTGCAATGCCGGGCTCACGCATTGTTAACGCCTCAGCCATCCTCGCCGGCAAAGGTCACCAAGTGTCGGTAGTGAGCGAAGCATCACGTGACAGCGTTGGTGACATCATCGTGGACTTTCTCAACCAAGCAGGAGTTGACACCCACTCTATCGACCGTTTTACCGAGGGCGTTACCCCCTCAATCATGTATTTCAAGCAAGACGACGGCAGCGAAAGCGTCACTCGCTATGAGAACTACCCCGATGAATGTTTTGACGTTGTGTGGCCACGCATAAACCCGGGCGATTTATTGCTCTTCGGTGGTTTCTATGCGCTTGACAGCCGCATACGTCCGCGCATGTTGCAACTCGTCAACTACGCAAAAGAGCGACACGCAACGATTGTTTATTTGCCGGGATTTCTCAAGTCACAAGCTCCACGCATCACCCGCGTTATGCCGGCTATTCTTGAGAATTTTGAGCTTGCCGACATTATCATCACCCGCTCACATGACCTCACCAACATATACGACGAGAAAGATGTTGCCAAGTGTTTCAATAACCACATATCATTCTATTGCAACACGCTCGTAAACATTGACTCTGACGCAGCAACAATCACCGTCTACAACGGCTCACAAGCCCACAGCAAGGCGTTAACAGGTCAAACACGCTCACTGACATGGTGTGCAGGCGCCACTGCCGGTATTGTTGAGACGCTACTCAAAGACGTGGAAGATAATGAGCAAATCTATCATCCCGATGCAGCGCTTGTTGAGAAACTTCTCAACAATAGTATCAACAGCGCCAACGACGCCGTTGCAGCTATCACTCAAGATTGGAAATTAACTCACTAACAAAACATTATCAATAAAAATCGAATATGTCAACATCACTAAGCCACAGCGCTCCCTCTACCCCACTTCCCAAAGTGCCCGGCATGAGAGTAGCCATCGTTGAAGCCGAATGGAATGCTCACATCAATGAAGCCCTCACAGCAGGCGCTCTTGACGTGTTTAAGCGCGAAGGTTTCAACATCAAAGAACAAGTAGACGTGTTTCACGTGCCCGGAGCTGTAGAGCTGACATTTGCAGCATCACAACTCATCGAGACCAGCCTTTATGACGCGATTATCGTCTTTGGATGTGTCATTCGTGGCGGAACACCCCACTTTGACTATGTGTGCCAAAGCGTAACACAAGGAATTACTGCATTAAATGCAGATTGTGATACTCCGGTAATTTTTGGGGTATTAACCGTTGATTGTGAGCAAGATGCACTAGACCGCGCAGGTGGTAAACTAGGCAATAAAGGTAGCGAAGCTGCCGAAGCTGCAATAAAAATGCGAGATTTTATTTGCAAAGTTCAAAAACTTTAGTTAACTTTGCACTCGCAATCGGGCGAATACCAGAGTGGCCAAATGGGGCAGACTGTAAATCTGCTGGTTTATA
>CAYTFG010000006.1:27778-47026 GCA_964436925.1 uncultured Bacteroides sp. | reverse complement strand
TAAAAAATCCAGCTCAGAAATGAGTTGGATTTTTTTGTTGGTTGTTATGTCATGTGAAGGTGCCTGCAGGTGGTGTGAGGCACTCTCCACCGCAATATGTTTTAGTCTAGCTTGAGGACAGCGAGGAATGCTTTTTGAGGCACTTCTACCGAGCCGATTTGCTTCATTCTCTTCTTACCTTTCTTTTGTTTTTCGAGGAGCTTGCGTTTACGGGAGATATCACCGCCGTAACACTTGGCTGTAACGTCTTTGCGGACGGCCTTGATGGTTTCACGAGCGATAATCTTGGCGCCGATAGCTGCTTGGATGGCGATATCGAATTGCTGGCGTGGAATGAGTTCTTTTAGTTTCTCACACATGCGGCGGCCGAATGTAACGGCGTTGTCCACGTGGGTGAGTGTAGAGAGGGCGTCAACGCTTTCGCCGTTCAAGAGGATATCGAGCTTAACGAGCTTTGATTCACGGAAGTCGTGGATGTGGTAGTCAAATGATGCGTAACCCTTGGAGATGCTCTTGAGCTTGTCGTAGAAGTCGATAACGATTTCGCCGAGTGGCATATCGAAGATAATCTCCATGCGGTTTCCTGAGATGTATTCTTGCTTGACGAGCTCACCACGCTTGCCGAGGCATAGTGTCATGATAGGGCCGATGTATTCGGCTGCAGTGATGACTGAAGCGCGTATGTAGGGCTCTTCGATGTGGTCTATCATTGTCAAGTCGGGCAATCCTGAGGGGTTGTGTACCTCAGTCATCTCGCCTTTTTTGTCGTAGACTCTATAGGAAACGTTTGGGACGGTAGTGATGACGTTCATGTCGAACTCGCGGTCGAGGCGTTCTTGGACGATTTCCATGTGTAGTAAGCCAAGGAAACCGCAACGGAAGCCGAAACCGAGGGCGGCTGATGATTCAGGGGTGAAGGTCAACGATGCGTCGTTTAATTGGAGTTTTTCCAATGAAGCGCGAAGGTTTTCAAAGTCTTCGGTTTCAATGGGGTAAACGCCGGCAAAGACCATTGGTTTTACTTCTTCAAATCCATCAATAGCGGCATCGCATGGGCGTTCAACGTGGGTGATGGTGTCGCCCACCTTGACTTCTTTGGAGGTTTTGATACCGGAGATGATGTAACCCACGTTACCTGCCGATAGTTCTTTGCGGGGAGCCATATCTAGGTGAAGAACGCCGATTTCGTCGGCATGGTATTCTTTACCTGTGGCTACGAATTTGACGAAGTCATCGGTGCGAATGGTGCCGTTTTCAATCTTGAAGTAAGCGATAATACCGCGGAAGGGGTTGAATACCGAGTCGAAAATCAGAGCTTGTAGAGGGGCATCCGGGTCGCCTTTTGGGGCTGGTACGCGTTCTACAATAGCTTGAAGGATTTCGGGGATACCTTCGCCGGTCTTACCGCTAGCGCGAAGAATTTCTTCGCGGTCACAGCCGAGGAGGTCGATGATTTGGTCTTCAACTTCTTCGGGCTTAGCACTATCGAGGTCAATTTTATTTAATACGGGAATAATCTCGAGGTCGTTGTCAATAGCCATGTACAAGTTAGAGATAGTCTGAGCTTGAATACCTTGAGAGGCGTCCACGATGAGAAGAGCGCCTTCGCAAGCGGCGATTGAGCGGGAAACTTCATAGGAGAAGTCGACGTGTCCCGGAGTATCTATCAAGTTCAACACATAGCGTTGGCCATCAATTTCATGTTCCATCTGGATAGCATGAGACTTGATAGTGATGCCTCGCTCGCGTTCCAGGTCCATGTCATCAAGGACTTGGGCTTGCAAGTCTTTGCCCGCTACTGTATGGGTATACTCCAGCAATCTGTCTGCCAGGGTACTCTTACCGTGGTCGATATGCGCTATTATGCAGAAATTTCGGATATTTTTCATTCTAATTATTTTTTCTACTGCAAATTTACTCAATTTATTTCAAAAGCGCAAAATAGCGCACAATTACTAATTATTTAGTACCTTTGCAGTATGAAATTCGACTTAATAACATCCAGCAACGATAGCGCAGCTCGCGCCGGCGTTATAACAACTGACCATGGCACGATAGAGACGCCTATCTTCATGCCAGTCGGCACCCTTGGCTCGGTCAAGGGAGTACACCAACACGAACTACGAGATGATATTAAGGCCCAAATCATCTTGGGCAACACGTATCATCTGTACCTACGTCCCGGAATTGAAATAATCGAACAAGCCGGAGGACTACACAAGTTTAACGGCTGGGAGCGCCCTATCTTGACTGATAGCGGTGGTTTCCAAGTATTTTCTTTGAGTGCAAACCGCAAGCTCAAAGAGGAAGGTGCTTATTTTCGCAGCCACATAGATGGCTCTAAGCACTTGTTTACCCCTGAGAATGTCGTTGATATACAACGTTCAATAGGTTCAGACATCATGATGGCTCTAGATGAGTGTGCACCTGCGATGAGTGACCGCACGTATGCTCGCAAATCGCTGGATTTGACCCACCGCTGGCTTGCACGTGGGTGGAAGCACTATAATGAGACATCGGGTCGCTATGGCTATCACCAAGCTTATTTCCCCATTGTACAAGGTTGTGTCTACAAGGATTTCCGCCAGGAATCGGCAAAGTTTGTAGCCGACTTGGGTGCAGAGGGTAATGCTATTGGAGGATTGGCAGTTGGCGAGCCTGCCGAGGTGATGTATGACATGATTGAGGTTGTGAATGAGATTCTCCCCACTGACCGCCCACGCTATCTGATGGGTGTTGGCACGCCTGCCAATATTCTTGAAGCGATAGACCGCGGTGTTGACATGATGGACTGTGTAATGCCCACACGCAATGGTCGTAACGGCATGTTGTTCACAGCCAACGGAACCATGAATATGCGCAACAAGAAATGGGCTGATGATTTTTCTCCCATTCAGGAGGATGGTCCGAGCTATGTTGACCGCGCATACTCTAAAGCTTATCTGCGCCACCTATTTGTTTCACAAGAGTTGCTAGCCATGCAGATAGCGTCAATTCACAACTTGGCGTTTTACCTATGGCTGGTGAGGGAAGCCCGCAAGCACATCATTGCCGGGGACTTCAAGACTTGGAAAACCGACATGGTGGAGCGTGTTACCCGACGATTGTAATTCATCACCATATAAAGCGCCCCTACCCCACTTTGTAACATCTAATTAACCCTATGCTTAAAACTCTTGACCGTTACATCATCCGCAAGTTCCTTGGGACTTACATTTTCTCTATAATCTTGCTTCTGGCGATTGTTGTCATGTTTGACATCAACGAGAAGCTTGATGCGTTCATGAAAGCTCCACTGAGGGCTACGATTGTCGATTATTTTGTAAACTTTCTCCCCTACTTCGCCAATCAGTTCAGCCCGTTGTTCACTTTCATTGCCGTGATATTCTTCACGTCCAAGCTTGCGGGTAACAGTGAGATAATAGCTATGTTGTCTACGGGCATGAGTTTCAAGCGGTTAATGCGTCCCTATATGATTTCGGCGCTCATCATCGCCATAGCGTCGTTTTTCTTGAGTGCATATATCATTCCGCCTGCCAACGAGAAGCGTATTAATTACACGAATACTTACGTGAAGAATAAGCGTGTGGACTATGGGAGCAACATCATGTTGATGGTTGCACCGGGGCAGATAGCATACATGAGCCGTTATGATAACATGACCAAGATGGGCGTTAAGTTCTCGCTTGAGGAGTTTGACGGCAAGCGACTAGTGTCACGCATGACGTCACAGACGATATCATGGGACACGCTATATCACTGGACTGTAAATGATTACACCATACGTGAGTTTCACAACAACCGTGAGATGCTGACTCGCGGGGCACGTCTGGACACGCTCATCCCCTTTGAGCCGCGTGACTTCTTGATTGCAGTGAATGACCATGAGAAGATGACCACGCCTGACCTTGCCGACTATATTAACCGCCAGAAGATGCGTGGTGTGGCCAACATTAAGGCGTTTGAGGTGGAGTATCACCGTCGTTTTGCGATGACAGCAGCTGCGTTTATCCTGACCGTGATTGGTATGTCATTGTCTTCGCGTAAGGTGAAGGGTGGCATGGGATTGAACATTGGTATCGGACTGGTGTTGAGCTTCAGCTACATCTTGTTTATGGCTGTTACACAGACGTTTGCGCTATCGGGGTTGACGTCACCGCTTGTGGCTATGTGGATTCCCAACATTCTTTATTCCATCATTGCCATTGTTTTGTACCGCCGAGCCTCTGTGGGCTAAAGGTTGCAACATACGCTAAGGTTCTTGCAACATATTTCTATTGTTTTGTGGGAGTAATGCCGTTACTTTGTGACATTCACTCGTAATAAAACAATGTATTATCATGAAGACTTTGATTTCAACAATCTTATTGGGCTGTTGTGTTACCCCGCAGGTGATGCTGGCTCAGCAACCTATCGTACAAACTAAATATACGGCAGACCCTGCGCCGATGGTTTATAATGACCGTGTGTATCTCTACACGACGCATGATGAGGACAATGCCGACGGTTTCTTGATGAAGGATTGGCTTCTTTACTCGTCGAGCGACATGGTTAACTGGACTGACCATGGAGCGGTGGCTTCGCTGAGGAATTTTGCGTGGTATGACGGCGATAATGGAGCGTGGGCCGAGCAGGTAATCCACCGCAACGGCAAGTTCTATATGTATTGCCCTATTCACGGACATGGAATAGGTGTGTTGGTGAGCGACACGCCTTACGGGCCGTTTGTTGACCCTCTGGGCCATCCGCTGGTGTGGCAACGTGAGCATTGGGATGATATAGACCCAACGGTGTGGATAGACACTGATGGTCAGGCATATATGTATTGGGGCAACCCAAATGTTTACTATGTGAAGCTCAACGAGGACATGATTTCTTATTCGGGCGACATCGTTAAGCTACCTTACATTCCAGAGCATTACCAAGAGGGACCGTGGTTGTTTGCACGCAACGATAAGTATTATTTGGCATACGCAGCCACTTGTTGCCCTGAGGGTATAGGTTATGCGATGAGTGACAGTCCCACGGGGCCATGGGTGTCTCCAGGCTATATCATGCGTCCAACTGACCGCACGAGGGGTAATCACCCGGGTATCATAGAATTTCGCGGTAAATGGTATGTTTTCGGGCTAAATTATGACTTGATGCATCGTGAGACGTATGAGCATCATGAACGTCGCTCGGTATCGGTTGCCGAGATGCATTTCAGAACTGACGGAACGATAGAGGAAGTGCCTTATTGGCTTGATAACGCGCCTATAGAGCCTACAGAGCACCTCAATCCTTATTGCCGTGTTGAAGCTGAGACAATGGCTTGGGGCTATGGATTGAAGACGATTGAGAGCGCTGAGGGCATACGCATTTGTAACGTTGATAACGGCGAATACATCATGTTGCGCTCGGTTGACTTTGGCAAAGTGGGTGCCAAGCGATTTATAGCTTCGGTGGCTTCTACGGGTACTAACAGCGTAATTGAGCTACGCATAGACAGCCTTGAAGGCAAGGTCATAGGCACATTGAAGGTGGGCTCAACGGGCTCGCTTGACAGCTACGCCACGATGGGCACATCGCTCAAGGGCACAAAGGGTGTTCATGACTTGTACCTATGCTTTAAGGGCGCTGATGATAGCGTGGAGTTGTTCAGGCTTGATTGGTGGCAAATGTCTACAGCCAAACGCTAGTCTTTATCGGTGGTGAGGGCGCTCAATCTGTGTTCCAGCTCGGTGGAATCGAGCTTGGTGAATAGCTCGCCACGGTGTGCCACAGAGATGTTACCTGTTTCTTCGCTGACGATTACTGCAAGAGCATCAGTGGCTTGAGCAATGCCGAGAGCTGAGCGGTGACGCAGTCCCAGCGAGCGCGGGATGTTAGTGTCGTGGCTCACGGGGAGGATACAGCCTGCGGCCATAATGCGGTCGTGGGCTACAATCATAGCACCGTCGTGGAGGGGTGAGTTCTTGAAGAAAATGTTTTCGATGAGACGCGTATTTATCAGAGCATCAATGACATCGCCTGTTTTCTCGTAGTTTTCGAGGGGCATAGTCTGCTCAATGACGATGAGGGCGCCTGTTTTGGACTTAGACATTGACATACAAGCATATACGATGGGCATTACCCACTTGCGTGATTCTCTTTCGAGGTCCACTTTGTGGCTGTGGAAGATGTTGCGCAGGAAGTGCCAACGTTTGTGGGAGCCGAGGTCGACCAAGAAGCGCTTGATTTGTTCCTGAAACAAGATTACCAAGATGAGCAAGCCGATGCTCATGAATTTGTCGAGGATAGTGCCGATGAGGCGCATTTCGAGCATTTCGGATGCAACAATCCACACGGCGATGAAGAGCATCACACCGTAGAAGATGTTGATGGTACCGCTCTCTTTCATCAAGCGATATAGATAGTAGAGTAGCAGTGCGACCAGCAGGATGTCCAGGGCGTCTTTGATTCCAAATAATTCCATGGTAGCTATTTTATAGATGATTTGTTACTTATACAATTGAGGATAGGTCAAGCCGAGGATGTCAACGACTTGGCGTGCTTGTGCCACGTCGTGAACGCGCAGGATTGAAGCGCCACAGTTCAACAGGGCGAGCACATTGAGCACTGTAGTGCCGTTTAATGACTCTGCGGGCGTTAGTCCCAGTGGCTTGTATATCATTGATTTGCGAGAAATACCCACGAGCACCGGTCTGTTGAAGGCTTCAAATGCCGAGAGTTCTCTCATTAATTGATAATTCTGCTCAACGGTCTTGCTGAAGCCGAATCCCGGGTCAATGATGATGTCGTTAACGCCCATGAGGGAGAGCTCTTGCACCTTAGTGCCCAGCTCGGTGATGACGTCACGGGTGACGTGGTCATATTGGGTGAGGGATTGCATGGTTTCAGGAGTACCGCGCATGTGCATCAATATGTAGGGTACACGCAACGAAGCGACAGTCTCAAACATATCGTTGTCAAGACTGCCGCCCGATATATCGTTCACTATGTTAACACCTAGTGATTCAACCGATTGACGTGCAACGTCGGCTCGAAACGTATCCACTGACACAACGATGTCGCTGGATACATCTCTGACGACTTTCATACCGGTTTCCAAGCGACGCAATTCCTCCCGGGGAGTCACCTCGTCGGCACCGGGGCGTGATGAGTAACCGCCAATGTCTATCATGTCAGCGCCTTGAGCTATCATCATCTCCACGCGCTCTCTGATGGCTCGTTCATCCATCGTGCGTGAGCCCGCATAGAATGAATCGGGGGTCACGTTGAGGATTCCCATGATTTGCGGTCGGTGGTACTCTTTGAGTTGACCGCCTATATTTAAGGTAAACGAGTTGAAGTGGGGTTTCATCACAAATAATCTATTTATTATTAGGCCTTATTGGCGCGTTTGCGCTCAATTTCGTCCAAGATAATCTTACGTAATCTCAAGTGGTGGGGAGTAACTTCAACATACTCGTCTTCCTTGATGTATTCGAGAGCTTCTTCGAGGCTGAACACAACGGGAGGGATGATGCGAGCTTTATCGTCGGCACCAGATGCACGCATATTGGTCAATTTCTTTGACTTGGTAACGTTCACCACGATATCGTTTTCTTTAGCGTTTTCACCCACAACTTGTCCTGCATAAACTTCTTCTTGAGGGAAGATGAAGAATTTACCACGGTCTTGCAACTTGTCGATAGCGTAAGCGTAGGCGGTACCTGCTTCCATGGCTATCAATGAGCCGTTTGTGCGGCGCTCGATATCGCCTTTCCAGGGTTGATATTCATAGTAGCGGTGAGCCATGATAGCTTCGCCAGCCGATGCGGTCAACACGTTGTTTCTCAAACCGATGATACCACGTGAAGGGATGTAGAATTCCATGTGGATACGGTCATTTTGAGCGTTCATAGATATCATTTCGCCCTTGCGACGTGTTACCATATCGATAATCTTTGAAGAATACTCTTCGGTAACGTTGATGGTCAACAATTCAACGGGCTCGCACTTCACGCCGTCAATTTCCTTGACGATAACTTGGGGTTGTCCCACTTGCAATTCATAGCCTTCGCGACGCATGGTCTCAATCAGCACTGACAAGTGGAGCACGCCACGGCCATAGACAGTCCACACGTCTTCGTGGTCAGCCTTGGTCACGCGCAATGCCAAGTTGCGGTCAAGCTCCTTGTTCAAGCGCTCAGCGATGTGACGTGAGGTCACAAATTTACCGTCTTTACCGAAGAATGGGCTATCGTTGATGGTGAATGTCATAGACATTGTGGGCTCGTCGATAGCGATGCGTGGCAGTGGTTCGGGGTTGTTTAATGCGGCAACAGTGTCACCGATTTCAAAGCCTTCGATTCCTACCAATGCGCAAATATCGCCACTCTTGACGCTTTCAACTTTCTTACGGCCCATGCCTTCAAACACGTGCAATTCCTTGATGCGTTGACGCACAGTGCTGCCGTCTTTCTTGCATAGGGCGATGTCCATACCTTCCTTCAACTCGCCACGGTGAACACGGCCGATAGCGATACGGCCAACGTAGCTTGAGAAGTCAAGCGAGGTAATCAGTAATTGAGCGTCACCTTCGAGGGTTTCAGGCTCGGGGATATATTCGATGATTGCATCTAGTAGCGGAGTAATATCTTCGGTGGGCGTTTTCCAGTCGGTGCTCATCCAGCCTTCCTTAGCCGAGCCGTAGATTGTAGGGAAATCAAGCTGTTCTTCAGTTGCATCGAGGTTACACATCAAGTCAAACACCATCTCTTGCACTTCATCGGGACGGCAGTTGGGCTTATCCACCTTATTAATAACAACAACGGGCTTCAATCCCATTTGGATAGCCTTTTGCAACACAAAACGTGTCTGTGGCATAGGGCCTTCAAAAGCATCCACTAGCAACAGACAGCCATCAGCCATGTTCAACACGCGTTCTACTTCACCACCGAAGTCAGCGTGTCCCGGAGTGTCAATTATATTGATTTTGTACCCCTTATAATTGATTGATACGTTTTTAGACAAGATTGTGATACCTCTTTCACGCTCTAAGTCGTTATTGTCGAGAATAAGTTCTCCCGCATTTTGATTGTCACGGAACAAGTGACCGGCAAGCAACATCTTATCAACTACAGTTGTCTTACCGTGGTCTACGTGAGCAATAATGGCTATGTTTCTAATTTTCTGCATGTTAGCTAATACTTATATTTCAAAGTGCAAAGTTACGAAAAAAAAGTCACATTTCATTCCTCATCGCTCCTAAAACGTGCTAAAATCAGCGAGGTGGTTGGTTGCACTATTGCCCTGTTGCATTATTACACTTTTTCCTATTGTCCTAACGTCCTTATTAATTTTGGATTTTTCGAGACAAAGCGATAATTTTGTGTCATGAAACGTAAATTTATCATCGTCACGCTATTCTGGGCCGTTTGTGCTATCGGTCAAGCCTTTGCGTGCACATCGGCAATCGTGAGCGCCCGCGCAACGCGCGACGGGAAAGCGTTGCTGTGGAAACACCGTGACACGGGCACGGAGCATAACTTTGTGGAGCGTGTGGCATCTAAGGGCACTGCCATGGCGTATATAGCGCTGTTTAACGGCGGGGATTCTCTGCTTGCCGAGGCGTGGACGGGCTTGAACGAGGCTGGATTTGGGATAATGAACACGGCATCGTATAATCTTGCGCCTGACACTACAGCTTATAAGGACCGTGAGGGCATTGTCATGAAGCGCGCACTGGAGTGTTGTCGCAGTATGGCCGACTTTGAGCAGTTGCTGGACACGCTGCAACGGCCGTTGGGCGTGCAGGCTAACTTTGGGGTAATAGATGCCTCGGGCGAAGGGGCTTATTATGAGACGTGTGACACTGGATATGTGAAGTATTCAACGGTTGACGCAGACGGCGGAGTAATTGTGCGCACAAATTTCTCGGTGTCGGGCAATGATAGCGATGGATATGGGTATATACGCTATAATAACGCGTTGCACCTGCTGGAGCCCCACATTGTGGCGCATGACATCACGCCGATGGTGTTTACCGAGGAGCTTTCGCGCAGTTTTTACCACTCGTTGTTGAAGCGTAACATGGCTCTTGGCGATGAGCGGTGGGTTGTGGACCAAGATTTCATACCGCGTTATAGCTCAACGGCTTCAATCGTGATTGAGGGTGGCGAGAGGCCCGTGATGTGGACAGCATTGGGCTATCCGCCTTGCAGTCATGTGGTTGGAGCATGGGTAGATGAAGTGCCTGAGGAGTTGCGCCCGTTGGCCGAAGGATGGCGTAGCGAGGCGTGCAATGAGTCGTTGAGGCTCAAGCATGAGAAGGCATTTCCCATCTCGCGGGGCAGTGGAAGTCATTACATAGACATGCAGGCGCTGGTGCCCATCATGGCTCAACAACAAATCATGAGCTTGCAAGAGTATGCACGTCACCGCGCCACGACGGCTCGCGGGGTCGCGAAATAAGTAAAAACAATCTATATACATATAATAATGAACGCAACAATAGGAACTATCCTCCTCCTCATCGTCTCTAACGTCTTCATGACGTGCGCCTGGTATGGGCATTTGAAGCTTCAATCGGCAGGGATTTCTGCCAACTGGCCACTGTATGCGGTCATCTTGTTTTCGTGGGGCATAGCGCTGATGGAGTACTGTTTTCAGGTGCCTGCCAACCGTATAGGGTTTGAGGGCAATGGCGGGCCGTTCAGCCTTATGCAATTGAAGGTAATGCAAGAGGTCATCACGCTGATAGTGTTTGTCATCTTCAGCCGTTTGGCATTCTCGGGCTTCACGTTTCAATGGAATCATGTTGCAGCATGTGTGTGCCTCATAGGTGCTGTTTATTTTGTGTTTATGAAATAGCCCCGACGCTCTCCCCTACACTCCATTTATAGAAAAAGAAATATCCCCGACTGACAGCGCGAGCTTCAGCCGGGGATAAGTTTTAATATAGGGGGCTACCCTCTATCTTATTCTTTTACAATGAGATAAGATGCGGGGAGCGCGTTTTGAGCTTCCACTCTCAACACGTAAGTGCCTGCAGGATAAGCGCTCACATCAATGGTGTGGGCCGAGCCTGAGAGGTTGCTTTCGGTTGATGAGTAAATCACTTGACCTGAAATAGCTACAAGTGAGATAGTTACTTGAGAGAATTCGTCACCGCAGTTAACGTATAGGGTTTCAACCACAGGGTTTGGCCATACTTTAACCGAGCTTGCCACGGTGATGTCGTTGAGACCGCTGGCTTTCTCTACATTAATAACTACTTGGTTTTGAGCACTTGCGCCTGAGGGGTCGGTTGCGGTAACAACAGCTGTAGCAGAGCCTTCGGCAACACCAACAAAGATTGCTGAATTGGCGGTGCTGTACAATTGAGCTGCAGAGCCGTTGAGCGTAACTTCATAGGTCAAATCATCGCCTTCGGGGTCAGTGAACAAGTCGCTGAAGTTAACGACAGCCGATACACCGCCCACAGCGAGGGTGATGGGCTCAGTTTCAACAGCGACGGGAGCACCGTTGACGTGTTGCACAGTGTAGGTCACTGTTGCATCGCCTTCTTGGCTGTAAACGTCGGTAGCGGTCAATGTCATTGCGTAGCTACCTGCATCACCTGCCTTGGGAGCAACAGCCACAGTCACTGTAACGTCACCTTGAGCGCCCTTAACGGTGGCTTCATTACCATTGATAGCAGTAACGGCACCTTGAGCTTCAACGCTCACGAGGCGTGCCAATTGACCGTTGTCAACGAGGGTGAGTGACAAGTCATCGTTGTCGGCATCCTTAACGGTGAATACTACGTCTTGTTCAACACCTTCATTAACGAGGATTGTTGAAGAAGTGGCGCTAACTACAGGAGCAGCGTTCTTGCTGAGGTAAACGGGGAGGTTAACCACTTGTGCACTTGGGTCGTTAGACTTGATGACAAGCATAGCCTTGTTGTTTTGCTCAAGCGGAGCTGATGAGGCGTTAAACTTAAGCTTCAAGTTGGCCGATTCGTTAGGATTGATAGAGAATGTAGAACCATCGGCTTGAAGTTCAACCCAAGAGCTACCTTCGGTAGTTTCAAGACATGAAATCACATAACCGAGCGAGCCGTAGGTTTCCTTGAACATAGAAGCGATATCAAACCATCCGTAGCTGTCAATCCAGCCGAGGTAACGTTCTGAAACCACTGCTTCTTCCTTGAAGCTGAGAACAGTTGGGTAGCTTTCACCTGTAGGATAAGTAACCACAACGGTAAATTCTTGGCCTTCGGGAACATAAACAGCACGTTTCAAGGGGACAACCATTTGGTAACTAGCTTCAGAGTTTTCAACTGAAGAGATGTGGTAAACGCCTGAACCGATAACGGTGCCGTTATCCAAATCATCACCGGTAATCACCTCTACATTAACATCAGCATCTTTGATGTTACCCACCTTCATCAAGGTGTAGATGTGAGAGATGTTGAAACCGCCTTCGGGAGCAACATAGGCTGTAGCAGCCTTGTATGAACCGTAGGTATTACCTGAACCATAGTTATATGTTTGGTTATTGTTAGGCATTGCAGGATAGTAGAGACCTCTTATGTAATCAAGAGATTCTCCCTTTTCGGGCAAGTTGAGAACATTATCTGAAGTTGAGCTTACGTCAAACGGTTGAAGCGCGCCCTTAACTTCCAATGAAGATGCTGCAGCACCCACCTCAGTCATGGCGATAGCGCTTGCACCATCAGTAGTGGTTTCACCCACACCTGTAAGGTCAATATAAGCAGTACCCTTCAACGCATAAGCACCATCATTGGTAACTTTCACGTCATAAGAGCCTTCATACTCAGGAGCAACACCGCTCACACGCACTTCCTTGTCGGTCAACGACATGTGAGGAATCTGTGTTACCACAAACTTCACATTAACGGTCTTTTCTGTAACACCCTTAACGCCAGAGAGGTGGAATACCAACGGTACATTGTATTCACCAGGAGTCATCCAAGCCTCAGAACCGTTCAATACAGGAATTGCAAAGCGCACACTTGAAGTGCCCACAGTGAATGATTGGCCACTATATTGTTGCCATGAATAGTTTCCGTCAGGTTCACCGGTTTCCCAGTCAGTGCCTTCAGCATAGCAGAATGTTGTGAACATTGGAGAATATTCATCAAACCAGTCATCATAGCTTTGAGGGCCATTGTTTTCAACGCTTGTGATGGTGAATGGAGCAGTACCCTCATTCTTCACCTCAACATAAGCGGCATAAGCAGCACCCATTTGTACCAATGGGTCGGTAGTGTCACTAGATAGCCAAGTAGCTGCATGCTCGATAACAACATCATCGCTGAACGCAGGCTTAGCCTCACCTGTTACATTCAATGTTACAGGGATTACAATCTTTTCCTTACCCGGAACGTTGGTAGCAACATTGATTGAAGAAGTGTAGTCACCCTTCATCACGTCAGCAACGACCTTAATGTCGGCTGTGGTCTTAGCACCCGGAGCAAGAGTTTGCTCAACAACAGGGCTGAACTCAACAGCGTTGTTGAACGCAATATAACGGTCGGGCAAGCGGATACCGCTGGCATCTTCCTTAGAAATACCTGCGCAACCAAATGTAGAGAAGATTACAGAGCTTTCGTTGCTCTCATCAGCCTTGTATTGGAACTTAAATGAACCATCTTTATTGAGGATTACTTGGTAGCATACACCCAAGTTCATAGAGTTACCATATTCCATGAATGAAACCACCGCTTGATCCTCGGTTTCATAGTGATAAGTACCCGCAGTCTTGGTTTGGTCCATTGAGTGCAAGCCCCAGTAAGGAGCAATCACGTTAGTGTAGATAGAACCGTCGGGGAAGTCACCCGGAGGCTCAGGCCACATCTTTTCGTCAGAACGTTGTGTAAATGACACGAAACCTGTGTTGTAGATATACATAGTCTTGTAAGACTTGCCATAGAAAGTGAAATCAAATGGGAGGTCTACAGCCACATAGTCATGTGCCGAATAGTAAGAGAAGTTATTCTGCTCGCCAAGACCGTTGCTCACGATGTCTACCCAGCTGAACTCTACATCAGAGTTATCAACCGTAGCATCATAAGTGTAGCTAACGTCAGTAGCCTTAGAATAATCAGGAGTGTAAGACAAGTGTTGACCTGTTGTAACAGCCACAGTGAGGTCCTCGTTACCATTATTAGAGATAATCAACGGATAAGCCTCAGAAGCGCCCGATTTAATGATTGTAGACACCTCTTGGTAGCTCAAATCAACACCCGGACAACCAATAACCTCACCGCTAACGGTTACAGTCTTGGTGCCACAGTCAGTGGTCACGGTAATTTCATCGTTCACAGAGCCCTCTACATCAGTAGGCATGGTGATAACGATATCCTTAGCCTCTCCTGCAGCAATAACAGCGGGAAGGTCAAGAGTAGCCGATACCTTGCCATTCTTCACAGCTACCGAAGTAACGGTCATGGCTGAACGGCCTGAGTTGCTGACAGTCAACGAGCGTGAAGCATCGGCGGTGCGGAACACCTTACCGAAGTTTACAGCATTATCAGTGATTGAAAGCTCAGGTTGTAGGTCACCAACAATTGTTGCATTAAACGGTACAAGCAATGTGGGAGTAACCAAGTCATTAGAGCTTACTACAATGTTAGTGGTAGTTGCACCCGCATTCATGTCCTTATTAGCACGGAGAACGGCCTTAACGGCAACACTTTCACCCGGAGCTACAAGACCTGTAGCAGGAGAAACACTTTCAACAATGTTAGCAGCAGGAGCTATAATCTTCACTGCCGAACCGGTCTTCACGTAGCTATAACGCTCACCTTCAGCAGTCTTTTCATCATCTGTAGTCCAGCTTTGGTTAGCGATATCAGACGATGTGATTGTCAATGGGTCTTCATCATCAAGGTCATTGATACCAATGTATAGACCACGACCGTTGCTGAACACAGCAGAGTTGTCATAGTCATCATAGAAGATTTCAATGTCACCCGATGAAGAAAGGGTCATGTGGAACGAGATGGGAGTGTATTGCTTGTCATATACACATGCAAGAATATCCTTGTAGTTAACGACAAACTTGCCGTCACGCTTACCGTATTCAATCTTAGTGTTAGGACCAACCTTGAGCTCGCTACCATAAGCCGAAATCAAGCCTGTGCCTGCAACATAAGTGTGACCGGGATAAACAGGCCATTGGCCCATGTTACCGTCATAAGGAGAAATGGCTATACCACCATAAGAAGTGATGTAAACCTCGCTATACTCTTTACCATAGTAAGGGAACTTGAAGCCTGTTGAAATAGCACCGCTCCACCATGTGTTATCGTTGAACGATGATGTGATATCAGTGCCTCCCACAAGCGCAGGATTGCCGTCATAAGCAAACGAAGTGTCACCATTGAGGTTAGATGTCCACAAATAACCATAGCGGTGAGTGTCGCTGTCAGTGAGACCATCTATCTCTTCGCTTGAGAATTTGGGGAATACAAATTGCAATGGGTAGTTACCCTCATTCTTCACCTTAAACTCAGTTTCAACAGCTGTGCCGTCAACATTGAGCTCACCCACATTGATAGATGCAGGGTCAACCGCAATCTTAGCGGGGTCAGTGGCAACACCTTGAACCATCACGCTGAACTTGTTACCGCTCTTGTCGGTGAAAGTGATAGTACCGGTGTGGCTACCTGCAGCCTTCGGAGTGTAAGTTACATCAAATTGAGTGGTAGAACGTGCAGGGAAACCTGCCGACAAGTAATCAGGACCTGCAAAGTGTTCTGAGCTTGAAGAAATCTTGCTTGAATAAATACCGGCACTGTAGGCGCTTCCCGAGAAGCCACCGTAACCGCTATTGAACACCTCTACAGTGAGAGTCTTGCTTTGTCCCACGAGCAACGAACCGAAGTTAACAACCTTGTTGAACTTAAGTTCGGCAGGCATATTTGAAACAGTCAATGTAACAGGGAGTTTCAACGTGTTAGCCTCGCTCTCGTTAGTATCAAAGTAGATGTTGAAGCCATAGCTACCGTTACAAAGCATTTGTCCGTTAGTAGAAACCTCAACAGCTTGAGTATCATTATATTTAACTGTACCTGATGCAGGATTTAGAGTAATAAAGTCTGACCAGTCAGGGTTAGCGCTGATAGCACGGATGGTCCATGTGGGGTTAGTCAACGAAGAATAGCTTGTTGAACGCAAAACTTCACTAAGCTTAGTCCAAGTCTTACCCAAGTCATTAGACATCAATGCATTAGAAGCAGCTTCACTGTTACCCTTAGCAATACCCAAAGGATAAACGGCATCTTGCTTGGCAGCATCAAAGTGAACAACTACCCAGAAGCTTTCACCTGCCTCAAATTGGTATTGCTCGGGAAGAGTCATGTTACCACCATAATAGAAATATGTTGGAGTGAACGAGCAAAGACGGTTAGAAGCATTGAAGCCGTTAGAGCCCTTGTAAATCTCGATTACAGGCGATTTACCGTATGCACCTTGGATGTTTACTGCCGTTAGGTTGAAACCGTCAGGATAAGTAGAAGCATCCACAGTGAAGTTCTGAGCCATTGAATTAGATACACTCAAGTCAGTGTCACCAATGCGTGCATATAGAGATTCATATTGAGCAAAAGTCTTGGGATATTCATCACGCACATAGTCATCATCACGCACAACCGAGTAAGTTGCTACTCGCTCAGCACCAAATGTACCTGCATAAGGAGCAAGCGACAATGTAGCGCTGTTGTTCATTGCATAAGACGACAATGTAGCCTTAGAAGTCGTTGTGCGATAGCTCCAGCGCAACAAGCCCTCATCAGTGTTACCGATGTTGAACGTTGCAGGAGTCACTGTACCATTATTAAGCTTCATGGTCAATGACTTCTTGCTGATAGTCATCTTAGGACCTGCATTAGTGCGTGCAGTTACCACTTCCGACAATTCAGAAGCGTTACCATAACGATTAACAGCTTGAATAGCAATATAATACTGAGTCATAGCCGACAAGTTGTCGAGCACATGGCTCACAGTCTCACCTGAAGTGTTGAACTTAGTGTCCACAACCACCGAAGATGCCTTAGAATAATCATCGGCAGTGAACGGCTCGGTTGAATAATAGATAATGTGGTGATGCACATTGTCATAAGCCGATGCAGGGATTACCCATTCAACGGTGATGTTATCTTGAGCAGGCGATGTTGTAATCTGTGTAACCTTAGAAGGTGCAGTCTCATCACCAAATTCCAAAGCCTTGGCAGCGTTTACAAAACCTGTACCGTAAAGACCTTCCTTACCGGGATTGTAAGTGTAGAAATCATTTACAGTTGTCTCGATTTGGTTACGCAAGATTTCAGGAGTAAGCGTTTCCTTACCATACTTAGACAAGATGAGAGCAGCGATACCTGAAACGTGAGGACAAGCCATTGAAGTACCCTCATTCCAGCCGTAAGTATTACCCGGAAGAGTTGATAACACACCCCAGTTGTCACCAGAGTCCATCAAACCACCGGGAGCCATAACGTCTACCCATGAACCATAGTTAGAATAGTAAGCAGCTGTCTTGTCGGCGCTCATTGCACCCACACACAACACTTCATCCATGCAACCGGGATAGAACTTACCGGTAGCACCATCATTACCTGCAGCAAAAATACAAAGGCCACCGGTCATTGATTCGCTACGAGCCATGTTGGTGAAGTAACGTATTGCATCAATCACGTCTTGTTCATAATAGCCGTCAGTGCTCCATCCCCATGAACATTGTGCAATAGATGCACCACGCTCAGCAGCATAGATGAGAGCTGCAGCAAAGTCACCTTCGCTGGTACCTGAACGAGAATCAAATACCTGGCAAGACAACAAGCGCACACCTGAGTCCTTAGAACCGTTACCACCGGCAACACCACACACACCGATACCGTTGTTGTTTACAGCAGCTACCGTTCCGGCAACGTGAGTACCATGTTGGTGAGGATAGATAACTGCCGAGTTGGTACAGAAGTTCCACCCGTAAACGTCATCTATATAACCGTTATTATCATTATCGACACCGGTTGTTCCATTTAGCTCAGCCTCGTTGAGGAGTACGTTTTGAGCCAAATCTTCGTGGGTATAATCAATACCACCGTCAACAATAGCCACGATAACATTGGGCGAACCGGTAGTAATCTTCCAAGCATCAAAAAGATTGATGTCAGAACCTGCAACAGAGCCCGTCATTGAACCATCGTTGTAGTAGTGCCATTGGCTTGACAAACGAGGGTCATTGAAGGGAACACTTGTGTTAGCTTTTGCAGTAACTTTGCTTGCATCAAAAGTGCGATAACTCTTGGGGTTGTCATAGAGAACCATCGGTACCTTCACATTTGCCTTTTCGATACCCGGAGTTCCCTCCAAGACACGAGCAGCTTCACGTGGATCTACCGATTGATCAAATACGACCTCATACCACTGGTCAATACCATACTTGGCACGCTCAGCAGCATACTTCGGGTTTGGCGGATAACATGGCTTAAGCTCAACACCCTTGATTTCCTTGAGGGATGCATCAAGAGCATCAACCGACGTAGTCAATCGACCCTTTGCCGCACGACGTGCCTTAGTCCCAAGTGTCTTAGCCACTTGTGTTTGGACTTTCACGCGCACAACACCCGCTTCGGGCGTCGGAGCTTGTGCCAATGCAGTCACGCCGATAACAAGCGCGCAGCTCATTACCAGTAACTTACGTAGTAGATGATACATTAGCATTAATAAATTTAGTAATTAAAAAATATATTTGTAATTGTGGTTATTATCGTTGTGTATCTAATCTTCAAGCAATTGCCTATTAGCTACCTCATTAAATCAGATATGCAAATTTAATCATTTATTCTCAATAAATTAGACATTTTCGGCAAAATATAGCATTTAGTCTTTCATTTTCACATCATTTGGGCGAAATAAATGCATTTTCCCATTTTTAACGACCATTTTGAAAGAATTTTAAACTTCCCTAATTCCAAGGACACCCGCAGGCACAAAAAAAGTAGAATGGAGTGGCAGAAAGGGACTGCTACCACTCCATTCTTTGACGTTCGTTTTGTAACATTTCCGCTTTAGTGTTACAAAATATCATCTATTCCATATACTCACTTTGGTAACAAACTGTTGCAGCAATTTGTTCTCAAGAAAGATAGTCTTTAACTTAGTTTATTTAAAATCGCTTTCGCCCGAATACTCCGATTCAACCAATGTAGACCTTGAATTATAATAATCAGGCGATAACAAGTGTTCCAGTGTAGCATCCTTGTGATGC